>JANOAZ010000206.1:0-48922 GCA_031411395.1 Chthoniobacteraceae bacterium
AAAAAGGTGCGCAGCAGCGCGGGCTGGTCGGCGAGCGGCGTGTTCAGGCGCGTCTCCCATTGGTCGAGGAAGGTGGCGAATTTGTTGATCGATTCCGCGACCAGTGGGAGACGCGCCTCAATACGCCGCTCGCCGACCAGCCCGCCCTGCTGCGTTCGTTCTTGAAAGAGACCGGCTACATCGAAGACCTGCACCGCTCCTGCAAGACGCCCGAGGAGGCGTTCAAGCGCGAGGGCAAGGTCATGGAGATGATGACGTGGTTTGAGCTCGACGCGCCGAAAAGCGACAAGGGCCTGCGCGGGTTCATCGACGACATGCTGCTGCGGCAGGAAAAGGAGGATGACAACGACGAATCCAAAGGCACCGGCGTCACCCTCATCACCCTGCACGCGGCCAAGGGCCTGGAATTTCCCCACGTCTATCTCATCGGCCTCGAAGAAGGCGTGCTGCCCCACGACCGCTCCAAGGTGGAAGGCAGCGTCGATGAAGAGCGCCGCCTGCTCTACGTTGGCATCACCCGCGCCCGCGAGACGCTCGCCCTCACCTGGTGTGGCACGCGGATCAAATGGGGCAGCCCCAGCGGCTGCGCCCCGAGTTCCTTCATCAAGGAACTACCCGCTGACTGGGTCATCCACCGCTCCGCCACCGAGATCATGAACGCCCCCGTCGCCGAGACTTCGGCGAAAGACCGCTTCGCCGCGATGAAGGCGCTGCTGGCTGGCGCGGGGGAGTAGACGAAGCTCAGCTTCGCGGAAAGGGGCGTTCCCAAGTGCAACTTGGGAACGAGCGGGATGGGGGAGAGGGGCGCGAAAACGTCGTGCTCGGCGTTTCTCCTCGTCTCCTCGTTCCCAAACTGAGGGTTTGGGAACGCAAGCATTGCGGGGACGCTTTGCTTCGCGGTGAGGGGCGGGTGAGGAAGTGGCGCTAAGTCCCGCCGCCGGCCGCGCAATGGGATTGCCACGGCGGGGTGCGTTCCCAAAGCCCCACTTTGGGAACGAGCGGTAAGCCTCTTCGACGCCCGCGAGTCGAGGGTTCCGAGAGTTGTCCCGCTCACGGGCAATGCGCCCTACTCCTCGATGCGATAGAGCGCCGTCTTCGTGCGAACGAGGAGCGCCCGACCAGCGACAGCGGGAGTCGCGAAGCAGCCGTCGGCGAGTTCGTTTTTCGCGAGGACGGTGAAGGTGTCGCTGGGCGCGATGACTTTGCATTTGTTGAAGGTATCGAAGAAATAGAGGCGGCCAGCGGCGAGGATCGGCGACGCGGCATAGTCGGGGCCGATGCGCTCCTTCCAGACGATCTCGCCCGTCGCGGTGTTCAGGCATGAGGCGATGCCACCGCTCGACACCATATAAAGACGCTCGCCGACCACGATCGGCGTGGATTGATCCGGTGCGCCCGTCTTTTGCCTCCAGTTCACGTGGGTCTGCGTGACATTCCCCTGCAAGCCGCTGGCTTTGATGGCGATCATCTCGGGCTTGGTGAAGCCGCTGCTCACGTAGATTTGTTTTCCGTCGAAGACGGGGGTCGGGACGTTGGAATAACCCTTGTAGTCGAGATGCCAGATTTCCTGTCCGGTCGTCGGATCGTAGCTGTAGAGCCGGTCGGCGCCGCAGGTCAGCGACTGTGGCTTGCCGTCGAGCACGAAGACGATCGGTGTGCCGTAGGCTTTGTAGTGATCGGCGGGCTGACCCACGAGGTTCGCGAGTCCGCTGCGGACGGTCTTCCAGAGGAGCTTGCCCGTGGTCTTGTCCAGCGCAGCGCCGTACTGCTTGTTCACTCCGTCGCAGGCGATCAATAACCGGTCCTGAAAAAGCACCGCGCTGCCGCCAGGCCCATTTTGGTGATCGACGACCAGTTCGCGATTCTCCCACAGCTTCTTCCCATCTTTCGTCGCGAGACACGCGATGCCCATTTCCCCGAAATCCACATACACCCGGTCGCCATCGATGATCGGAGTGGGTGAAGCGTAACTGTTCCGCGCGTGCTTCGGCGGCACCACCTCATTGCGAAACACTTCGATGTTCATCCGCAACGCGCCGGATTCGAGATCGCAACAGAGAGCGCGCAGCGAGCGTCCCTCTTCCTCAGCCGTGGTCATCCAGACCTGCTTTCCGTCCACGACGGGCGAGGACCAACCCTGCCCCGGCAGCGGGGTCTTCCACTTGACGTGCTCGTTCTCGTTCCATGTTAGCGGCGCATTTTTCGCCTCGGAGTGGCCCTGATTGGGGCCGCGGAATTGCGGCCAGCTTCCCGCGCTGCGGTTGCAGGCTGCGGCGAGGATCAAAAGAATGGAGAACGCGAGAAGACGCATGCGCACAGGAATGCCGCACGAAGGCGCCGCGATCAACGCTCAAGCTCTGAATGCGCGAAAGAACCGGCGGCGGCCGAAGCAACCCGCGGCGCCAAGGAGGAGGCACGCCAGGCTCGAAGGTTCGGGCAGCAATAACGCGTTGGATAAGACGTCTCCCAGTTCCAGCGAATAGCGAGCCGGCGTCATCATATTTGCGTCGGTGACGAACACTCCGAAGCCGGCTCCAGCCGAGAGCGTATTGGGGCCGAAGGCGGAGATGGCAGTCCCACCGCCATTCCAGCGGGCTAATTCAACAGACGGGCCAAGGGTGATGATCTTCGCCGCATCGCTCCCTGAAGGCGGGTTCGAAGGCGCGCCGAAAGGTCCGGTGAGGAACGGAGAGCCGAGGTTCGTATAGGTTGCGAAGGCGATGGCAATATCCGTCGTGGGATCGGGCGCCATGGCGATGCCGAAAGGATTAGTAAACGAATCGTTCGAGAGTCCCGTGTCTTCGCCGACATAGAGTAGGTTCCCGCCATTGAGAACATAACTATGAAGATTGGTTTGTTCGGCAAGGGTTAGGGCTTGCGAAGCAAATCGGTTTAAGACAAGCAAATCGAAACCACTGAGATTGCCGGTAAGGGCCGCGAGGGTGACAAACGTCGTGCCGGGAAAATCCTCCGTGAGCCGTGACCTCATCTCGGAGTAGATAACGCCGGACGCTGGCTCGTAGGAACTGCCCGCGATGTTACCGGCGATCGTCAAAGGGCGGCCTTGGATGAGGCACGTGGGACAGACGAGCGCCACGGCGATGGCATACCAGAGGAAACGCGGCGCCTTCTTACTTATCATGCGGGGCATACATCGACAGTATCGACCTATTCGTGAATCTCGCCAGATAGGTCCCCTTCAAGCGGATCGGTAATGCTGAAGAAACCCACGTGGCCAAGTCGAGCGAGGCCGCTCTCAAGCTAGGAGCGGCCTCGCCTTGATGATCGCCAGTTACGCGACTTTCTTTACGTCCTTCCACTGGCCCTCACGGGCTGAGGCGAGGACGGCGTCGCAGACGTATTGCGTCTCGAGCGCGTCGCGGAAAGTTGGCGGACACGGCTTGCCTTCGCCGGCGGCTTTGAGGAAGTCGGCAACCTGGTGCGTGAACGATTCGGCGTAGCCAATCTGGAGACCGGGCACCCACCAGTTTTTCATGTAGGGCTGATCCCCATCGGTGACGTGAATGCTGCGCCAGCCGCGCACGATGCCCTCGTCCGCATAGTCAAAGAATTGCAGGCGATGCAGGTCGTGCAAATCCCAGCGGATCGAGGCGTTCTCGCCGTTGATCTCCAGCGTGTAGAGCGCCTTGTGGCCGCGGGCGTAGCGGGTGGATTCGAAGAGCGCGAGCGAGCCATTGGCGAAGTGCCCCATGAAGGTGCAGGCGTCGTCGATCTTCACCTCCTCGACCTTGCCGGTGAGGGTGTGGGTGCGTTGCTTGATGAAGGTCTCGGTCATCGCGCTCACGTCGGTGATCGAGCCATTCAGCCAGAGCGCGGTGTCGATGCAGTGCGCGAGCAGGTCGCCGGTCACGCCGCTGCCGGCGGCCTTCGCGTCGAGCCGCCAAAGGCCGGCACCGCCCTGCGGGAGGTCTGCGGAGATGGTCCAGTCCTGGAGGAAGTTCGCGCGGTAATGGAAGATCTTCCCGAGCTTCCCGGAGTCGATGATCTGCTTGGCGAGCGTCACCGCCGGCACGCGGCGGTAGTTGTACCAGACTGTGTTCGGCACGCCGGCCTTCTCGATCTCACGCACCATTTCCTCACCCTGCGCGCCATCGAGCGAGAGCGGCTTTTCGCAGAGCACCATCTTGCCCGCGCGAGCTGCGGCGATGGCGATCTCGGCGTGGGAGTCGTTCGGCGTGACGATGTCGATCGCGTCGATGTCCTTGCGTTCGACGAGTTTTTTCCAATCGGTCTCGGTGGATTCAAAGCCCCAGTTGTCCGCATACGCCTTCAGCTTGGTCGCGTCGCGGCCGCAGGCAGCCTTGAGCACGGGGACGAGCGGCGTGTCGAAAAACTTCGCCGCGTTGTGGTAACCGTTCGCATGCGTGCGGCCCATGAAGCCGTAGCCGACGATGCCGATGTTGAGGGGTTTTTTAGCCATGTGGATTGAGAGACTGGGATGGTTTGGTGGAAGTGGGGCGCGCATTGGAGCAAAGAAGCGCACGCAGGGCAACTCCGCGGAGGGCCGCGCTTCAAGGGCGCCGCGCACCTGCGATCGCGGTGGGCGGGCGAGGGGAGATTCAGCGCAAGGCGCGGCCGAGGGCTTCGGCGCGGGCCGTGCCTTCGGAGAGCGTGGGGCATAGCCAGCCGCCTTCATCGAATTCATTCCAGGCATACACGATCACAGCCTGGGCGGGGCAGGCGGCCGCGTGATCGCGGGTCCACTGGACTGCGGTGCGGACATGAGCGGCGAGTTCGTCGGGCGTGGGCGTATCGTAGTACTTGTCCATCGTCCCGCCGAAGTTTTCCCACGGGACGGGGTTTTCCACGCGCGGACGACGATCCCAGCCCGCCATGGCGAGCGGGATGACGGGTGCGCCGGTCGCACGCTGGATTTCCCAAAAGGCTTCGAGATCGCTCGTGAGCCGGGAGAAGGGGGCGCGGTCGTGCCCGCGCTGAAAGGCGTAGGCGCTGATCGCGTCGAGGCCGGCAGCGTCCAGCAGCGCTTTCGCGCCGTTCACGTCATAGGTCATCACCGCGAGGTAGGGCGCGGGCAGCCCACGGGAAGCGGCCGCAGCCCTGAGCGCGTCAATGGCTTCCCGAAACCCGGCAGGATCACCCCATGCCCGGGTGAAAGGCTCGAGACTGTGATGAAGGAGGTAGAAGAGCGGTCGGCCGCCGGCGACGCGCTGATAACCGGGTTCAGCCATGAGTCTGGCGAAACGTTCGGCGAGCGCCGCGGCATTTCCGCGGTGCCATCGGGCGGATTCGCTGATGATACAGAAATTCACGTCGGCCCGCCGGGGATTGGCCAGATAGAGCTGCAGCCCTCGGGTCATCGGGTCGGCTTCGTCGTAGGCGAGAAAGGCCCAGTAATCGAGATGAGCGGTGCGGGCCGCGGCGATCTCGGCGGTCATGACTTCCGCGGTGTCGCCGCGCAGTTCGGGCGATCCATCGGCGCGAACTTTCGCAAAGAACGGCAGCCGGTAACGCCAATGCGCGGGAGTGAGCGATTTGCTCACGGCCTGACCCACGCTGCCCTCGACCTGCCAGCCATCCCACCGAATCGCGCCGACGACAGGATGCGCGGGCGGCTCGGCCCGGGCGGGTGGAACGGTGACGACGAGGAGCGAAATGATCGTGAGAGCGAGCCAGCGGCACTTCATTACCGGGTGATCGTTGGAGGTCTGCGCGTCCTGCGCGTTACCAAACTCCGTTTTCTGCTCGTTACCAAACTCCGTTTGGTAACGCGCTAACGCGCGAAACCATTTCGCGGCTAAATACTTACCAACCGTGTGCCGCGCGGACTTTGATCATCACGTCGAGGATCGCGTTCCAGGTCTGCGGCTGTTCGAGCTTGGAGTTCGGGAACATGCAGCCGTCCCAGCAGATGTGCTGGATGCCGCGGGCGGCGGCGTCCTTCAGCCAGTAGCCGGAGCATTTTACGATATCGAGTTTGCCGGCGGGATCGTCGGCCGGGCAGTGCTTGCCGGTTTTGTCATGCGCACCGGCGCCGTGGACGTGGCCGTCGTTTTGCGCCACGTGGAAATCGATCGTCCACGGGCGAAGCTTGTCGGTCATCTTCTCGTAGGCGGCGTAGAACTCGGCCTCGCTGTAGCCTTCCTTCACGAGCGCGTGTTCGGGGGCGTTGTAGCCGAGGAGGTAGAGGTAGGTGTGGGCGAGGTCGGCCTGGAAGCCCACGGTCTTCGGCATCCCGACAGCTTCGAGCAGGTCGAGGATGTCCTTCCACGAATGCATGCCGGCCCAGCAGATTTCACCCTCGGCCGCAAGACGCTCGCCCGCTTGCTCGGCGAGCTTTCCCGCTTCGCGGAAAGTCGCGGCAATCTTCGCGGTGTTTTCGGTGGGGTTCTCGCGCCATTTGTTCACGCCGAATTCCGCGGAGTCGATGCGGATCACGCCATATTTTCGGACGCCGTGCTTGTTAAAGATACCCGCGACGCGGCAGGCCATCTTCACCGCGCTGAGGAACTTCTCGCGCTGCGCGGCGTCTCCCATAGCGGAGTCGCCGATCGTTCCGGGCCACACGGGCGCCACGAGCGAGCCGACGGAGAAGCCTTTGCTGGCGATGAGATCTGCGATCTTCTTCAGTTCGTCGTCGCTCGCCTCGGGATTCGTGTGGGGGAGGAAGAGGAAGTAATCGATGCCGTCGAACTTCTGGCCGTTCACCTCCGCCGCCGCGGTGAGATCGAGCATCTTCTCGAGGCTGATCGGCGGCTCCTGGCCGGGGTCGGTCCCCTTGCCGACGAGGCCGGGCCACATGGCATTGTGCAGTTTGGGCAGGGTGTGGGTGCTCATGGGTTGATGGGGATTGGGAAACATCGTGTTGGGTTATTTAGAATTTGTTCTTCCGATACGCGCCCATCGCGGGCGCCTCGGGATTCACCTCGGGCCCGAAGTAACGCAGGATCACCAGCGGTTCGGTCTCGCTCATATTCTCGAAAGTGACGCCCGCCTTCGCACCTGCCTCGGTGCAGAAGTATTCGTCCTCAGTTAGTTCGTGGAAGCGGATCAGCTTCGGCGAATTGAGCGGCAGACCATTGATCAACCCGAGGCCCTGCACGCAGATCAAGCCATAGGCGCCGTTGTCCTTGATGATCGCCTGCTGCCCTGGATCGACGGTGAGTTCCTTCGCGGTGAAGAGTTGCTCGCCATCCACCTTGCCATAGACGATCCAGCGATCGACGAAGCCTTCCTTGCGCGTATCCGCCACCGGCACCGGTTCGAGGTAGTGATGCTCCTTGAATTTCGGATCCACATTCTTCTCCCAGTCGAGTTGCTCCACGATGAAGTCGAGATCCTTGTGGTGCTTCTTCGGCATGTCCTTCACGAGCAGCGCCCATGGCACTTCGCGGCCCTCGACGAGACTCTGATACATGCCGAAAACATCGCTGCCCCACTGCGGCTCATAGGTGCAGAGGGAGCCGGGCGCGTGGAGAATGCAGGGATCGATCAGCCAGCCCGTGCCGGCCTTGAGGCGGTACGCTTTCGACAGATCGAGGATGCCGTTGTCGCCCTTGTTCCAATCCTCCAGGCACTTGCGGACCTGCGCCTTGGTGGTGCCCGGCTCGAAGCCCATGAAGGTGTAGGGGAAGTTGTTCCCGACGTTGTTGTGTTGCGGTGGAAAGTAATAGCTCTCCGGCTTCCCTTCCTGCCCGACCAGCTTGGCCTGCGCGGCACTCTGGTGCATGTGGTGCGGGATCGGCCCCATGTTATCGAAGAACTTCGAATACACCGGCCACTTGCTGTACTTCTTCCAGATCTTCTCGCCGATCAAAGTCGCCCCGCACTCGGACACGGCTTGCTGCAACGTGAAGCGCTGCTTGTCGATCACCACGTAGCTCAGGCCCTCGTCGGGCGTGCGGTTGTCATTGGCCGCCGGCGTGGTGCTGGCAAACCAGCGCTCGTCGATGCCACCGCGATTCAGCCCGTAG
Organism: Chthoniobacteraceae bacterium; assembly: GCA_031411395.1. Lineage (GTDB taxonomy): Bacteria > Verrucomicrobiota > Verrucomicrobiia > Chthoniobacterales > Chthoniobacteraceae > Chthoniobacter. The sequence continues at coordinate 7,953 of JANOAZ010000206.1, forward strand.
GCGTAGAGATCGTCCGGATGCAGCTTCAGCCGCTTGCCTGGCTGGAGAAAACTGCGCGGCACCCAGCACGGCGCGAGGCGGAGCAGGCCGCCCGTTTCGCCGAGTTCGGCTTCGACGATTTTGGCGACGCTCTTTTTGACGGTCTTGAGTTGGAGGACGGAGTTCATGCGATGGAGGAGGAAGGAGGTGCGCCGCAGCGCGGGCGGTCTTTATTTCAGCGGCTCGCGAGGGCGTCAAACTTCGAATTGCCCCGGCGAACGGACTCGCGTCTGGCCGGGGCGTGCGGGAGCAATGAATCGGCGCGCAGCGCCACATCCAAAATACGGTCATCCTGAGCGGAGTTCCGCATGGGCGAAGGCGGGGCGGAACGCAGTCGATGGATCTCTCACTATTTCTGCTATTGCGCGGGTCGTTGGGAAAAAAGTACGAGGCCCTTCGACTGCGCTCAGGATGACGGCGTTTTTTCGATGCGGCGCTGCGCGCCTACGGGAGGATCGCTATTTGGAAAACGCCGGCGCCTTCTCGTTCCCCCCGCTTTCGAGATACGCGAGGAGGTCGAGGATCTCTTCCTTCGTCAGCACGTTGATTAAGCCCGGCGGCATCAGCGAGACGGGGGCGATTTCCTTTTTCACGAGGCCGGTCTTGCCGATCTGACGATGCTCGCCGCGGACCGCATCGACGATCACGTCGTAGTGGTAGTTCGATTCCACGGCGACCTGCCCGACGTAGGTCTCCCCGTTCTTCATCGTGAAAACGAAGCTCGCGTATTGCTCGCTGACGACCTTCGACGGATCGACGATCGCCTCGAGGATATCGCGCCGCTGGAAACGCTGCCCGACCGCGGTGAGATCGGGACCGACGTCGCCGCCGCCGGGGCCGAAGTGATGGCATGCGAGGCACTGCGTGCTGGCGAAGATTTCCTTGCCGCGGGCGAAGTTGCGTCCGCTCGCCGCCTTCGGCAGATCGGCTTCGAGATCGGCCATCGTCCATGACTTTTGGAATGGACGGATCACCGCGGGCGCTGCGGGCGCGGGCGGAGGCGGGGATTTCGCGGCGACTTCGGCGAAGTGCGCGCGCTCGGCATCGGGCACTTTGGCCAGAGCCTGTTCCTTGATGCGCTCGATGAATTTCTTGAGCGAATTGCCGCCGTGATAGGTGCCTGCCTTTTGAAACCACGCGAAATAACGCTCGCGCTGCGGCGGCGTCCAGCCCTGCGCCTCCCGGAGCATGCAGGCATGCCAGATTTGCTCCTCGCGTGAAGTGGCCGCGTCGATGAGCGCGAGCGTCTTCTCGATCGCGTCCGGCGCGCCGAGCCAGATGAGCAGTTCACTCAGCTCGCGATTGAGCGCCCATGATTTCGCCGGGTACTGCGCGTTGAGCTTTTGGATCGCGAGATTGAGGAAGTCGGTATCCGGCCGCCCCTGCCGCGCGAAGCTGAGCTTGATCACGCGCAGCTTGAGGAGCTTCAGGTCTTCGTCGAGCGAATCGAGCGGGAACTTCCCGAGCGCCTTGAGCAGCGGCGCCTGCTGCTCTTTCGCCCCGACGCGCGCGAGGGCGAGGAGCGCGGTGAGCGCGGTGCGCGGGTTGGTCTCCGCGAGTGCCTTCTCTCCCCAGGAGGCGACCGACATATCCTCCAGCATCAGCCGCGCGGGGAAGGCGGTGAAGCGATCCACGGAACCGAGCAGCGGCCAGGCTTCATCCACCGCGTAGCGCGAGTTCGCGTGGTCCTTCATGCGAAGGACGGACTCGCGAGCGAAAGCTTCCTCACCGTTGCCGAGTCGTTTTTCGACGAATGCCGGCTCCTTTTCCTCTCCCGTCCAGCTCACGCGATACAATCCCGCCTGGGTGCCGCGACCGCCCACGGTGAGATACATCGCGCCGTCCTTGCCGAACTCGAGGTCGGTGAGCGGCATCCCTTTTCCCGAGAGGAATATCTCCACGTCCTCGCTCGCTTCGGGACCGGTCGGATGCGTGTAGCTCTTGAGCGGATTCTGCGCGGAGTAGCTCGCGCCCTCGGGGTGGAGTTGCACGGCGAGCAGCCGGCCGAACGTCCAGTCCATGATGAAAAACGCGCGCCGATATTTCTCCGGGAAGTTCGACTTCGTGCCGAACTTCACCCCGGTCGGGCAGCCGAGGCCGATGTTCGTCACCGCCGGGAGCGAGTCGGGGGAATGCTCGGGCCATTTCTGATTTCCCTCGCGGAAGCCGAACTCCGCGCCGGGGATGATGTGCAGCACCCGCGTGGGCCGATACCACGGCAGGCCCACGTCCCACTCCATGTCGCTGTCGTAGGTGAAAAGCTCGCCGTCGGCGTTGAAGTCGATGTCGTATTCGTTGCGGAAGCCCCCGGCGAAAAGCTCCCAGCGCGTGCCGTTCTCATCGGTGCGCAGGACCTGGCCGTAGGGGGCCTTCAGCTTGTCAAAGAAGGTCGCGACGGGGTCCATGACGCGCGGGATGAGGATGTCTTCGGCGTAGTTGCGATACGGCGATTGCGTATCGATGCCCTCGACGAGCGGCGTGGAATTGCCGTGCGCGATGTAGATCGACTTGCCGTCCGGCCCGAGCACCAGCGCGTGCGCCCCGTGCTCGCCATTGCCGCCAGGCACGGCCTTCCAGAGCTTCGCCTCGTCGAGCGTGTCGTCACCATTCGTGTCCTTCAGCCGATAGATCGCCCGCCCCTCCGGCCCCGTGCCGCTCACGTAGAGGGAATCAAACGCCCACAGCATTCCCATCGCATCGCCCACCGGCACCGGCACCTTTTCCCACTTCAGGATTTCGGATTTCGGATTTCGGATTTCGGATTTGCCTTCGGCCAGCGTCGCGCGCCACAGGCCGCCCCACTGGTCTTCCTTCTTGAAGCCTGCTTCCGGCGGCGCGCCTTGCGGCGCAATGTAGAGCCGCCCCTTGTCATCGACCGCCATCGAGACCCACGAGCCTTCCGTCTTCGCCGCCGAGCGCAGCAACTCGACCCGGAACCCCGGCGGCACCGTGATCTGATCCGCGGGAGTGGCCGCGGGCGCCGGCGCATCCTGTGCGAGGAGCGGCGCAGCGGCGGAAAGAGCGAGTGCGAGAAGCGGGCGAAGTTTCATGGCGAGCCGCAACCGATGCCAAGCCGCGCACTGCATTGCAATCGCGCTTGCGTCCCCGCAGGGGAATCCTGCCGAATCGCCTTTCGATGAAATATGATGTCGCCATCGTAGGCGCCGGTCCTGCTGGCTCCACGTGCGCCGCGCTCTGCGCTGATGCCGGGCTGCGCACGCTGCTGATCGAGCGCGCGACCTTCCCCCGCGAGAAGGTCTGCGGCGACTGCCTGAATCCGGCGTGCTGGCCGGTGCTCGATCGGCTCGGCGTGAGCGACCGCGTCGCCGCGCTGCCGCATGCCCGGATCGGGACGGTCGAATTCATCGGCACCGACGAACGCGTGCTCCGCTACCCACTTCCCGCCGGCGACCGCGGCGAGATCGCGGTAAAGCGCAGCCTCTTCGACATGGTGCTGCTGCGACGCGCGGCTGAACTCGGCGCGACCGTGGAGCAGGGCGCCGCCTTGAGCGCCATCGAACCCGGCTGGCGTCTCCGCGCGGGCGACGCCGTTTTCGAAGCGGATTTTCTCGTCGCCGCCGATGGGCGCAATTCCACCGCCGCACGGCTGCTCGGCCTGCTGCCCGCGGCCCACAAGGATCGCCTCGGCTTGCAGGCGCATCTTCCGGTGTCGAACGGCGAGGGGAACAAAGTCACGATGCGGCTGCTCCCATCTGGATACTGCGGCGTCGCGGACGTGGGGGGAGGGGAGATCAACGTCTGCGTCGTCGCGCGATCTCGCGATCTCGATCGGCTCAAGGCGTGGGCGCACGAGCGTTTTTCCCTCGCGCCGGATCAAGCATGGCGCAGCATCGCGCCCCTCGCCCGCGCGCCGTTGCCGCCGGTGCACGAGCGCCTGTTGCTCGTCGGCGACGCCGCCCGCGTGGTCGAACCATTCACCGGCGAAGGCATTTATTACGCGCTCGCCTCGGGCGCCCTCGCAGCCGAGGCGATCACCAGCCGCGACCTGCCGGGCTACACCGCGAGCCACCGCGCGCTGTATCGCGGCCGGCTCTGGGTGAACGAACTCGCGAAGGCCGCGGTGTTGCATCCCCGCATCGCGACACAGGCGCTGCGACTCGCGCGCATCTGGCCGCCCTTGCTCGGCATGCTCACTTCAAAGGTCATCGCTCCGCTCACGGAATCACGCGCGGCAGAAACACGATGAGGCCGATCACCGCCGCCGCGACCGCCGCGCATAGCACGGCACCGGCCGCGAGATCCTTGGAACGGCCGGCCAGCGGATGTTCGCCCGGCGACACGAGATCGGTCAGCGCCTCGATCGCCGTGTTCACCCCCTCCGCCGTCCAGACCAGCCCGATCGCGCCGACCACCGCGCACCATTCCCAACTCTTCAGCCCGAGCAAAAACCCGAGCCCCACCACCGCGATCGTCGCGAGCGCATGGATCCGCGCATTGGCCTGCAAGGCGAGCATCCACCGCACGCCGCGGATGGCGTAGCCGAAACTCCGCACCAGCCTTCCGCGCGTGGGTGGGTTCGCGGGACGCAGCTCAGGCATGCTCGGCGTGGGCTATTTCTTTTCCGGGAAAAACTTCGGCGCCTCTCCCGGCTTGCCGTCCTCGGCCTTTTTCTCCTCCGCCTTGTGCTCCGCGGGTCCAGCACTGTGGCCATGCGCGTCCTCGAGTTCGGAAGCTTTGTGCTGCTCGCAGGCATGGGAGAGCAGGGCGAGCGCGCAAACGAGGAGGACGGAAGGCCATTTCATAAGAGCGCGGGAGGCTAGCGGTGGCGTGTTCCGAAGCGAGCGAAAATTGTCGTCACTGCCCGCGATAGCTGCATCGCGCCGTGGGCGTCTCGTGGATCACGATCTCGGCGAGCCCCGGACATTGCGGAGCGAGCTTTTCCCAAAACCACGCGGCCATGATTTCGATCGTCGGATTCTCAAGACCCGGAATCTCATTGAGGTAGCCGTGATCGAGATCCACGAGCAACGGCCGCATCGCCTTGCTGATCTCCGCGTGATCGTAGAACCAGCCGGTCTTCGGATCAGTCTCGCCCTCGACGCTGATCTCCACCTTGAAGCTGTGCCCGTGCATCTGCCGACACTTGTGTCCCTCCGGCGCGCAGGGCAGCGTTTGCGCGGCTTCGAAGGTGAAATCTTTCGTGAGTCGGACCCGCACGTTTAGCGGCGACGTGCGCGCGTCGGCAATGTTTCCACCCCCACGATGTGCAGCGCGCTCAACGTCGTGGTTGTTTCCTCGTCGTCGTAGAGAGAGACGCGGCCACCCTTGGGGCTGATCGCCACATAATCCGGATGTTTCACCCGGTACTGTTTACCGTCCGAGGTCCGCAGAAAAAAGGGCACAAACGGCTCGGCATTCATCAATCTACGAACTTCATCCGTCATATTGTTTTCTCTACGCGATCGAGTTGCGGAATGCCAAAGTTTATTCGTCCTGGAATCCTCACACTCCGCGCGCCCGCGGCTCCCAAATGAACTTGTGCATCTGGAGTTGGAAGCGCACCGGGAGCTTGTCCGCGAGGATCCACTCCACGATCTCGCGAGGCTCGATGCGCCCGAAGATCGGCGAGAAGAGCACCGTGCCGCAGCGCGCGACGAGATCGTGCTCGCGCACGCGGTCGCGCGACCACTCGTAATCCTCGCGCGAGCCGATGACGAACTTCACCTCATCGCGCTTTTCGAGCTGCGCGATGTTCCTCCAGAGATTCCGCGCGCATTCGCCGCTGCCCGGCGTTTTCAGATCCATGATGCGATGCACGCGCGGATCGATCTTGGAAATGTCATGAGCCCCGCTCGTCTCGATGAGCACTGTGCGGCCCGCGTCGCAGAGCGCGGTCATGAGCGGCAGCACGTTTTTTTGCAGCAGCGGTTCCCCGCCGGTGATTTCCACGAGCGGGTAGTCGAGCGCCAGCACCTCCGCGAGCACCTCGCTGACGAGCCGCTTCTTTCCCTCGTAAAAGGCATACTCCGTATCGCAGTAGTTGCAGCGCAGGTCGCACGCGGTCAGTCGCACGAAGAGACAGCGCTCGCCCGCCCAGGAGCTTTCGCCCTGGATGGACTCGTAGATTTCATTGATCTTCAGCGTCGGGGCGGACATCGGGGCGCCCAAAGTCGCCGAGCAAAAATTTCTGTCAATCACCGGCGACCTGCGGAATATCCGCGCTCCCATGCCGAACCGTATCGATCAGAAGTTCGCCGACCTGCGCGCCGCGGGGAAAAAGGCGCTCATCGCCTACATCTCGGCGGGCGACCCGAACCTCGAAGCCACCCGCGACCTGGCCTGGGCCTTCGAGCAAGCCGGCGTCGATGTCCTCGAACTCGGCGTCCCATTCTCCGATCCGCTGGCCGATGGCGTGGTCAATCAACTCGCCGCCGCGCGCGCTCTCACGGCCGGCACCACCGTGCATGGGGTGCTCGATTGCGTCCGTGCGATCCGCGCGAAATCGCAGCTCCCGCTCGTCCTCTACACCTACATGAACCCGATCTACCGCTACGGGTTCGAACTCTTCCACCGCAACGCCGAGGCGGCCGGCGTCGATGGCCTGCTCATCCTCGATCTGCCGCCCGACGAAGACGCGCAGAACGCCGAACTCACGCAGCACACCGGCCTGAAACGCATCCGCCTCATTGCCCCCACCACTCCAGACGTTCGCATCGCCCAGCTCACTGCCGGTGCGAGCGGCTTCATCTACTATGTGTCGCGCGAAGGTGTCACCGGCGAGCGAGCGGAAGTCGCCGATTCCATGGGCGATCGCGTCGCCGCGATCCGCGCCACCACGACGCTCCCGATCGCCGTCGGCTTCGGCATTTCCACCCCCGAACACGTCCGCCAGGTCGCCCAACATGCCGACGGCATCGTGGTCGGCAGCGCGATCGTCAAGCGCGTCGCGGAATTCGGAACGAGCCCGGATCTCCTTTCGCAGCTTAGCGAATTCATCCGCCCGCTCGCGACTGCGGCGCACGGCGAGCCGTAGGCGCGCGCCTCTGGCCGCGCAAACGTCGCCCCCGGACAAACCGCCCCGCCTGCCCGGCGCGACCTTTGACGATCGGCACGCGTCCCGTGGGCCGACCTGTTGCGAGGCAACACGCGGCTCGCCTGCGCTGCCTGGTCGCCTAAAACTTCGGCACCCCAGGCGCAGCGCCAGGAGTCGCTTTGCCGGAGGCCTTGTTCAGCTTCTTCTCGAGGTCCGCTGCATCCCGGCTCTCGACCACGAGCAGCAGTTCCGCTTTCAGCACCGCGCGGGCGTGGTCGCTGCGTTCCCATTGGCGGCCTTCGAGAATCGTCTTTAGCGCATTAAGTTCCTTGTAGCCGGTGCGCGCCTTCTCCTCCCGCCATGCGAACTTCCCTTTCTCGGCCTCGAGTACCGCCTTCACTTCATCCTCGCTGATCTTCTTGGGCGCATTGTTTTCTGGAAGATGCACGTACTCGATTCGCACGGCCGCGTCATTCACGAAGGCCACGCGCAAGCGCCAACCCTGGTAGGAATGGATCACTTCCTTTGCCCCCGGTAGCACCGGCTTTTCCTGTGGCCCGATCAACTCCGGCGTCGGCTCGCCGTAGCGGGCTTGCGACTGCGCTTCCGTCTCGCCGAGTCGCGCTTGAACGAACGGGGCGAAAATGAAGATGGCGCTTCCGAGCAGCACGCGGGACGCGATGGGAGATGTCATAGTCGGGTCGGGAGAAGTGGGGTTCCCCGTCCCAGACGCGACGCTCGGGCCAACGGTTACGTCCCCCCGCGTTATTACTTCCCGATCTCGGGTCCCGTCCCCACGTCTTCAGGGCCGGGGTTCTTCAGCGAGCGGATCCAGATATTGCGAAAGCGCATCGGATTGCCGTGATCCTGAAGCTTGATCGGCCCCTTCTCCGGATGCGCCGTGTAGGTGCCTACTTTCTTATGTGGCGTGTCGCCGATCAGCACCGTGTGATTCTGCGTCACCACGCCATTATGCAGCACGGTGACCGCCGCGGGCTTCACGAGCTTGCCATCCGCAAAGCGAGGGCCATCGAAAATGATGTCGTACATCTGCCACTCGCCTGGCTTTCGCGAAGCATTCACCTGCGGCGGCATGTAGCCGTAGATGCCCGTCGCCTGGCCATCGGGGTAGGTCGGGTTTTCGTAGCTGTCGAGGATCTGGATCTCGTATTTGCCGTAGAGGAAGATGCCGCTATTTCCCCGTCCCTGGCTGTCGCCGACCGGCGGTGGCGTGGCAAACTCGATATGCACCTGCACGTCCGGCCCGAACTCCTCGCGGGTGAAGATGTCGCCGGATTTCGCCACCACTTCCGCGTAGCCATTCTCGACCTTCCAGCCCGCGTCCTCGCCCTTCGCCGTGCGCCATTTCGAGAGATTCTTGCCGTCGAAAAGCACCGTCGCATCGCTCGGCGCTGTGCCCGCCTTTTCCAGCGTGCTCGGCAGGCCGGGCGTCACGACCGGGGGCTGCGGTCGCTGCCCGTCGTGAACATGCCATTTCGTGCCGGGGATGATCGGTGTGTCCTGGTAACCAATCGGTTTGCCGTCCGCAGCGGAGGCAGCGGAGGCGAAAGCAGCGAGGATCAAGGTGAAGGCGAACGGGGATTTCATGGTGGGGATTGTGAGGGGCGAACGTTGTGGCTCTCCGTCTGGCCGGCATCAATTCAATAAATCGGTGAAAGCGGGGCTCGCCCCATTCCAAGACCCTCCCGGCAAACCTGCCCGGAAGGCTCGCCGGTCAAAACCAAGTAAAAACCAGTAGTTTCAAAAAATATGCGTCATTTCCGATTATAACAATATATTCCACTAGCAACCCCGCACCGGCGCGGACATTCTAGCTCCAAAATATTCCTAATCGGGTTTCGATAGGAAAATTTCTCACGCTCAATCATGGCTACACCACATCCCCTACTTTCGACGTTCATTGCTTTCGCCATGAACGCCGGCCTCGTTCTCGCGGATACGCCGGTCTTTGCTCCCGCGACCAGCCTAAGTACACAGACAGCGCCCGTTACAGTCGTAACCGCGGACTTTAATGGAAACGGAAAACTGGACGCCGCGGCGCTAAATCGTGTCGGGGCGAGTGTGACCATCTTCGACGGGAACGGGACAGGCGGTTCCACAGGGTCCACCACCCTCCCTTGCGGCGGAATTCCGTCCACCCTGTCTGTGGCCGATCTCAATCGGGACGGACGTCCGGACTTAATCGTCGGCATGGGCGTTGCAGGGTCGATTCTCCTATTTACGAACACAGCGACAGGTTTTTCCAATCCGCCCACGGAGATCAACCTGCAAGCGGCCAATATCGTGGCAGTCGCAGTCGCTGATCTGAACCGGGACGGGTGGACCGATCTCGTGGCGATCGACGGCGTGGATAAGGTCACCGCGGTGCTCAGCGCTGGCAGTGGCACCTTCGCCACGCCCACGACCTACACCGATCCGAATCCCAATCGCTCGCCTCGCGACATCGTTCTCGCGGATGTGAATGCCGATGGCGACCTCGATCTCGTGATCGCAAACGGAGCGGGCTCGGTCCGGGTGCTTTCCAACGATGGGGCAGGCTCATTTGCTTCAACGCCCGCGATTTACAACACCTTGCCCAACCTCCCGAACACCGTCGCACTGAGCGATCTCAACGGCGATGGTAGCGCGGACATTGTGACCGGCGGTTCGGACAGCGGGGCCGGATCCCTCGCGAGTCTTTTTAATAACGGCGACGGCACGTTCAAATCCGCAACGACCTATTCCCTCGCAGCGATTGTCGATCGTCTTCTCTTTGCCGACGTAAGTCGCGACGGACGTCCCGAATTGGTGATGGCCGGCGCTGCGGCGGATCAGGTGACGGTCGTGGAAGTCGCGGGAACCGCGGGCACCAATCCAGTCATGGAACTCCTGCCCGCCGCCAACTTCATCGTGGGGGATGCTCCTGCAGGACTGGCCGTGGCCGATCTCGACGGAGACGGACGGCTCGACATTTTCACCGCCAACCAGGCTGCAGATACAGTGAGCATCCTGCACAATATTTCGGTCAATACTAACAAGGGCACCTTCCTCCCTTCGACCCAATATTATCCCACCGGCGGTCCGTCGCTCTTTGGCTTGGCGTCGGGCGACTTCGACGCCGATGGCAAGGTGGATCTCGCCGCAGCGGACTTTAGTCAATTCTCCCCCGCAGTGCGTTTCTACTATAACCAGGGAGGCTTCTTCCCCCCGGCACCTACCATCGTCGCGACCAATACAAGCTTCGCTGCCTTTCTTGCGACCGGCGATTTTGACCGCGATGGGTGGCTCGACGTCGTCGCGAGCATGGGCGGCGATCCCGCAAATCCCCGGCCCGCAAAGGTCATCCTGCATCCCGCGGACGGCGCGACGCTGTCAGCCGTAGCCGTTCCCAGCGCCGGCAAGATCTTCAAGGGGGATTTCAATCGCGACGGAATTCTCGACCTCGGTTTTTCGGGTGAAGGAACCAGCGTGACGATCAGCTTCGGTATCGGCGACGGGACGTTCGCGTATAACGGCGAATACACCGTGGGTGCGGACGCCGGCCTTTCGGTCGTGGGCGATGTTAATAGCGACGGCGCGGACGATATCATCGTGCCGATTTTCTCGGAGAATACATTCGAAGTCCTGTTGAACGATGGTCAGGGCGCTTTTACCAACAATGGCGCGTTCGCCACGGGCAAAGGGCCGCATCAAGCGGTCGCCGGTGACTTCAACCAGGATGGCAAACTCGACGCTGCGGTCGTCAACGCGATCACTAATAACGTGAGTGTTTTCCTGGGCGATGGCACCGGACATTTTGCGGCAAAGAAAGATTACCCGGTGGGGCTCGGACCACTGGGCATCACCGTCGGGGATCTCAATAGTGACGGAAAACTCGATCTGGCGACGGCGAATACCAACACCTTCAAGAACGATAGCGGCGGAACGGTGAGCATCCTTTACGGACAGGCGGGCGGTTTGTTCGCCAAGAAGGTGGACTATGTGACTTCAACCGGCTCGGGACCGGCGCAGATCGTCGCTGCGGATCTGGATAATGACGGACAGGTGGATCTAGCCACGGCGAACCTGCGCGGCGGGAATGTCAGCGTGCTGCTGCATACCGGCGCACCCTTGCCTAAGGCGAGTAACTTCAAGGTCACCATCCCAACCGGCGCGCGCGACGCTTCCCAGTGGGTTTTCCAGGTGGATCAGCCGTCCACTGCTCCCGGCGTCACCGTTGAAATCCAGGGCGCCACCAGCCTCGCGAAGAATGCAGATTGGATCACGTTGACAGGCACTTGGGTCCGCAACGGGAGCACATGGACGCTCACCGCGACCAACATCCCCTCGGGGCCAAAGGTTTACTTCCGCGTTGTCACGAAAGCGACCGGGTACAGCTCGGATATCTTCAAAGTCACGAGCCCGAAGTATGTGGCCGTCCTTGGGATCCCGAAGATGAAGTCGTTTTCGGTGAGCACCGTCAGTCCGACCAAGACCGGCCAGCCGTGGACATTTCAGGCGGTCCAGCCGCTGGATCCGGAGAAGAAGGACAAGAACGGAGTGCTTCTGTATCCAAACCTCAAAATCCGTGTGCAATCCACGGAGACCCCGGCGATCGAGGGAAGCTGGACCGATCTGCCCTATGACGGGATCAAAAGCGGTGGAGTACTTTACCAACTCGGTGCGAACTGGACCCGCACCACGGGCAATATCCCCGAGGGTGATCAATACTTCCGGGCCATCTGCTCGGCGGACGGACTGAAGGATGACGTCAGCCCGGCGCAGGGGCCGTTCAATGTCAGGGAAGCTCCGGCTCCCACGCTCTTCACTCATTTCCTCCTGCCAGATCCGAGTCTCCCGATTCGCACGGGACAAACAATTCCGTTGCGGATGGGCATCAGCGACGAGAATGGCCTGCAAAGCGTCCGCCTCGAATTCTCCTACGACAACAAGAAGTGGACGGAATCCGCGGCGGGTCCGATGCAAACGACAGGAGACGGCTTTTACTTCCACAACAACACTTACTTCGGATCAGCAGGCCAAAGTTATCAATACCCTTATGTCTATCTCCGCCTCGCGGCGACGGATAACGACACCCCCGCCAACACCACCTACTCCGAGGTCCTTCCCATTCGGATCGGCACGGGCGATGGCGCAGCGCCTCCGACCTTTGGGGCGTTTTTTAACTATCCGGTGTCCGGCTCGAATATCCTGACGCATGGAAGCTTGAAGATCGAAATCCCGATCGGGGACGACAAGCAGGTCCGCGATGCCTATCTCGTCCAGTGCGAGAGCAACGGTGATTTCATCTCGTTTCAGCTCGATGCGGATGGCGATCCGATAAAAATGATTCCCGCAAAGAGCGGGAATCTCGCTTACCGCTCTCACTTTATCGAAAACCTACCGGACGGGACTTACTACTTCCGGGTATTGGTGGACGACTTCGACAATACGGCGTCGGCGTCTCCCGTCACGGGACCCTTCTATGTCTTTACGCCCCCGCCACCTCCGGTGGTCGTCATTCCGACGGTCAGCCTGACGGTCCGCGCGAACTCCCGCCTCGTAGGTCCATCCGGAGTGCAGACAAATAAGAATCACGTCCGCATGCAACGTCCGGACCCGGGCAAGGTGTATCTCGACTACAGCGGCTTCCCTCCGAAAGGCATCATCAAGTTGATTTCTGAGGTCGGGGAAACCGAGGTCATCACCACTCGCGCGGTCAGCAGTTCCGCGGGCACCGAAGTTTTTGACAAGGACTTTACAGAGCCGGGACGCTACCGATTCGAAGCCTTCGGGGCCGCGGGTGACCTGAAAGGCAAGCCGCTCCCCCTTTCGGACTCAGCCACGGCGGAATTCCAAGTCGGCCACTCTTGGAACAAAGCGGATACCTTCACCAAGCTTGATTACGGCCTTTATTGGTTCAAGGACGTTAAGAATGGACTGAAAGCGATCCCGGGGCAGGACGACGAATACTTCAGCCCGAGTCGCCCCACTGTGATCTACGTGCATGGGTGGCAAGCCAGTGAGGTGAATATTCGCCGGCGTGAATCATGGAAGCGCTACGTCACAGACAGCGGCACCACGAGTGTGGACCTGGCTGCGCCCTGGAAGGCAAAGGGCTACAATGTCGGCATCTTCTACTGGAACCAATTTGGCAGTGAGGAGTACAACGGCCTATATCGGGTCGAGAGCAAAATCTACGGCACCCGAGGCCCTGATAACAATGAGACGGCCGGTGTCGGAATGGCCTACACCCTTTCCACGGATGTGAAGAAGAAGACCTTTGAGTATCTTTGGAATTCCGACTTCCAGAACGTCAATGTTGCCGACCTGTTCTACACGGACTACACGGCCAATTTCCTCAATTACAGTACTGCCGGCAAGGACCTGCGCCTGATCGGCCATTCCTTGGGCACCCAGGTGATTGGCCGCACGATGGCGCTGGTGGAGACGTACAGGCCGGCAAACGTGCCCCTTCCCACCCGGATGGCATTCCTCGATCCCGCCTATGTGAAGACGGAACATCGCAACAAGCAGCCCGGATATTTCTCCCAGCTTGCCGCCGCCGGTGTCGCTCTCGAGATCTACCAATCCACTAACTTACAATCGATCCTGGGACACCCCTCCGCGACCTTCGACCAGGCTGCTTATCAGCGGATCGTTCCGAACTGGGCTGGCGCAGTCCCCGATTCCCACGGTGAACCTATTCGCTGGTATTCGCTCTCCTTCCAGGACGGGCCATTTACGGCCAATCACCATACCGAGCCCCCCGTTTATTATTACAGCATCCTGGGACGGGGCGACTTTCGTGGTTGGGCGTTGTCGGCGGGTTCTTCGATCGATCGGGTCAAGGAGCACATGGCCGGCGGAGCCAGACACTCCACTTACTTCGTGCAGATCGAGGGAACGGACAGCCCCAAGGACGGCAAGGGCGGGCCCGGGATCGACGATGACACTTTCGAAGAACGCTACCGGTAATCCCTCCGTCGGCTCGCACCCCGGATTCACCGGCGAGCAGCGGGTCTTTGCCCTGTTGCTGGCTCTGAGCCTCCTCGGGACCGCCTGCGACCGGGCTACGCCACCCGCCTCACCGGCACCGCAGGCGGAGTCTGCGGCGGCGACGCCCAGTCCCGACGCTGTCGCTCCTCCCTCGGGCGCGCCGACCGCCTCGGAGGCCACGCTGCCGGGGGCGGTCGTGGTCTCGGATCCTCGCCTGCGCCCGTGGATGGAGGAGTATGCCAATACGGAGGCGGAGGAAGACCGCAGCGGGCCGATCTACCGCATTGCGGAACAGGCCGCGCTCGGCGTCCCGGCACACGAGGTTGTCGCCGCCCTCGCCGATGTCTTTTCCCGCGAAAAGAGCGCGACGCTCAAATCCGAGATCATCGGTCACCTCACCAAGATCAAAGATCCCAGCACCCTCGACGGGATTGCGCGGGGTCTCGCCCCAGTCCAGCCTTTGGAAGTGCGATTGACGGCCGTGCGGACGTTCCAATTCCTCGCCGATCGACGCGCGCTCCCGTCCTTGCGCGGCGCGCTCTCCGATCCGGATCCGCAGGTCCGCGAGGCCGCTCAGGACGCCATTCAGACGCTGACCGAAAACCCTTGAGGAGCGGTTCCTCCGTCCCCTTAATCTGTCAATTCCCTCGACTGCGCGCTTCCGCCGTCTTGTGCCTGCTGTAGTAGAGTTGGAACATCGGGAGAAACGCGCCTTCCGCGTTCGTAAAGTCCGCCGGGCAAAACTTCACCTTCGTGACCTTCGCGTCCGCGATTGGGCGATGGAAGAGCACCAGTTTCTTCCCGCCAAAAGTGCTGTCCTCCATTTGAGCTCCTTCGATCTGTGCGAAAAGCAAAGGCTCCGGCCAACTCGACACGTGGACGCTCTTGAACGTGAGCGTTGCCGATGTGCCCGCCTTGCCCGTGAAGACTTTCTCCGGGAAATATGCGAGCACGAATTCGGTTTCTTCTGTGCCCGTGGGCAACAGTCGCCACGCGAGGTCCTGACCGTGGACCGCCTGAATCATTGCTTCCCGCTCGGCCCACATCGCCTTCTCCACCATCGGCGCCGTCGGCATCGCATCATGCCATGTGCCTGCCAGGGGAGCGTGAAGATCATTCTCCTTCAGCGCCTGCAGCGCATCGAGGCCCAAACTTTCCAGGCGTTGATCGAGCGGCGGGTGCGAATCGAATGGGTGCGGCGTCTCGCTGAGCGCTGCCTTTTCATCGCTCGTGAATCGTTTGAGGAAGTCGGAGTATCCCAGCTCCAATGCCTCAGCCAGGCGCAGGTTCGGGTTCACCCGATTCTGTTCCATGACTGCCTGCTCGGCTCGCGCGCGGTATTCGCAGTAGCCCGACACCTTGATCAGCGCCCGCCGCATCGCCTCAGCCGAGGTAAGTCCCGCGCCCACCTGATCGGCTCGAAACTCCCGCTCACGCGAGCGGCGTCCGAGGGAAAATAGGTAGAGCTTCCAAAACACCAGCATGAACTGCCCGACCAGCAGACCCAGGCCATCGCCGAGCGCCTGGAGATAGAGGGCAAAATTACCCATCAGCGGCGAAATCTTCCGCGACCACAGCGTGTCCTGCCCGCTGAAGTGCGCCAACTCATGCCCGAGCACCGCGTCGGCTTCCGACATGCTCAGGATTTTCAGCATCGGCAGGCTGAGAAACAACGTCCGTCCCTCGTGCCGTGCCCCATTCAGTTCGACCGGGTGCTCGGTCACGAAGAAGCTCGGCGCGATCCCCACGATCACGCGATCCGGCGGCTCGGTTTGCAGCTTCGCCGCCATCTCACGAATCTTCCGCCAAAGCGCCGGCGCCTCCTCATCGCTCAGCATACGCCCCTCGACCGCACACTTTTCGTCCACCCTCCGGAAAACGGCGGCGACCAGGGCGAACACCCCTGCGGCGGCGAGGATGCCGATCAGCACGATCAATTTTATGATATAAATCTCGAAGAAAATCGCCGTCACCCAGAACGACAAAAACCCCGCCAGCAGCGCCTGCCCGAGCACCTGGATCAGCGCCGACGTGCGCAGGATGGGCAAGCCAATCCGCAGGCTCCAGTACTGGGCCGCGTGCGATTGGAACGAGCAAGCCACACTCACTCCCACGAGCAGGAAAGTCGCCACCACCGAGCCCAGGCACACCCACGCGATCCACTGCATCCAGCGAAAGGTCGCATACCGGTTTTTCGTCGGTTCGAACATCGCCTGCAACGGCACCGTCTTGGGCGAATCCGACGCCATGATCTCCGACACCGGGTGTGCCCGAAACATCTCCAGCGCCACCTGCTTCTCCGGCGGTGTCAAGGTGGTGTCCTTGTTGATGGTTCGCTCGATCGATTCCATTACCTCCCGGTCCGTCTTCCGCTCCGCATAGTCGAAGAACCAGACCGAAAACAACGGGATCACGAACACCAGCAGAGCTGGCAGAATGTGCTTATTGAAAAAGCGCGGCGCCGATTCCTGAGTGTCCATGACGGAATGCAGAAATCACATTCCGAGCATCGAATCCAAGGACAGAGTTACGGAAAGCTTGGAGTGAGCGTTCGCGACGGCGATTCACGCGCCGAGGGCGAGGCGGCGCACGACCTCCCCCGCGGCGGCGAAACCGAAGGCGCCGGTGATGAAGGTGGCGGTGCCGAAGCCGGTGGCGCAGTCGAGGGTGAGGCTGGTGCCGGGCTCGGGAGTGGCGGAGCAGGTGCCATCGGCCCACGGGTAGAGCGGCGGCTCGGGGGTGAAGACGCAGGGGATGCCGAAGTCGCCTTGCGGGTCGCGGGGAAAGGCGAATTCGCGGCGGAGTTTGCGACGGACCTGGCGGAGGAGCTCATCCTGGATGCTGTGGGCGAGGTCGCAAACGCGGATCGCCGTGCCATCGCGCCGGCCACCGGCACTGCCGCAGGTGAGGAGGGGGATGCGGCGCTCGCGGCAGCCGGTGATGATGGCGCACTTGTTGGCGAGGCGGTCGGTGGCGTCGATGACGAAGTCGTATCCGGGGGCCAGAAGCGCGGCGGCGGTGGCGGGGGTGAAGAAATCGGCGCGGCGTTCGACGCGGCAGGCGGGATTGATCAGAGCGACGCGGTCGGCGAGCACGTCAATTTTCGGTCGTCCGAGTTGGCCGTCGAGAGCGGGAAGCTGGCGGTTGACGTTCGTGACGCAGACGTCGTCGAGATCGATCATGGTGAGCGCGCCGACGCCGGAGCGGGCCAGCGCCTCGACGCTCCACGAGCCGACGCCGCCGACGCCGATGACACAGACGTGGGCCGCGCGGAGCCGCGCGAGGCCGGCGGCGCCGTAGAGCCGGGCGAGGCCGGAGAAGCGTTGGAGGTAGTCGTCGGTCATCGGGGTGGAAATAGCACGGTCATCCTGAGCCGTATCCATGCAGTTGGAATGAGCCGCAGATGAACGCAGATGAGCGCAGATGCGGAGGCGGAGAGGAATAGCGGGGGGAAATGAGATCACCTTTGCGGGTATCGCGCTCACGCATGCCGATTGCGCTACGCCCCCTGTTTCCCATCTGCGTTTCATCTGCGTCCATCTGCGGCTCAACTGCATTGTTCCGGCTGAGCGCTATCCATGCAGTTGAATTCTGCCTTTCAACGCAGAGACGCAGAGTCGCAGAGGCCGCGGAGGAAGATTCGCCCACGGAACTCCGTTCAGGATGACCCGCAACTTGATCCGAAACGTCTCTCGGGAGTCTATCCTTCACTCTGCACGAACGCCTCCAGCGCCTCCCGCGTCACCGTATGCCGGGCGCCACAGCGCGGGCAGGAGATGCGCACGACCGGGTCATCGCCGAAGAGTCCGTCGGGATCGGAGCGCATGACATTCGCCAATAGGGCGAACATCCGGCTCTGCGAACAACCGCATTCCCAGCGGTAGTAACGCTGCTCGAGGAGGCTCAGCTCTTCGCGCTGATCGAGCGTGATGACCGCCGCGGCGTCGAGCCCGGCCAGCCAGTCGAGGTCGCACTGCGGCTGCGCGGAAATGAAGACGAAATCCTCCGGGCCGACCTGGAAAAAGTGAGCAGGGCGCTGCTCGCTCTGCGCGTAGTACTGCTCGACGGCGCGGAATACGTCCGTCCCTTCAAACTCGACCGCGCTCCGCCGGGAGTCGGCGCGCTCGCGGACGACATCGGCGACGAAAAGCTGCTGGCCGTCCTCCTTCACGTTGTCCGTGAAGAGCTGGCCGACGACGGTGCCGAGGCGGTTGTCGCCGGCGACGAAAAGATTCAGCAGCGGATCCTGGAGGTGGATGGTCCAGGCGATGGATTCATTCCACGGGCGCGCGGCGCAATGCAGCGTGATGGCGGCGAGCGCCTGCTTGAGCAGGCCGTCGTGCTCGGGAAAGTGCTGATAGCCGTGCTGGCCCTGGTGCAGGTAATAATCGACGTAGAGTTCTCCGAAGTCCGCGCGGGTGAGGAGCGCGTTGCGGCCGCGGACGAAGTAGGAGCGGACTTCGAGGCCCGTCTCGGCGGTGGAGGCATCAGGATTCATTGGCAATCACTCTCCAAACGTAGGCCGGATTTTCAATCCGGCTCTGCCCGTTTCGATCCTTCGCTCGATCTCCTGGCCCATCAGCCCGCTATTTCACCTTCATCCGCCCGATGCCCTTGAGGATCTCGCGCTTGAGTTCCAGGGGATCGATCGCCCCCTCCTGCTTCCACAGCACCTCGCCCTTTGCACTGAGCAGCACGGTGTAAGGCAGCGCGCCGCGCCATTCCGGATCGAATGCCTCGATCAACGGGGTCTTGTCCTTCGTCGCGAGGAGCAGGTTCCGATTCGAGGCCTGATTTTTGGTGAGAAACTTGAGCACCTCGGACCGTTCGTCGGGGTAGTTCGCGGAGACGGTCACGAACTCAAAATCGCGGTTGCGATACATGCGGTTGATCTCGATGAGGTCGGGAAATTCGGCCACGCACGGGCCGCACCACGTCGCCCAGAAGTTCACGAGGCGCACCTTGGATCCCTCGCCTTTGCGCAGCGCCGCGAGGCCGGCGGCATCCACCAGTTCCACGGCGACCGGTTCCTTCGCGAGCTTCTCCATGAAGAGCTTCACGAGTTCCTGCTTGCCCGCCCATTTCACGGAGCAGCCAAACGGCTTGGTCTGCGCGACCGTCGGTTCGCGCCCCGCGAGCACCGCATCGATCGCCACGCGGAGGTCCCGGCTCTGCACCAGCGATTCGCGCTCGGAGTCGTCGATCCGGCCCACGTAGCGGAGCTTGCGCGCGGCATCGAAGAGGAACGCGTGCGGCGTCGTGGCCGGACCGTAGGCGCGGGAGACGCTCCCGGAGTCGCCGTCGTAGAGATAGGGAAAGTTGAAGTGCTCGTCCTTCGCCCGCGTCTTCATTTCCTCGAAGGAATCGCTCAAATCCGTGTAGCCGAGTTCATCGAGTCGGACGGACTTTGGATCGTTCGGCGAGATCGCGACGACCGCGACGCCGAGCGGTTTGTAGTCTTCCACCAGCTTTTTGAGCCGCCCCTCGTAAGCCTGCGCGGTCGGGCAGTGATTGCAGTTGAAGACGACGACGAGCGCCTTGGCCTCGCGAAAATCCGCGAGCGACCAGTCGCGACCGTCCGCACCCGGCAGTTTGAAATCCGGCGCCGGCGCACCCAGCGCGAGCGTGGGCGGCGGCGCTTCCGCGGCCACGGCGGCGCCGAGGCAAAGGGCGACGAGCACGAACGATAGCAGGGTCTTCATGCCCGTAGCGCATCGCGGAAGCGGCGCGATGTCAACGCAGCCATCAATCGAGTTCCGCCGAAACTGGCAAGGCCCGAGGCGATCACATCGTTGGGTCCAAGTCCGGCGCCGGCGTTGCCGCTTGCGCGGGCAGCTGCGCACGTTTATGGCAGACGCCTTTCATGGAACTGACTCCCGATCAACCGCTCGCGGGCGTGCTTGCGCCGCTCTTCGCCTTGCGCGGTGCCAACGATCTCGGGATCGGCGATGTGGGTGCCTTGCGCGAGTTTGTGGCCTGGGCCGCGGCGCATGGATTCGGCGTGGTGCAGATTCTCCCCGTGAATGAAACGGGGAATGACAATTCGCCCTACAACGCGATTTCCTCGGTGGCGATCGATCCGTTGACCATCGAGATCACCCCGGATGCGGTGCCGGATCTTTCCGCCGCAGATATCGCGAGCGTGACGGGCGCGGTGGAGTTGATGCATCTGCGCAGCGGACCGGTGGTCTATCCGGCGGCGAAGAAGCTGAACTTGCAGTTGCTCGAACGCGCGTTCGCCAACTTCTGCGCGGGTCCGGGGAGGAAGAATGACAAGCGTGCGCGCAGCTTCCGCACCTTTCGCCGGGAGCAGGCGGAGTGGATCGAGAGCTATGCGGCCTTTCGCACGTTGATGGAATTGAACGCCGGGACGGAGCGCTGGGATCGCTGGCCCGCGGCGCAGCAGAGCTTCGCGAAGGCGCTCCCGTGGATGGAGTCGCGACCCGCCGCGGAACGGAAGCATCTCGCGGAGCGCGCGCGTTTCTACATCTATGTGCAATGGATCGCATGGACGCAGTGGCTCGCGGTGCGCGAGGCCGCGGAGGCGCAGAGAGTGGCGCTGATGGGCGACATTCCATTTGGGGTTTCGTTCTTCAGCGCGGATGTGTGGGCGCGGCCGGAGTTGTTCGATCACCAGTGGTGCGGAGGCGCGCCGCCGGAGCGGGTCTTCAAGGCCGATCCCTTCACCACGAAGTGGGGGCAAAACTGGGGCATCCCGCTCTACCGATGGGAGGAACACCGCGCGGAGAATTTCGCATGGTGGCGGCAGCGGGTGGCGAAGGTGCGCGAAATTTTCCATCTCTTTCGCGTCGATCACATCCTCGGCTTCTTCCGCATCTACAGCTTTCCGTGGCGCCCGGAATTGAATGCGGAATTCCTGCCGCTCACCGAGGAGGAGGCGAAGGTCCGGACCAGCGGCGAACTTCCACATTTTACCCCAAATGCCGACGACAGCGACGCGCACAAGGCGGCAAACTGCGCGATGGGCGAGGAGATCCTGAATGTTTTGATCGAGGAGTGCGGTCAATTCCGATTGATCGGCGAGGACCTCGGTGAAGTGCCGGATTATGTGCGGCCGTGCCTCGCAAAACTGGGCATCGCCGGATTCAAAATACCGATTTGGGAGAATGAATATGACGGATCGATGATCCCCGGGGCGAAATATCAGCGCCTCTCGGTGACGACTTACGCCACGCACGACTTCGAGCCGCTGCGTTCCACCTGGGAAGGCTGGATGGCCAGGATCGAGGTCGCCGAAAAAGGCGATCCGGAAACGTTCGCCGAGCGGGATTACGCGTGGCGCGAGGTGCGGCGGATCGCGCGTTGGGCGGGGTTCGACGTGCCACGGATCACAGCCTACCCCGGCGAGGTGCATGAACGGTTGCTGCGCGCCCTGCTCGCTTCGAATTCGTGGATCGCGATCACGATGATCACCGACCTTTTCGCGACCGTGCAACGTTTCAATTACCCGGGCGCGGTCAGCGATTCGAACTGGAGCGAGCGGCTGCCCGAACCGGTGAGCGCATGGGAACGCGATCCGGCCCTCGCGACGACGATGGCGCGCATCGACGCGTTGGTGCGGGAGGCGGGACGGTGGCACTCGCCGACGCGAACCCGCGCGCGTCAGTAGCCCTCGATGAGCACGGTCGCCTGGAGGGCTGTGGCGATCATGTCCTCGAAGTTCGGTACGGCGCTAGCGGACGGAGCGGAGGGAGGGAGGGGGACGTGTGCGCGCTGGAAGAGATTGACGACGTAAACGCTCTTCACTGCGTAATTGACGTTCTGTGCGCCCGGCTCGACGAGGCGTGAATTGATTACGCCAATGACGTTGCCATGGACGTCCAGAAGCGGTCCGCCCGAGTTTCCCGGTTGCACGGGCACGCTGACTTGAAAGAGCGCAGGATCGTCCCGGATCCCAGCGAGGCTGCTCACTTCGCCTCGGCCCACTTTTGGTTCCAACCCTTGAATGGTTGTATTCGGAAAGCCGATAGTGGCCACCGCCGAGCCCAGCTTTACTTCGGTACTCGGGCGAAGGGACAGTGTGGGAAGGCCGCCGCGCACCTTGAGCAACGCGAGGTCGTGTTCCTCGTCCTGCGCGACAAGATCGGCGTCGAGCACGGCTCCGCCCTTCGCTTTCACCCGGAAGGTTTTGGCGGTGGCGGTAAAGTGCTGCGCGGTTACCACGTAGCCATCCGGCGAGAGGCAAAAACCGGTCGCCGAGGAAATCGGACCGGTGCGGCGCGCGGGAGTTTCCGGGGCGACCGCCGCGGCGGTCGGGAGAACCAAGGTCCGTCGTGGGATCTGTTTCGGGAAAAAGTAGCTGGCCGTCCGCTGCTGCATCTCTTCGTAGGCCAGCGCGACCATCAACTCGTAGAGCGGGAGATTGGAATAGCTCTCCGGCAAGGTGCGCGGGAAATATTTTGCCGGCAGCGATTCCGTCGGCACGTGCTCGAAGCTCAACTGGCGTTCCTGGCCACCGGGCACCGTCAGGGTCAGCTCGAACTTGAAACTCAAGTCCAGATAGACCTTTCCGCTGCCCAGATCCACGTGGGGGTGATCGGTCGGCTCGGCCACGGCGAGAACCGCGAGGGTGGGTGTGTCAAAGCCCGTTGGCCGTCCCGAAAAAGCGCCTCCGCGGCGCAAGCTGACCACGTCGCCGAGGAGACTTTCGAAACCTTGCGTGAGAAAGGAGAGGATCTGAGCTTCGCGCCGGGCGACCTCCTTTTCCGTGAAGCTCGGCGCCACGGACGCGACATCCACCCGCTCCCCACGGGCTCGCAAGAATTCTTGCAGTTCCTCGACGAAGGAATCGAAGCCCTTGAGGAACATTTCCGAACTGGCGTTGAAGCGGACTTCGATCGGGACCCCGGGATGTGCCTCGATCCAGTCGATAAGTTGCAGGAGTTGCTCCCGACTCTCGCCAGTGGCGGTCGAACGCACGTTGCTTCGTGCATTCTCAAAGTGCGCGCGAAGCATGGCCTCTGCCTTGGCCGCAACCGCGGTGTTGGCATAGCGGGACAGGAACTCGCGGAGGGCCGAACTCGTGTCAGCGCGCCTGGCGGCCTCAAACGCCACCGCGGGCAACTCGTGATTGATGACCGCGACGCGCTGACGTGGGTTTTCACGCGCGAGATATTCCTTCCACGCGCGCACCGTTCCGGCGGTCCGGGCGCGTTGAAACGCAAACTGATCCTGGATGACATTGTTCGCGAACCACAGACCGCAGCCGGCCACGATCGCCGCCGGCAAGGCCCAGCGCAGCACCGGCGGTTCGAATCCGAGCCAACCCTTGGAGGGCGGCTCACTCAGTCTCAGCGCCGCGCTGAGTTGCTCCCCATATCTTGGCTCATAGAGCGGATCCAGTGCGGCGACCGACTCCCAGTCCATCGCGCTGAGCGCTTCGACAAACGCGCCGCGCGTGGTCGTAAAGTTGTTCATCACCATCTGGGCGGTGGCCCGGTCGCCGACTCGCATCACGGCATGTGGTCGACCGAGGACGAAGTGGATCTCGTTATTGCGGGGCACCGGCGCTGGGTGCGGAGGCGGCAAGTTTGACTTCCTGAAGCTGGTCGAGGTTTTGCAGGCTACAGCGGCCCTGGCGCACCTCGATGAGGTCCGTGGCAAACAAATACGCGCCCTCGGCGAGGGGAAGCTTTCGGGACAGCAACTTGTTTCTCACTTCCGCCGCAATGCCGAGGGCAAGCGGCACGCAGATCATCGTCCAGAGGACCACGCCGCCCGCTCCGGCGGGCATGGACGAACCGAGAAGCAATCCGAGGAAGAGCGCGGTTGCTCCGACGCCGAGGGCGATGCGCGGAAGGCGGCTCGCACGTCGAGGCGCGAACCAGATGGGGCGGGGAGCGGTCTGACGACCAAGGCAGGCGATCAGCCGCTGCTTCGCATCAGGGCCGATCAAGCTCAAGTCCAGAGTGGCGCCGTTCGTCTCCATCCGCCGAGAAGCTCAGCTTTCCGCAGTGGCGTCAAACAGGAATATGGCCGCCACTTCGCAATCGTCCGCCAAAGAGCTTGCCGACGCCGCGCGTGTCCCGTTGAATTGCGCTCCTTTTTTCCCATGAAACCTCCAATCAAAGTCGCCGTCACCGGCGCCGCTGGCCAGATCGGCTACTCACTTCTTTTCCGCATCGCCTCCGGCTCCATGTTCGGACCCGATCAGCCCGTGGTGCTGCATCTCATCGAGATCGAGCCTGCGCTCGGCGCGCTCCAGGGCGTGGTCATGGAATTGCAGGACTGCGCGTTCCCGCTCCTCAAGGGCATCGTCCCCACCGCGTCGCTGGATGAAGGTTTTACCGGAGTGAATTGGGCGCTGCTCGTCGGCTCGGTGCCGCGCAAGCAGGGGATGGAACGCAAGGATCTGCTCGGCATCAACGGCCGCATTTTCATCGGCCAGGGAAAAGCCATCGAGCGCAATGCCGCGCACGATGTGCGGGTGCTCGTGGTCGGCAATCCTTGCAACACGAACTGCCTCATCGCGAAAAACAACGCGAAGGGAGTGCCGGCAGATCGCTGGTTTGCGATGACCCGCCTCGACGAAAACCGTGCGAAGTCGCAGCTCGCGCTCAAGGCCGGGGTGGATGTCACGAGCGTGACGAACCTGGCCATCTGGGGAAATCACAGCTCGACGCAGTACCCCGACTTTCACAACGCGCGCATCGACGGACGGAACGCGACGGAAGTCATTCACGACCATGCGTGGCTCGAAGGCGAATTCATCAGCACCGTCCAGCAGCGCGGCGCGGCGATCATCAAGGCGCGCGGGAGCTCCTCCGCGGCGAGCGCGGCGAACGCGGTCGTCGATACCGTGCGCTCGCTCACCACCCCGACTCCCGAGGGCGACTGGTACAGCGTCGCGGTGTCCACCCCCGGTGACTACGACATCGAGCCCGGACTGATCTCGAGTTTCCCGATTCGCACCAATGCGGACGGCAAATGGGAGATCGCGAAATGGGTGCCGATCAATCCCTTCTCCCGCACCAAGATCGAGGCCTCGGTCAACGAGTTGAAGGAAGAGCGGGAACTCGTGAAAGAGTTGCTCGGCTGACCGGCTGCGCGATCAGGGATCGGGAGCGAAGTCGGCCTTGAGCCGCACGAAGAGTCGCAACCACTCGCGATAGATTCCCTGCGCCATGGTGAGCTTCCCGGCGTGATCGAGCGCGTCGAGTTCCTCGATCGTCTGGCCGTCGTAGTGGCCGATCCAGCCGCAGGCGATCTCCCGCGAGGCGCGCAGGAATTCCTCCAACTCCGCGGGAGTGCAACTGAGCGGAAACGTTTCCTCGATCACGACCGGCTTGCCGACTGCGAAGTGACCGAGTGACTCGATCGCCTCACCGGGTTTTTTGGTGTCGGGGTAAAGATGGACGCTGATGAAATCCAGTTCGGGGGCCACCTTCGCGGGGAGGAAGCCGCTGAGGTGTTTCCAGTCCCGCGACCAGGGCAGCATCCCGACGGTGATGAGCGTATTGCGGTCATGCGCGCGGATGGCCGCGGTCAGTTGCCGAATCCACGCGACGGGAATGTCTTCCCGCGGACGATCGCCTCGGTCGAGGGCGATGTATTGGAGGAAGTCGTAGCCACCGAAGCGGCTGCCGGACGGCCACTGGCCCGGCTCGCGTTTCCCGGCGGGGGAAAGTGGCTCATTGATCAGATCGTAGCAAAACACCGCCACGCTCGACGCGCACACCTCCGCGATCGCCGCCCAGAAGCGGGCCTGTGTCGCCCAGCGGGCGGGCTCGTCCATGGCGTCATACCAAGGCGGCACATCCGACGGCCGATAGCAGGCCAGCCCGGTCACATCGAGGTAAATGCCGGTCTCCTCGGCGAGCCGCAGCATCCGCGCGAGTTGCTTCAGCGCCGTGGCGTTCGGACGGTCGGGCGCGTCCATGAATTTCCCGAACTGCAAATGCACGCGCACGACATTCGCGCCGAGCGCTTTCAACTCGCGGAAGTCTGCGGCGAACGTCTCCCAATCGTCATTCCAAAAATCCTCCATGAGTCTTCCGGCGTTGCCGTAGTTCATGCCCCACGGGTGGAAGGCCCGCGAGGTCTGCCCGAGTACGAAACCGCGCCCGTCTGCCGCCACGCGGACCCGCTCCATCGGAACGTCGGCGCTTCGGGCTGGGACCGTCCAGAGGAGGAGCAGTGCGGCGAGGGTTTTCATCGGCTGGAGCATCGCCAAATGTTCTCCGCGTGATGCCCACGCCGCAACGCGGCAAATTGCCCGCCTCCCGCGTAGCAGGCGACGTTAGGAGGCTCTCGCTCTTCCCGCCGCGGAAAATAGAGCCTCCTTACGTCGGCCTGCTACGAAGGATTCTGCACTTCCCGCGGCGGATTGCGTTCCCTAAATTCACCACTCTCCCCATGCAAACCTCCCTCAAAATCAAGCTCTCCACTTTCATGTTTCTCCAGTACTTCATCTGGGGGTCGTGGTATGTGAGTATGGGCACGTATCTCGGAAAGACGCTGGGGTTCGAGGGCGGCCAGATCGGACTGGCCTACGGCGCGTTTGCGATCGGTGCGATGATCGCGCCGTTCTTTGTCGGGTTGATCGCCGACCGCTACTTTGCCTCGGAGAAGTTGCTCGCGTTCCTCGGGATTCTCGGCGGCGGGCTGATGTTCACCCTGCCGAGCCTGACCACGTTCGGCCCATTCTACCCGGTGCTCATCGCCTACTGCGCGTCCTACGCGCCCACGCTCGCGCTCGGCAATTCACTTTCCCTCCATCACCTCGCCAATCCGAAGCGCGACTTCCCGCTCGTCAAGACGCTGTCCGCGGTGGGCTGGATCGCCGGGGGAGTGACGCTGAGCCTTCTGTTCAAGGGCGAACAATCCGCGGTGCAATTCTATCTCGCCGGGGCTGCGTCGATCGTGCTCGGACTGTTCGCGCTCACGCTCCCGCACACCCCGCCCAAGAAGACCGGCCAGGACGTGAAGCTCGGAGAAATCCTC
Organism: Chthoniobacteraceae bacterium; assembly: GCA_031411395.1. Classification (GTDB taxonomy): domain Bacteria; phylum Verrucomicrobiota; class Verrucomicrobiia; order Chthoniobacterales; family Chthoniobacteraceae; genus Chthoniobacter. The sequence continues at coordinate 34,927 of JANOAZ010000206.1, forward strand.
GGGCTGGATGCGCTCGGACTGATGAAGAAGCCATCCTTCGCCATCTTCATCGTGTGCATGTTCCTGATCTGCATCCCGCTCTACTTCTACTTCGTGAACATGAACATGTATGTCACCGAACTGGGCTGGACCTACACCGCGGCCAAGATGTCGCTCGCGCAGATTTCGGATGTCATCTTCCTCATCCTGCTGCCGCTGATGCTGCGGACGCTCGGCTACAAGAAAACGCTCGGCCTCGGCATTCTCGCGTGGGTCACGCGTTACTTCTTCCTCGCCGGGAGTGCGAGCAGCCCGACGCTCGGCACCGCCCTGATCTTCGGCGCCATCCTGCTCCATGGCGTCTGCTACGATTTCCTCTTTATTGCCGGCCAGCTCTATGTCGATGACGAGGCCAACGAACGAATGCGCGGCGCCGCGCAGGGCTTCATCGCATTCATCCTCTGGGGAGTGGGAAATTTCGTGGGCAGCATGCTCGCCGGAAAATCCCAGGCCTTGCACACCCTCCCGGAAGTGCGCGGCTCGATCGCGCACGACTGGCATGCGATCTGGATCGCCCCGGCCTGGGGCGCGGTCGCGGTGCTGGTGGTGTTTCTGATCTTCTTCCGTGATCCTCCGCGGAAAGCGCACGACGACATCATCGCCGGGAGAAAAGAAGAGGATCTCGAGATGCCGTAACTGGCACTTCGCCCCCTCTCTGCTCGCGGCTTCATCCGAAAAAGGCCGCCATGATCAAACCACCGCTCATCACCATCCTCTCGCTGGCCACGATGGCCGCATCGCTCACCCCGGCGAGTGCCCAGGAGATCAGGCCGTTCGCGATTCAGGTCGAGGATGCCGTGCTCGGCGACTTGAAGGAACGCCTCGCGAAAACCCGCTGGCCGCACCAGATCCCCGGCTCGGGCTGGGACTACGGCGTTGATGTTTCTTACATGAAGCAGCTCGTCGATTACTGGCGCACGGCCTACGACTGGCGAAAGCAGGAGCGTGCGTTGAATGAGCTGCCGCAGTTCACCACCGAGATCGACGGCTTGCAGATTCACTTCGTCCACGTCCGATCGCCGCATTCGGATGCGCTGCCGCTGATCCTCGTGCATGGCTGGCCCGGCTCATTTTGCGAGTTTCAAAAGATCATTCCCATGCTCACCGAGCCGGAGAAGCATGGGGGCAAAGTGGAGGACGCGTTCCACGTCGTGTGTCCCTCGCTGCCGGGCTTTGGCTTTTCCAGCAAGCCGGAGGAGCGCGGATGGAGCAACAACCGCATGGCTGAGACTTTCGCGAAGCTGATGGCGCGGCTCGGCTATTCGCGCTACGGCGCGCAGGGCGGCGACTGGGGTTCGGGCATCGCGCGCAACCTGGCGACCGGTGACGGTGGGCACTGCATCGGCGGACACAGCAATTTCCCCGGCGCCAACCGGCCGGCAGATGATCCGATGCGAGGGGTGACGCAGGCAGAGACTGAGCGCTTTGAGAAACGGAATGCCGAGTTGTCCGATCAAAAAGCCTACGGCGCCATCCAGGGGTCGCGCCCGCTCACGCTCGGTTATGGCCTCAACGATTCGCCGGCCGGCCTCGCCGCTTGGATCGTGGATAAGTTCTGGGCGTGGAGCGACCACGGCGGCAGCCTCGAGAATAGCTTCACCAAGGATGAATTGCTGACCAACGTGATGGTGTATTGGGTGACGCAGACGATGCCTTCGGCGACGCGCATCTATTACGAGCCGCACCACCAGCCGCGCCCGCCGTCGATGACCGAGTTCAAAAACACCGGCAAGCCGGCGCCCATCGGCTTCGCGCTTTTCCCGAAGGAGATCAACGTGCCGCCGCGAGCGTGGGTGGAGCGAGCCATGGGCGGCACGCTCTTCCACTGGACGGAGATGCCGCGCGGCGGGCACTTCGCGGCGATGGAGCAGCCGCGACTTCTCGCCGAGGATGTTCGCGCTTTTTTCCGGAAAGTCCGGGGAGCACCGTGAAGACAATTTTCATCGCCATCGCGCTCGCCATCTCGGTGCGCGCAGGTGGCCGGGAGGGCACTCCGCGAGCCCCTTCCGGCCTCGCTGCGTGGCCCAAGTCGCAGCCGCTGACCTTCTGCACGCGCAACGCGACGCCCTACACCGGTCCGGTCTTCGATCAGACCGCCAGTGCGATCGTCGGCACCGGCACGGGCGCGTCGCGTATGGCTACGATGCGCGGCGCAAGCTGATCGACTGCCGCAAACCGGAAGTCGCGCTGTGGATTCGCGCGGAAGCGCAGCGGTTGCTCGCGGGTGGATTCACACGCGTGTTTTTCGACAACACTGGTGGTCGCTCGGCGTGCGCGGCGTCCTGCTCGAAAAACCCGGGCCACGCGACCCGGCCAGCGTCGGCATGAACGACGCGGTCCGATTGTGGGATTTTGTTCCCGAGAAATAAAATCCGAGGAGCCAACGAAACGCCAACGCTGATGCACAGCATCGTCGCTCGCCGAACAATTCTTCGAGCGCAACGTGCCCGGCATCTGTGCAACGACGGTGTTTCATCGATGGCTCTCCTAACTCTTCACCTCGTGAAGGGTCCGCTTGTTTGTAGGATCCATCATTCATGAAATTCTTCTTCCCATCTCTGCGCCTTCCGGAGCGCCGCGCGGTGCGCGGGGTCGGCGGATTCGTCTTCGCGATGCTGGCTTCGGTGGCGGCTGCGAACGGGGCGGACACGCGTGAAGGAGTGGAGTTTTTTGAAAAGCGCATCCGCCCGGTGCTCGTGGAGAAGTGCTACAAGTGCCACGCCGCGGACTCGGAGAAGATCAAGGGAGGGCTCCTGCTCGACACGCGCAAAAGCATCCGCCAGGGCGGCGACACGGGACCGGCGGTGGTGCCGGGCGATACCAAACGCAGTCTGCTGCTGACGGCGATCCGTTATGCCGACAAAGATATGGAGATGCCTCCCAAGGAGCGGCTGTCGGAGGAGGTCGTGGCTGATTTCGAGAAATGGATCGCGATGGGCGCGCCCGATCCGCGCGAAGGCGGCGGCGCGGCGGCCGTGAGCACGATCAATATGGAGGAGGGCCGCAAACACTGGGCCTTCCAGCCGATCGCGAATCCGGCGGTGCCGAAAGTGAAGGACGCATCATGGCCGCGCACGGACATCGACCGTTTCGTACTCGCGGCCCTGGAAGCGAAGGGGCTGCGACCGGTGGCGGATGCGTCGCCGGTGGAACTGCGGAGGAGGATTTCCTTCGACCTCACGGGACTTCCTCCTCACCAGTCCCATGAGTCGCATGAAATCCATGAGCAAGTCGCACAACATCTCCAAAGCGCTCGCTTCGGCGAACGGTGGGCGCGGCATTGGCTGGATGTGGCGCGCTATGCGGAGTCGTCCGGCGGCAGTCACAATGTGGCGTTCCCGCTCGCGTTCCGGTATCGGGACTGGGTCGTGGACTCGCTGAATTCGGACAAGCCTTACGACCGGTTCATCCGCGAGCAGATCGCGGGCGACTTGCTGCCGAGCACGAGTGACGCGCAGCGTAACGAGCAGGTCATCGCCACCGGGTTTCTATCGGTGGGCGTGAAAAACCTGGCCGAGAACGATCAGAAACGATTCCGCATGGCGATGGTGGATGAGCAGATTGACGCGACCAGCCGGGCCTTCCTGGGCCTCACCATCGCCTGCGCGAAGTGCCACGATCACAAGTTCGATCCCATCCCGACCAGCGATTATTACGCGCTCGCGGGCATCTTCAGGAGCAGCGAGCCGATGCTCGGCGCACGGCGGAGCCGCCAGGCCGATTCCTTCGCCGTCGGCGTGATTCCGCTCGCGGGCGGGCCTCAGGACTTCACGGACGACGACCAGCGCACTCTGCTGAAACTGAACGTGGAGACGACCAAGACGCACCTGGCTTTGCGCGATGAGAAATATCGGATTCTGCGCGAGAAAGGCCTCGGCCAAAAAAGAGACGCCTCGGTCAAGCACGCCGCCATGCTCGACGCGATCCCCTCGGTGCAGAAGGCGAAGCAGGCCGTGGTGGAAGTCGAGGCCCGCTACAATGCGATGCGCGAGCGCCACTACGCCGCGTTGCAGCATTCGGTCATGGGCATGCGCGAGGCGAAGCCCGACGATTGCGCCGTCCACATTCGCGGCGAGGACTCGCAACTCGGCGACGTGGTGCCGCGCGGTTTTCCCGCCGTGCTCACCACCGCCGCCTCGCCGAAGATCAATCCCACGCAGAGCGGGCGGCGCGAACTGGGGGATTGGATCGCCAGTCCGCAACACCCGCTCACCGCGCGCGTCATGGCCAATCGTGTCTGGCAGCACCTCTTCGGCATGGGGCTGGTGGAGACGCCGGATGATTTCGGCAAGACCGGCCAGCCGCCCAGCAATCCCGCGCTGCTCGATCATCTCGCGCAGCGGTTCATCGCGCACGGGTGGTCGGTGAAAAAGCTCATCGCGGAAATCATGACCAGCCGCGTGTATCAGCTCGGCACGGCGCACGACGCGAAGGCGTTTGAAATTGATCCGGCCAACCGCCTGCACTGGCGCATGAACCGCCGCCGGCTCGACTCCGACGCACTGCTCGATGCCATCCGCAGCATCAGCGGCGATCTGGTTCTTGAGCGGCCCAGCCCAGTGATTCCGAACACTCCGCGCGACGACCGCGTGAAGTCCATGGATTTCACAGCCTGGGTCGACCCGACCGTGAACCACCGCACCATCTACCAGCCCGTGCTCCGCGATCGCGTGCCCGAGGAATGGAGCATGTTCGACTTTCCGGTGCCGGAACTCGTCACGGGCCGGCGGGGTGAAACCACGGTGCCCACGCAGGCGCTCTACATCATGAACAGCTCGTTCATCGTCGAGCAGTCCTCGAAGACCGCGAAACGGCTGCTGGCGGGTGCTGCCGATCCGACCGCGCTGATCGCCGCCGCCTATGACCAAATCATCAATCGCGCGCCGACCCGCTCCGAGGTCGCCGACGCGGAGCAGTTCTTGAAACAGCTCAGCCACGAGAAGGCCGCAGCCGCGCTCTGCCAGGCGCTCTTCGGCTCCGCCGAGTTCCGGTATCTTTACTAGCCCTGATCGCCATGAACCCATTCGCATCCATCTCCCGTCGCGACATGCTACGCCGCACGCTCAGCGGCTTCGGCTATCTGGCCTTCTCCGGCCTGGCGGCGCGCGCGGCGACCCGGGAACCGCTTTTTGCGCCGAGGGCGAAACGCGTGATCCTGCTCTTCATGCAGGGCGGCGTCTCGCACCTCGACACGTTTGATTTCAAACCCAAGCTCCAGGAAGACGACGGCAAGCCGTTCACCCGACAGGACGGCAAGCCGGGCGGCAAGCTGCTCGGCAGCCCGTGGAAATTCCAGCAACACGGCCAGAGCGGGCAATGGATGAGCGAGCTGCTGCCGCACCTGGCGAAGCGCGCGGACGATCTCTGCGTGCTCACGGGCATGCAAACGGACGCGCAGGCGCATGAGACGGCCGTGCCGATGTTTCACACGGGCAATCAACTTCAGGCGCGTCCCTCGCTCGGCTCGTGGGTCATGTATGGGTTGGGCGCGGAGACGAGCGACCTGCCGGGATTCATCGCCATGAATCCGCTGCGGCAATTCGGCGGAAACAATCACGGCAGCGCGTTCCTGCCGGCTTCGTTTCAAGCGACGTTCGTCCGTCCCGGCGGCAAGAATAGCGGCGGCGATCCCGTGCCGAATCTGGCAGGCACGCACCTGAAACCGGAGGAGCAGCGTTTGCAGCTCGATTTGCTGCGGCGGATCAATGCGCGCCGTCTCGCACAGGATGCCGTGAACAGCGACCTCGACGCGCTCATCGGTTCCTACGAGATGGCGTTCCGCATGCAGAGCGCGGTGCCCGATCTGATGGATTTGAAAAAGGAATCCGAGGCGACGCTGAAAGCCTACGGCATCGGCGAGGGCGTCACCGATAGCTTTGGCCGCCAGTGTTTATTTGCCCGCAAGTTTGCGGAGGCGGGCGTGCGCTTCATCGAGATCGGCGTCGGCGGCTGGGATCATCACATGGATTTGAAGACGGAGATGGAGCGCAGCACCAAGGCCGTGGACCAGCCGATGGCCGCGCTGCTGGACGATCTGAAACAGCGGGGCCTGCTTCACGACACGCTGGTCGTGTGGGCGGGGGAGTTCGGACGCACGGCCGTCGCGCAGTTCGGCAATGGCCGCGATCACAACAACCGCGCCTTCACCATCTGGATGGCCGGCGGCGGAGTGAAGGCGGGCTATCGCCACGGCATCTCCGACGACTATGGCCGCGAGGGCGTCGAAGGCCGCGTCCACATCCACGACCTCCACGCCACCATCCTCCACTGCCTCGGCCTCGATCACGAGAAGCTCACGTATCGCTACAGCGGCCGCGACTTCCGGCTGACCGATGTGCATGGGAACGTCGTGAAGGAAATCCTGACCTGACGCCGAGAGACGTTTCGCGACGCCCGCGCAAACGAACAACCCCTGCCCGAATCAAAAGCATTGCGCCCATGAAAGCCGCCTCCCTTGTTTGTTTCCTTCTGATCTGCCTGCCGGCACCGCTGCTCGTGGCGGAGAATTGGCCGCGATTCCGGGGGCCCGCGGGCGATGGTGTCACGACCGGGACAAACCTTCCACTCAAGTGGAGCGACACGGAGAATCTCGCCTGGCGCACCGAACTTCCGGGGCCGGGATCGTCGAGTCCCATCGTGAGCGGCGACCGTGTCTTCCTCACTTGCTACAGCGGATACGGCGTGGACGCGAAAAACCCCGGCGACCTGGCCGATCTCAAGCGCCACGCGATTTGCCTCGACCGTCGCGACGGCAAAATCCTTTGGAACCACGAGGTGAAAGCAGACGCGCCGGACAAGCCCTATCAAGGCCAGTACATCACCATGCACGGCTACGCTTCGAGCACGCCTGCGACGGACGGCGAGAACGTCTTCTTTTTCTTCGGGAATGCGGGAGTGCATGCCTTCACCGTCGCCGGACGCAAGCTATGGGACGTCAACGTCGGACTGCGCGCGCATGACTGGGGCGCCGGTTCGTCGCCCATCATTTACGGCGATCTGCTCATCGTGAATGCGGCGCACGAAAGCAACGCGCTGCTCGCGCTCGATCGTCGCACCGGCAAGACGGTGTGGAGCGTGAACGGCTTCCCCGCTTCGTGGAATACACCCGCGATCGTCAAGGTGGACGGGCATGATGAGGTCGTCGTGAATTCAAGTGGGAAGCTGCGCGCCTTCGATCCGAAGACCGGCGCCGAGCTTTGGTCCTGCCAGAGCATCAAGGCCGCGGAGTTGTGTCCATCCGTCGTCGCGCACGATGGGGTGATCTTCGTCATCGGCAGCCCCAAGGGCGAAGCGATGGCCGTGCGCGCCGGCGGCAAGGGAGATGTCTCCGCGACGCACATCGTCTGGCAGGTGCCGAAGGGTTCAAACGTCGGCTCGCCCGTGTATCACGACGGGCACCTGTATTTCGTCAACGACGCGCGCGCGATGGCGTTGTGCCTGAATGCGAAGACCGGTGAGATCGTCTCCGAGTCGCCGATTTCCCGCACACGCGACCGGTGGTACGCGTCGCCCGTGCTCGGCGATGGCCGCATCTATTAAGTGGGCCGCACCAGCGGAACTGTCGTGATCGCCGCGAAACCGCAGTTTGAAACGCTGGCCACCAATGTTATCGCCAGCGACCCCAGCGTCTTCAACGGCAGCCCGGCCGTGGCCAATGGGCAACTCTTCCTCCGCTCCGACCGTTTCGCATATTGCATCGGCAGCAAGCGGTGAGGTCCTCGACGAGCGCGGCGGCGATCGCCGCGGTCCAACGCTCGTTGTCGCGCTTGTGGTGCGCGGCTACTGCCGATCCGGCGTCAGTGTCCCTTCGCTCGGCTTGACCGCGGGTGCGCTGGCCTCGGCCGGAGCTGCTGGAGCACTGTCTTCCGCGGGGATCGCAGAGAAGTCGCCCTGCACTGTTTCGGGGGCTTTCTTCTTTTCGCTCCAATAGATCGTGGTCAGCTTGCCGTTCGATTTCTCGCGCACGGTATAGCGTTTATTCGCATCATCCTCGGCGACCATCTCGAACTGCCCGGCGCTCACGGTCACCATGGTGGTGGCCATCGTGCGGGTGGGATTCTTCTGCACGTCCTCGGCGAATTGTTTGATCTTCCCTCCATACATCATCGTGACGATGACGAAGCCGAGGATGCAGAGGGCGACGATGCCGCCGCAACCGATGCCGATCCAGGCGAGGGGTCCGAGGCCTTTATTCTGGGGTGGGGGAGTCGAGGTATCCATAGGGAGGGCGACGCTAGCGGGAATGGTTTCGCGAGAGCAAGCGCGGAGGATCAGCGCTCGGCGACGTGCTCGATGATTTCTTTCGCGTTGGTTCGAACGATCTCGATTCCACCGAGGATGGGCTGATGCGCCGCATCGGTTCGGCCTTGGCCGGAATCAGCTCCAGCACGAGGTCGCCGAACGCGCGTTGCGTGCCGGCTTCGCCTCGCCGCGGCCAGCGAGGCGGAGGAGGCCCCACTGACGCGCACGGCAAACTCTGGCTGAGCTATCCGCGTCCGTCCTAGCGTCCCGGAATCGATCTGCCGCTCGAACTCAAACCGACGTTCTCCGACCGAGTAGAGCTGATCATCCGCGAGCAGCGCTGGGTGCCGCCGATCCCGCGCCACGCCGCCGTCGTGCGATCCTGGCCGATTCGCACCAGCGTGCTGGTCGAAAACATTCCTCATCGGCGAATGCTCCTGTCAGGTGAAGGATTTGAATCCCGGTGCGGATCTGCTCTTCGCCGCCGACTGGGAAGGGTTGATCAAGGCAAATATCACCGCCCCTCCCGACCTTCCCACCCTCGCCGAGCTGGCGAGATTTGCTCCCGAAACCGTCACCTTCCGCGGCGGCGACACTGCCGCGCCGCTGCTCCATACCAGGTCAAAGTTGCTCTACCTCGCTGGAGGCGTCGTGGTCGCAGCCCTCGCGGTCGGCGCCTTGATGCGACTCGAGCGGTAGCGGCGAGCGGCGAGCGGCCGGCGCCGCGCCCGGCTATCCTTGCTCTTCCTCGTTCGCCTTCTCCGCGTGCTCCGCCACGCGCTTGAAATGCAACAGCCCCACGCGCCGGCCATCCGTCTGCGTGATCGTCACTTCGAAATCCTCGATGCGCACATGCTCGCCCTGCTTCGGCATGTGGCCGAGGAGGTGGGTGACGTAACCACCGATCGTGCTCACATCCGCGCTTTGCAGATCGAGGCCGGCGTGATCCTGGAGTTCGTATAGGCCAAGGCTTCCCTGCACGGTGAATTCGTCGGCATTGATCCGTCGGAACTCGGAGTCCTCGGCATCGAACTCGTCCTGAATTTCGCCGACCAGTTCCTCGATCACATTGTCCAGCGTCACGATCCCGACCGTGCCCCCGTATTCATCGACGACGAGCGCGAGATGCGCGTGCTTGCTGAGGAAAAACGCGAGAAGCTTTTCCAGCGGCATCATTTCCGGCACGGGAAAAATCTCGCGCCGAATGTCTGCCAGCGCGGCCGTCGGCTCGCGGACGAGCTTTAGCACGTCCTTGATGTGGACGAGGCCGATGGTGTTATCGAGGTGCCCTTCGCAGAGCGGGAAACGCGTGTGGCGCGACTCGACCGCGGTCTTGAGATTCTCCTCAAACGTATCCTCGGTGTTGAGAAAGACGACCTCGCCCCGGGGCGTGGTGATGTCGCGCACCACCCGCTTCCGCAGGTCCAGCGCATTGATCAAGATCTCCTTTCCGAGCTGGGTCACATTCTCCGAGCCGTGGCTTTCCGAGAGAATCACGCGCAGCTCCTCCTCGCTGTGCGCGAGTTCGTGCTCGCTCACGGGTTGCACGCGGAAGAGGACCTTGAGCAGCCAGTTCGAGAGCGCATTCAGAAACCAGATCGCCGGGCGCAGGATCGCGTAAAAGAAAGCCAGCGGCCGGCTCACCCAGAGCGTCGCGGCCAGCGGCTTGCGGATCGCGAGGATCTTCGGCGCCTGCTCGCCGAGCGTGATGTGCAATGTGGTGATCGTCGAGAAAGCCAGCGCGAATGAAATCGACTGGATCACCGTCGTCGAGACGATCCCCATCTTGAAAAATAGCGGCTGCAACATTTGCGCGAGGAAAGGCTCGCCCAGCCACCCGAGGCCGAGGCTCGCCAGCGTGATGCCGAGCTGGCAGGCCGAGAGGTAGGCATCGAGGTTCCCCGTGATCCGGCGCGCGAGTTCCGCCGTTGCATTGCCTTCCTCCGCGAGCGGCTCGAGCTGGCTGCCCCGGATCTTCACCAGCGCAAACTCCGCCGCTACGAAGAACCCGTTCAGCGCCACCAGGACGAAGATGGCCAGCAGCTTGAGCGTGATCACCCCGCCGGCTTCCCACTGCTGGGAGAGCGGATCGCTGGCCGCCAGAAACATCGGGAGACTCATTGCCGGAAAAAAAACGAGCCGCGGGCGAAGAACGCCCGCGACTCGCTGAAACTTGGATGTGGGGCGCCTACCAGCTCGACTTCGTGACGCCGGGAATATACCCGTTCGAAGCCAGCTCCCGGAAGGCGATACGGGAAAGTTTGAAGCGGCCGATGAAAGCGCGTTTGCGGCCGGATGCCAGGCAGCGCTTGCTCATCCGCACCGGGCTCGCATTGCGTGGGAGCTTCGCCAGCGCGATGTAATCGCCCTTCGCCTTCAGTTCGGCGCGCAGGGTGGCGTATTTTGCCACGGTCGCGGCTTTGCGTTTCTCTCGTTCTAACCAGCAAGTTTTAGCCATATGTTTTGGAGGCGCGGAAATTAGCGGGTGTTCTGCGCGATGCAATCACTTTTTTCCCGGCTGCTGCTACCGCAAAATCCGAGGATCACCGCCGCTTCTGCCCTGGCTTGGTCTTCGTCTTCTGGCTTCCGTTGTTGGGACGAGCCGGGACGGCACGCCTCGAACGGTCGAGTTCATAGTCGATTTCCTTCGCGGTCAGGAGATCGTCGGCGGTGCGCTTGTCCGGCGGGGGCAACAGCTTTTCTGCTTCCTGCGCGGCGGCGAGGGCCTCTGCTGGGAAATCATTCAGGCGCAAGGCCTGGGCGAGCAGGGCAAGGAACCGCGGGTCGCGTCTTTCCGTGCGAAGTACGGCGTAACGCGCGGTCTCAAGCGCCTTGGGCCAGTTCTCGACGGCTGGGTCTTTCCCATTGAGGAGGATGTCGGCATAGCCAAAGAGTGCGTTGCCGTAATCGGAGCGGAGATTGGCATCGGTGGCATCCTGGCCGAGCAGTTCCTCGGCGAGTTTGAGCCGCTCCGCGTAATGCTGGACCGCCTGTTGTGGCTGGCCCACTTTCCAGAGGGTCTGTGCGACGTTCGCGAGGCTGTGGCCCAGATTACGCGCCCAATCCAGCCGCGGACTCTGTTCGCAAAGCTTCCGGCGGATCGCGAGGCTGCGCTGGTAGGACGTGAGTGCCGTTTTCCAGTCCTGCTGGTTGAGCGCGAGGTTGCCGAGTTTGTTGAAGCTCTGAGCCATGTCGCTCTGCCGTTCCGGGTCTTCGGGGGCGCCGTTGTTCGCACCCGCTTCCCGAAGCTGCAGGCCGAGATCGAACTCTTCACGCGCCTTCTCCGGGCGGTTCTTCGCGAGGTGAATCGTCCCCAGCCGATCGTGGAAGGATGCCTCGATCCAGCCGAAATCCGATGCGTCGGGTTGTTTTTCGCGGAGCATCTTCAACTCGGCCACTGAGTCTGAGAAGCGCTTTTGCGCTTCGTCAGCGCGCCCGCAAAGCAGGGCGGTGTCGGCCAGGTTCATCAGGCTCGCGAAATAGAGCTGCCGCCACTTTTCGTCCGTGGGGCGCGCACGGCTCTCGCCACGGGCGAGTTGCATCGCTTCGTCGTAGATCTTCATCGCGCGATCGTATTCGGAAGCGGTTTTACGGGCCGCCACCTGTGGCACGCGCCCGCCGAGAATGACGTCGCCGACGAGCAGGTGAGACTCGTGCAGCACTCTCTTGAGTGCATCGGGGTCGGTCTGCCACGGAACGGCTTCGCTGCCTGGCTTGCGTGCGAATTCCGCGCGCACGATTTCACGCGCAGCCTCAGCCTGCTCGAGGGCTTTGCCCTCGTTGCCCAGTCGCAGAAAGAGCCGCCCGCAAACGCGCCGCAATCCGGCGAGACCGATGCGGAATCGCGGGTCATCGCGCGCTTCGCTTGAGAGCCCAGCGACCAATTCCTCGGCGCGATCGAGAATGCTCTGCCCGGCCTTCTGCCCGACGAGCGGGGTGAGTGCTTCGAGCAAGGTTGCGACTTTAGACTGCGTATCGACGAGGCGTTTGAGCACCAGTTCCGTTTGTTCCGCCTGCGTCAGCCGGTCTTCGTTCGCTTTGCGTTCACGTTCGGCGGCGAGTTGCGCTGCCTCGGCGGCGGCTCTTGCTTTTTCCGCGGCCTTCTTCTCGCCATCCGCGGCCTTCTTTTCCCCATCTGCCGCCTGCATTTCCCGCCGCGCCGCCTGAAGCTCGCGGTGCGCGGCGCCCTGCTCGCGTTCGCTGGCGGCTTTCGCGACGCTCGCGCTGCGTTTTGCCTGGACGGCCAAGCCGACGAAGATGACGAGCACGGCAACGGCGGCTCCGGCCACCCGCCGCACCCCGCGCCAGAATGCCGCCTGCTGCCGCTTCTCCTCATCTTCCGGAAGATTGGCGCGCACCCATTTCAGGTCGAAGACCCACGAGTAAACCCGGTTTCGTGGTTGAATGGTTCCGTTGAGCACGCGGACGATTCCAGAAAGCCGCAATTCATTGTGCACCGGATTGTGATCGTCGTAGGCGAAGCGCTCGCCGCGGCAGACTCGCGCATAGGAATCCAGGAGCGGGACAGGATCGATCTCGCTCCGCAAAAGACGTTCGCGAACAAACTGTAAATTCTCGTCCCTGCTGCTCGCGTCCGCAGTGAGAAAGACACTCGTGCAGATGCCATCCACTTCGCGCGGCGCCTGCACCCCGGCCTTCGCCACCTCCGCGCAGAGTCGCTGCGTGAGGTAAGGATGCCCGCCGGTCCACATCAGCACGCGATCGAGCAGCGCGAGGGCGGTCTCGCGGTAGGGGCTCAACCCCGCCGCCAGCACGGCTGCCTCTTCCCGCGTAAAATCCGCGAGTTCGATTCCACGCCCGATGTTGAAGGGCGTCATCCGCTGGTCGCTGATCAGGTCGGAAGGAGTGGCCACGCCGAGCAGACAGAAGGCGAGGCGCTGAAGCTGCGGATCCTCGCTGCGCCGGTTGTAACATTCGCGGATCCCCGCAAAAAATTCGTCGGCTTTGAACTGCCGGAGACTTCGCACCACGTCGATCTCATCGACGAAAATCGTCAGCGGTTTGCGCTTCTTCTCGAGATAGACTTCACGGATCGCTCCCATGAAGCGGTGCAGGGGCGCGCGGCGCAAATTGGCTTCCCAATACGCTTCCATCTCGTCCTCGAGTTCCAGCTTCGTGGCGACATTGCTGAGCATGCTGAAGTACCATTGCTCCACATCGAGATTCTGGCCAAAGGCCGTGAGGTCGAGGACCACGACCGCGCGGCCATCCTCCCGCAATTGCGCGGCGGTTCGCACGGTGAGCGAGGTCTTCCCCATTTGCCGCGTTGTCAGCACGTAGCAAAATTCACCCGCCCGCAGCGCCGCGAGCAGGTCGGTATCCGCGGCACGCGCGACGTAGGAGCCCGCGTCTGCGAGCAGCGCCCCGCCGGTGACGAAGAAATTACTTTGCTTCATTGAGGAGATGGCGGGCGAGGTAGCCCTTGTAGATTTCGCAGCGGAAACGGCCTTCTGCCGCGCGCGGGCCGCGCATCAGCCCGGAGGCGCGGAGCCGATTGAACGTGGCCTCGTCCGGGACTCTCTGGCCCGCAAGCGCGAGCCGCACGGCCTGGAGCACTTCCGGCGTGCGGGAGATGAGTACGAGGAAGCGCTTGAGGTGATCGGAGAACGGACCTTCGTCCTGGTCCGCGATCGCCACGAGATCGGCGAGTGACTGCTTGCGCGCGACGAGTTCGTTCAGGCCGCGGCGAGTAAGA
>JANOAZ010000207.1:0-12491 GCA_031411395.1 Chthoniobacteraceae bacterium
CTGTGATGGAAGTGATGGCAGCCCACTTCTAAACCCCCGCACGCATGAGCCCCCCCATTCTTCGCACCTTGCTTTTCATGGCGATGACCGTTGGCTTTGCCGCGCGGCTCGCGGCTCAGATCCCGGCTTTCCCCGGAGCGCAAGGCTTTGGCGCTTATGCCACGGGTGGGCGTGGCGGGGACGTTTATTATGTCACGAATCTGAATGCCAGCGGTGCCGGCTCGCTGCGGAATGGCATCGATAACGCGCCGGCAACCGGTCGAACGATTGTCTTCGCGGTCAGCGGCTACATTTCGCTTCCCGGCAGCAATCTCCGGCTGGTGCAGAATAAGATCACCATCGCCGGGCAGACCGCGCCTGGGGACGGCATCGGATTCAGGGACGGCACGGTGCGGATCACCGGCAACAACGCCGTGCTGCGGCATCTCCGGATTCGCCACGGGAAGTATGGCAGCGGGGGCGATTGCCTGAACCTCGATAGCAGCGCCACCAATACGATCATCGATCATGTGACGATGATGTTCAGCACGGACGAAAACATCTCCTTCTTCAGCAGCTCGCTGGATAACTTCACCATGCAATACTCGGCGACGACCTGGGGCATGGAGCGGCACAACGCCGGCGGACTGTGGGATCTGAATCGTGGAACCTCACACCATTCGCTCTGGGCGCATCATCGCACGCGCAATCCGAAATCGCGTCCCACCGGACTGCTGGAGTGGATCAACAACGTGACGTTCGACTGGCGCTCGGAGGGTTTCATCATGGGCGACACGCAGACGCCCGGGAACTATTACGTCAACGCCCGCGGCTGTTACTTCCTTTCGATTCCCGACCCTGATCCGAACTACGGCTTGAAAGACACTGCGTTCGTCAAAGCACGGGTCGCGAGCAACGGGCTGCCAAATTATCACCTCCATCTGGCTGACTGCCTTTTCGATAACGACGGAGATGGCGTGCTCGATGGCCTCGACAAGGACTACCTGATCGTTGAGGGCGTGGTGTTCGATCCCGCGGTAGGGGCGGCCCCTGGTGCGAACCAATACTACAAATCGACAACGCCATTCGACGGCGCCAGCGGCAGCGCGACGGTGATCGTCGATGACGCGCGCACGGCTTACAAGAAGGTGGTGTCCAGCACGGGCGCGCTGCGGCTCGATGCCAGCTACGGCGCACCGTTGCGCGATGAACTCGACACGCTGCTCTTCAACAGCCTTAAGAATCAGCAAAGCATCCTCGTCCAGAAAGACGGCAACGTGCCCGGTGAAGTTACGCCGCCCACGGGCGAGGCGCACCTCGCCGACCCGCCTTACAACATCAGCAACGCCGGCTTCGGCACGTTGAATTCCACCGCGGCCCCGTCGGACGCCGATCTCGATGGGATGCCGAACTTCTGGGAGAACGCGCTCAACGGACAAGTCGGCATGGTCTTCAATCCGGCGACGGCAGATCACAATGTCGCGTTTACCGCGGGCCAGCTCCCGAGCACCTTTTTCCCGGCGGGCACGCCCGCCGGCTACACTCATCTCGAGGAGTATCTGCACTTCCTCGCCGTGCCGCACATCACTATGGAGCGGAGCATGGCGACAAAGACGTCTGCCTTCACCGTGAACCTGGGCAAGTTCACGAGCGGCTTCGTCGCGTCGCCGGTTTTCACAATCAGCAATGTGAGCAACGGCACGGTGCAGCAGTTCGCCGCCGATGGCGTCACACCTGCGACGAGCGGCCCCGTGGTGAAGTTCACACCGACCACGGACTACGTGGGCCGGGCTGGATTCAACTTCAACGTCCTCGACGCGGAGGGCAGCCAGTGGACGCAGCAGTTTGCCGTTCTGGTTTCGTATTCGAACACGCCGCGCGAACTCGCGTGGATCGGCAACGGCGCGAGCAATGCGTGGGACACCACCAGCGCGCTGTGGCTGTACGACGTCGCAATGACCACTTTCTCGCCGGGCGACAATGTGACGTTCGACAACCGCGGCTCGTCCACGCCGACGATCAGCCTAAACACCGGCGTCGCCGCGGGCGCGGTCACGGTGGATTCGTCGCTGAATTATTCGTTCGGCGGCGCGGGTAGTGTCGCCGCCGATTCGCTCGTCAAGCGGGGGACCGGTTCGCTCACGCTCGGGAATTCCAGCGCGAATGCATTCGGCTCCGTGTCGCTCGACCAAGGCACGCTCGCCCTGCTGAGCAACGGTGCGGCTGGGACGGGCGCGATGTCGCTGACTGGTGGGACGCTCGTCCTCTCGCCGTCGGTTGTGGGCAGCAGCGTGGCGAATCCTTTCTCCATCGTCGGCGACGTGAACATCAACGCGACCACGCAACACGAACACAACGCGGCGTGGACGGGCGCCGGAACGGCGAACGTGAACACCACTGCGCTCTGGACGCTGCGCGGCAACACGTCTGCCTTTGCTGGCCGCGTGAATCTCGGCGCGGGCGCGAGCAACGTGCGTCTCTACGGCAGCCTCGGCAGCGCGCTTGCGGACTGGGATCTTGGGACGGGAACCGCACGGCTCTACAATCGCAACGGGAGCGTCACGATCGACCTCGGATCGCTCACTGGCGGCGCGGGCACGCAGCTTCTCGGCGCGTCCAGCGTGGATGCGGCGAGCACTTACAGCATCGGCGCGCTCGGCGTGGACACGACATTTGCCGGGAGCATCAAGGACGGCACCGCGGGCGCTAACGCGAAAACCAACGTGATCAAAACCGGCGCGGGCCGGCTCACGCTAACCGGCGCGAACACGTTCACCGGCACGACGGCAATCAACGCCGGCACGCTCGGCGCAGTCGGCTCGATCGGTGGAATCGTGACCGTGAACAGCGGCGGAAAACTTTCGCCGGGCAACGCCCCCGGCAACGCGGCGACGCTCACCGCCGCCGCCGGACTCACCGTTGCGGGCGGCACGCTGCTCCATGATCTCGGCGCGACGAACGACAAGGTTACCGTCTCGGCGGGCACGCTCACGTTAAGCGGCACGGTGACTTTCCAACTCACTTTCAGCGACGGCGTGATCGGCACCGGGGTCTATCCGCTGATCGACGGGAGCGCGACGATGAGCGCGAACCCTGCGCCGACGCTGGCCGCCGCGCTGCCCGCGCCCACCGGCACGACACGGCAAACCTTCACGCTCAATCGCGCAGCCAATGGAACGGCGCCCGCCTTTGTGAATCTCACCGTCTCCGGCAACGCCGCGAACCTCAAGTGGACCGGCACAGGCGGGAGTGCGTGGGATTTGAAAACGACCACGGGCAACTTCAGTGGCGCGACGCCTGACACCTTTGCCAATCTCGACTCCGTCTTGTTCAACGACGACAGCGCCGTCGGGGCGGTCACCCTGACCGGAGCGTTGCAGCCCAATGTGATCACGGTCGAAAACGACACGACCGCCTACACGTTCAGCGGCCCTGGACTCATCGCGGGTGGCGCGCAACTGGTGAAGAACGGCACGGCCTCGCTGACGATCAACACCACTGGCGGCAGCACCTTCACTGGCGGCACGAAGCTCAATGCCGGGACACTTTCCATCCCGAGCACCGCGGTCAGCCCGCTCGGCACCGGACCGCTGACCATCAATGGCGGCACGCTCCATCTGGCGTCGGCCTCGCTCGCCAACTCCGTCGTTTTCACCGGCGAGTGCGCCATCACTTCGAGCGGCAACGTCACTATCGCAAGCAGCACGACGAGCACGCTGACGAGCGTGGGCGCTCCGGTGGTGAATCTCTCGGGCCTTGGCGGCATCCTCACCATCGGCGGCGACATGAGCGGCTTCGGCGGCACGCTCGCGCTGGGCACGAGTAACGGCATGATCCGCCTGAACGGCAACACTAACGCAAACACCGGCAGCCCAGCGGCGGTCTTCGATCTCGGCTCGGGCACGGGTCGGCTCGCCAATCGCAACGGCGACACCATCATCCACCTCGGCACGCTGCAAGGCGGAGTGAACACGACCTTGCAAGGCCGCCAGAGTGGCAGCGGCGACACGGCATCCACCTACGTCGTCGGCGCGCTCGGAACCGACACCGCCTTCGCCGGACACATCGTGCATGCGGGCGATCTCGACGGCGTGCATATCGTCAAGGTGGGCCTGGGCACTTGGGTTCTGAGCGGTTCGTCGAGTTTCACCGGGACGCTCACCGTGCAGCAGGGCCGCCTCACCGTGGCCGGCCCGCTCGCCTGCACCGGCCCCACCGCCGTGCAATCCGGCGCGACGCTCAACCTCGCGACCAGCACACTCACCACCGAATCCGTGGAGATTGCCGCGGGTGCCCAGTTCACCGGCAGCGGCGTCATCACCGGCGACTTCACGAACAACGGCACCGCGAGGTGCGGCGCCGGCACGCTCAGCATTGCTGGCAATGTGGTGAACAACGGGACGATGCGCTTCACCGGCGGTGCGAGTCTGAATGCCGACGGCAGCTTCGTGAACAACGGCCTGCTCGACCTGATGACCGGCTCACAATCGCTTCCCGCGAATTTCACCAATAACGGCGTGCTGCTCGACAGCTCGCTCGTGCGCTGCACCAGTTACTCGAAGAACGGCGCGAACTTGACCGTGCAGATCCAGGGCTACGCCGGGCACGCCTACCGGCTCCAGCGAGCCGAGACCCTCACCGGTCCATGGGTCGATGTCGGCACAGCGCAAGCCGGGCCGGGCAGCCTGACGTTCACGGACGTGGGCGGCGCCACCGGCGGCCAGAAGTTCTACCGCGTCACGGTCACGCCTTAGTGAGCCATCCCACGACTTCTTCCACGCAGACATCTTCCATGACTGTGAACTTCATAAAAGGGTACATGCGGTTGAAACTCCTCCGGGAAACAGCGCTCGTATCATTCGCGCTCTTCACCGCACAGGCAGCACAAAGCCAACCCTCGTTTGAGTTGGTGGGTTTCGCGTCGGTGAGCACACACGGTCTGAAGACGACGACCGGCGGTGGAAATGCGCAGGTGATTTCTGTGCGGACCGCACGCGAGTTGCAGGCAGCGCTGGAACGCACTGACATCGAAAACAAAGCTGAGCGCGAGAATACGCCGCGCGTCGTGCAGATCGACGCCGACATTGATCTCGGCGAAATCGCCAACGAAACACCGGGCACGGAGATCAAGGCTGTCGGTCGCGTCTTCGTGCGCTCGCATACGACTCTCTATGCCTCCGGGGCCGGCGCGACCTTGCGCCACGGCACGCTCGAAGTTCACGGCGCGCACAACGTCATCATCCGCAATCTGAAGTTCCGCGAGCTGTGGGAGGAAGACCCGACCGGCAAATACGATCGCCTCGGCTGGGACTACCTCCGCGTCACCAACTCCGGCAAAGTCTTCAGCCATCACGTCTGGATCGATCATTGCGATTTCGAGAAGGTCTATGATGGCATGGTGGAGATCGGACACGGCTCGGACCTCGTGACGGTGTCGTGGTGCCGCTTTGCGGGCGACGACCGCGGGCCGCAGGACAAGGTGAGCCTCATTGGCCATTCCTCCAGTTCCAGCGCAGCGGCAGTCGATCGCGGGCGGCTGAATGTGACGCTGCACCACAACCTTTACGAAAACATCAGCGAGCGTGCCCCCCGCGCGCGCTTCGGCAACATCCACTTCTTCAATAACCTCGTGGATGGTGCGCGGACGGCCACCATGTCGCTCATGGGTGCCGCCACCATGGTGGAAAACTCCTTTTACAAGGCCTGCACGATCGCCACGACTTTCTCCCACGCCTCCGACAGTGCGAGCAAAGGAAAGGGCGGCGCACTCGCTATCGTCGATAGCCGCAACGTCGAGCCGCGTCCCGCACCCAAGCCGGACAGTGAGGGCGAGGCTTTCGAGTTGGAGCACAATTTCAAAGGCAGCACGGAGCCGGAGGGCTTTCGATTCAACGCGCCCGCCGATTGGCAATGGCCGGAACTGCGCAAGGTGCCCTACGTCTATCACGCCGATCCGGTGGATGAGGTGCCCCGCATCGTCCGGCAATACGCCGGGGTTGGAAAACTCGCCGACACTGACCTGCCCAACGTCGCTCCATGAAATCGCTCATCGCCGTCCTCCTCGCCTGCGCCGCGGCCGTTGCCGCGGAACCGCCCCCTCCGGCGCTCGCGCGCAACGCAGATCGCATCGTGGTTGCTGCGGATGGCAGCAGCGATTTTCGCACGGTGCAGGGAGCGGTGGACTTCGTCGAGCCTCACCGCGAGAAGCCGGTCATGATCTTCGTCCGCAAAGGACGCTACGAGGAACGCGTGCGCATCGGGCGTGAAAAGCGGTTCGTGCATCTCGTGGGCGAAGATCGCAAAGGCACCGTGATCGCGTTCACGAACAACGAGAAGCTGAACCCCGGCTGGATTCAGCGCTCGGTGCTCGGCGTCGAAGGCGACGACTTTGTGCTCGAAAATCTCACCGTGCAGAACACGACGCCCTACAAAGGCTCGCAGGCCGAGGCGGTGTATGTGAATGCCGAGCGTTGTGTGCTCCGGAACGCTGACTTTTTCAGCTTCCAGGACACCCTGAACCTCAGCGGGCGCGTGTATGTGGCAGATTGCTACATTGAAGGCGATGTCGATTACGTGTGGGGCTACGGCACCGCGGTCTTCGAGCGCTGCGAACTGCGCACGATGCACGACGGCTACATCGTTCAGGCGCGCAACCGGGCTTCGCGCGCCGGCTACGTTTTTCTCGACTGCCGGCTCACCGCCCCGCCCGGCGTGAAGAAGTGCTGGCTCGCCCGGATCGAGCCCTCGCGTTTCCCCGCGAGCCACGTGGCTTTTATCCGCTGCGCGATGGGCGCGCACATTCTGCCAACTGGCTGGCAACTCACCGGATCGGCGAGCCCAGCCCTTCGCTTCGAGGAGTTCGCGAGCACTGATCTCAATGGCACACTACTCGATGTGAGCACGCGCGATCCTTCTGCGAAGCGGCTCAGCGCTGAGAGCGTCCCGGCGATGTCTGCGGCGCGGGTGCTGGTCGGCAGCGACGGGTGGAACCCGCCCGCCCTCTAAGCGCACGATACTCCAACGCCGGAACTTCAAGCCCAATTGCCGGATGTTGCGTAGCCGGTCCTTTGGTCCGCGGCGGAATGAATGGTAGTCTCAGGGCGTGTCCCACCCACGAATGAAATCGAAGTTCATGCTTCTTGTCGTTGCCTTGCTGAGCGTCGCCCTCGAGGCCCGCGCTCAAACGGTGGTGTTCAACGACACTTTTGGCGCGGGCAGCTTGGTCAACTCGAACCCCACCTCGCCCGCCGCGCCGCTCATCAGTCAAACGGCTTACCAGCAGATTTCGGGGAAGGCCTTTAGCCCGAACCCGCCGACGATCGCCTCCGGGCACCTGAGGTATGGCATCGCCGCAACCAGTTCCGGATTCAACTCCATCGAGGCGCTGTTCACACAATATCCCGTCACGCTTTCCAATCTTGGTGAGTATATCGAGCTGACTGTCACCTTCACCAATCAGGCCGGAATGCTGACGGCCAATGCCAATGGCACGCTGTTGTTCGCGCTGCATAATGGCGCTCAAACCCAACCCGTCCCTGGCGGCCTGAACAGCACTTCCGATACTTACGCAGGTGCAGGCAATGCGCAGAGCTGGGCCGGCTACATCAGCCGAATCCTTTATACCGGCGCCAATCATCAGATTTGCTCGCGCGCGGGGCAGGGCGCGGTGGCTCGCGATCAGGATGTGCTCTACAACTTTAACAGCCCGGCCGCGTCGACCATTGGGGCTCTTACCGCTTCCACTCTCGGCGCACTGACCACGGGCGCACAATACACCGAGGTCTTTCGTGTTACGAAAACGGCGGCCGCCGCAGTGACAATCGTCTCCAGCCTCTATCAAGGCGCGGACACGACTGGCCCGCAGTTGTTCACCCAGACGGTCACCAGTTCGAGCATTCCCGTCTCCACATTCGACGCGCTGGCGATCGGCTATCGCCACACGGGCAGTGTGGCCAGTGTCATGGACGTGAACACCATCAAGGTGGTCACGACTGGCTCGACGACCGTGGTGCCGGTGATCACGCAACATCCCGCGAGCCAGACGGTCGGGGTCGGCGATGCGGTGACGTTCAGCGTCGTCGCGTCCGGCGGCGGTGCAGCGCTCTCGTATCAATGGCAGAAGGACAGTGCGAACATCAGCGGCGCGACGAGCGCGTCATACTCGATCGCTTCGGCGGCGCAGAGCCACGCGGGAAGCTACACGGTCATCGTGACCGACGCGGCGGGCTCGACGACAAGCAATGCGGCAGTGCTCACCGTCACGACGACCGGCGTCGCGCCAAGCATCACGCAACAGCCAGCGAGCGCCACGGTGCTCGTGGGCGGTTCGAATACGTTCACAGCGCAGTTCACCGGCACCGCGCCGGTGACGGCGAATTGGCAGAAGAGCACGGACGGCGGCGCGAATTACACGGACATCGCGGGAACGACGACGGGCACTTCGCCCACGAGCTACACGATCTCGAATGCGAAACTCTCCGACGCGGCGATGTATCGTCTCTTCGCGAACAACGCGCAGGGCTCCGCGACGAGCAACGCGGCGACGCTGACGGTCAACCAGGCGCCGAGCATCACCACCCAACCGGTCGGCGCGACGATCGCGGCCGGCGCGAGCTATACGGTGTCGATCGTTGCGAGTGGGACGCCGCCGCCAACCTACCAGTGGAAGCTCAACGGCACGAACCTCTCGGGCGCGACATCTTCATCCTACACGATCACGAACGCGAGCGGCGCGAACGCAGGCAATTACTCGTGCGTCACGACGAACACGGCGGGCACGGCGACGAGCAACTCGGTGTATGTCGGCGTGCTCTCGCCAATGACCGTGTCATCGCTCGCGCCGGCGAATGGCGCGACGGGGAAAAATCGCGATGCGTTGCTGCGCATCACGTTCGATCGCGCGGTGAGCGTTGGCACGACGGGACGCATTCGGGTGTTCGACGCGGCGTCTCCTGCGACGCCGGTGGACACGATCGACCTGAGCACGGCGATCACGGTCACGCAGTTCGGCACGGCGTATCGCTACATGGCGAAGACGATCGGCGGCGCGAATTTCAACTACATGCCGGTGCAGGTGAGCGGGAACACGGCGACGATCGCGCTGCATAGCAGCACCGCGCTCGCTTACGGCAAAACCTATTACGTGAACATCGAGCCCGGCGTGCTGCTCGACTCAACCGGCGCGACTTTCGGCGGCATCAGCGTCAGCACCACGTGGAGCTTCACGACGAAGGCGGGCGGCCCGGCGGCGAATGCGGCAAACATCAGCGTCGCGACCGATGGCAGCGGCGATTTCAACACGGTGCAGGGCGCAGTGGACTTCGTGCCTTACTCACCGGCGAACACGATCCCGCGCACGATCACGATCGCGAACGGCACTTACAACGAGCTCGTGCGGCTGCGCTCCGGGCAGAACCTCGTGACGATGCAGGGCGTGAGCCGCGCGGGGGTGGTGATCCAGTATCTCACGAACAACAACACGCTGATCAGCGGCGCCGGGAGCATCGGACAGCGCAGTGTGTTCGGCGCGGACCCGAATGATTTCACCATTCAGAACCTCACCATCCGCAACACGACCCCGAACGGTGGCTCGCAGGCGGAGGCATTCTGGGTTGGCAACAACGCGCAGCGAATGACGATTTATGCGCTGAATATCCTCAGCTACCAGGACACCGTGATGACCAACGGCGGACAGGCTTTCTTCACCGACTGCTATGTCGAGGGCGACGTGGATTTCGTTTGGGGCAGCGGCAAGACCTTCTTCCAAAACTCCGAGCTGAAGATGATGCTCACCGGCGGCATCTACGCGCAGGCGCGCAATTCGCCGGCGACGTTTCCCGGTTACTTTTTCGTCAACTGCCAGCTCACCGCCGCTGCGGGGATTGGGGCAAACTCGTGCTATTTCGCGCGCATCGACCCGGCCGGTTTTCCCTCCAGCCAGGTCGCGCTGATCAATTGCCGGATGGGTCCGCATATCATCGCCGCGGGCTGGCAGCTCAACAACGCGAGCACCGCGCCGAGCGTGAAGTTTTGGGAGTATCAAAGCACCGACCTCGCGGGCACCTCGCCGATCACCGTCACCGGGCGTCCGACCTACAACAACATCGCAACTGGCGTCGGCACGAGCACGGTGCTGGCGAATCAGCAGATCGATGCGGCGACGGCCGATTACTTCCGCGATGCGGTGAATGCGATTGGCTGGGCGCCGCGACCGATCATCGGCACGCAGCCCGCCTCGCAGACGGCCAGCACGGGACAGGCGGTGAGTTTCAGCGTCGTCGCGACCGCGCCGCTGGCGATGACTTACCAGTGGTCCAAAGATAACGTCGCCATCAGCGGCGCGACGGCGGCGACGTATGCGATCGCCAGCGTGACCACCGCGGATGCGGGCAATTATACGGTTGCCGTCACGAACCCCGCCGGGAGCGTGACGAGCAGCGCGGCGGCGCTTTCCGTCAACAACGCGCCGCTCTTCACCACGCAACCGGCGAGCCAGACGGTGCTCGCGGGCGAGAGCGCGACTTTCACCGTCGCGGTGGCCGCGCCCGCGGGAGTGACTTACCAGTGGTTCCAGAACAACGTGGCGATCAGCGGTGCGACCGGGACGACTTACGGAATCGCGGCGACCGCACCCGGCGACGCGGGGAGCTACACGGTGCAGGCGACCAACGCGTCCGGCACCGCGACGAGCAGCGCCGCCATCCTCACCGTCAACCACGCGCCGCTCATCACCACACCACCGGCGAGCCTGAGCATCTACGTCGGTCAGGGTGCGACTTTCACGGTCGCGGCCACGGCGACGCCGGCGGCGACCTTCCAGTGGTACAAGAACAACGTGCTGATCGGCGGCGCGACCAGCGCCAGCTACTCGATCGCAAGCGCGGGCATATCGAGCGCGGGGAGCTTCACCGTCACCGTGACGAATTCCGTAGGTTCGGTGACGAGCAACGCCGCCACGTTGACGGTCACCGATGGGGCGCCGCCGACCATCGCGGCGCCAGCGGGCGGCTTCTTCCCGCTCACGCTCATCGCTGGCGCCGGCGGCACCGCGCCGCTGCCCGACTACACACCGCAAGCGCGGACGAGCGACAACGTGGGTGTGACGAGCGTGACGCAAAGCCCCGCGCCCGGCAGCGCGCGCAGCCTCGGCACCACCACCGTGACACTCACCGCACAGGACGCGGCGGGCCGCACGGCGAGCCTGAGCTTTCAGGTCACGGTACTGCCGATCGGTTCACCATGGCCGGAGCTAAAGGTGGACTTGAGCCGATTCACGCAGCGCCCAGACACCGCCGCTCCTCACTTCATCGAATGGCAATTCGATCCCGCCTTCCCGGCGCGCAGCTTCGGCCCGACCGGGGTGCTCCTGCGGCGCGCGGGCGCGCCCGGCACCCAGCTCGACTCGAACTGGTACAAGTTTGCGATCGATTCCGGCGCGCTGCTCGCCCTCGACGGCGTCTTCGTGAAGGACGTGACGACGGGCAACGGGCAGATCGAAATCGTGCTCTCGGGTCTAGCCGCGGGGCATCACACGTTTGCGGCGTATCACAATTCCGTCTCGGCCCCGGCCACGACCACGATGAGCGCGATCAGCGTCGCGGTGAACGGCGTCGTGCAAGTCGCGAGCGTCACGCCGAGCGCGCAGGTGACCAACGACTACGACATTGCGACGAGCTACGTGGAGTTCGACGCCGTGGCGGGGCAGGACGTGGTGATCGCCTACGCCGCACTCGGCAACGGCACCCCAGCCAGCGCGAACACGCCGATCCTCAATGGCTTCGAGCTCGATGCCTCGGACCCGGCGAAGCGCGCGGAGAAGCCGGCTCCCGCCAACGACGACGAGCACGTGGACGGCGACAGTGGCTCCGTGTCGCTGAGCTGGACAGCGGCGCCCGGCGCGGTGTCGCACGATCTCTATCTCGGCACGGACGCCGCCGCGGTCACCGTCGCGAATCACGCCTCGCCGTTCTTTTACGGAAACCAAAGCGGCACGGGCGCGGCGGTGACCGGGCTGGACGGCTTCAGCACTTACTTTTGGCGCGTGGATGAGGTCGATGCGGGCGGCGTTGTGACGCGCGGCGAAGTGTGGCGCTTCCGCATCCGTCATCTCGCGTTTCCCGGCGCGGAAGGCTACGGGCGCTTTGCGCGCGGCGGGCGTGGCGGCAGCGTCATCGAAGTGACCAACCTGCTCGACTACAACTCGGAGTACGGCGAGGCGGTGATCCCCGGCAGCTATCGCGCGGCCATCGAAGCGACCGGCCCGCGCACCGTCGTCTTCCGCGTCTCGGGGCTGATCCGGCTCAAAAAACCCTGTACCATCGGCGCCGCAAATTCCTATCTCACCGTCGCCGGACAGACCGCGCCGGGCGAGGGCATCTGCCTTTCACAGTACAGCTCTGGGATGCTCTCGGCTAAGGATGTGATCATCCGCCACATGCGGATGCGGCTCGGCGATGCTTCGCTACAGGCGATGGACGGCATGGGCATGGGCGGAGCGAACCACTCGATCATCG
>JANOAZ010000208.1:0-4919 GCA_031411395.1 Chthoniobacteraceae bacterium
TTCCCAAACCACCCCGCACCGCAGTCGATCTGATACCCGCTCATGTGATGCCCGCCCGGCACCCGCACACTGCGCACCTGGATGCCGCTGTTGATCATTCCGGTCTTCGGATCGCCGCTGCACTTGATCTTCATCCGCAGCTCAAAGTTCGCGTAGCTCTTCTTCGTCGCGATGAAGTAGTTCGCCTTGATCTTCTCCGTCGTGGAGCCGCCGGTGATCATGCCATCCTCCACGCGCCAGATCGCGGGATCGTAGTCCCAGCCGTCGAGCGTTTTGCCATCGAAGATGGGCACGGGCGCGGCGATGGAATGCAGGGCGGCGAGGAGGAGGGGAACGACGAGGCAGCGTTTCATGGGGAAGTGAATGGGGAGGTAACCCGATCCTGCCGTCGATGTGAGTGATTGTCAGCGGGTACTTCGCGGCGGCAAAAGTCCAAGACCGGCGCAGCGCCGGGGTTGGTTGACTGCCATGTTGCCCCTTCTCACGTTTCCCCGCCTCCGCGCACCGCTCGCATTTCTCCTCCTCGCCGCTGCGCCGTGCTCCGCAGAACCGCCGAAAGCCGTCGAACCCACGAACGCCGCCGAAACCGCGGCGAAGAAGGCGGCCGCGGATGCCGCGCTCGCGGCGGAATATCAGGCCGTGGTCGCGAAGCTGCCGCCCGAGCAGCAGGCGTGGGAACGCACGTTGCAGGAGAGTCTCGGCAGCTTCTATCTGCCGATCCACCAGCGCGAAAAGGTGCGCGGCTCGTCGAACGCGTGGGACTTCGTCGCCGACGATCCGAAGCTGCCGCGCGTGCTGCTCATCGGCGACTCGGTCTCGCGCGGCTACACGCAAGCCGTGCGCAAGGAACTCGCGGGGAGGGTGAACGTGCATCGTGCGCCGGCGAATTGCGGACCGACGGCGAGCGGGCTGAAGAATCTCGACGTGTGGCTCGGCGACCCGGGGAAGAAATGGGACGCGATCCACTTCAACTTCGGCATCCACGACCGGGCGCTCGCGCCGGACGTGTATGAAAAGAACCTCGAGGAACTCGTGACGCGGCTGAAAGGCACTGGTGCGAAACTCATCTGGGCCAGCACCACGCCGATCCCGCCGGATACGAAGGACGGCGAGGCCGCTTCCGCCGCGATCGTGGAGAAGAACAAGATCGCCGCGCGCGTGATGCAGAAACACGGCGTGGTGATCGACGATCTCCACGCGTGGATGCTGCCGGACCTCGCGAAGTTTCAGAACCCGAAGGACGTTCACTTCACCGCCGCCGGCTACGAACGCCTCGCTCATCGCGTCGCCCGCGTGATAGAGACCGCCGTGCCGCCCGCGCCCGGCGTGAACCCCGCGACGGTGCCCGTGGGCAAGCTGGAGAACGACGGTTACGGCTGGGAGAACCGCCACGCGGCGGTGATGGCGATCAAGGATTCGCTGAAGCCGGAAATCGTGCTCATCGGCGATTCGATCACGCACTTCTGGGGCGGCGAGCCCGATGGCGGCCGGATGGGAAACCGCGGGCGCGAGTCGTGGTCCGCGCTCTTCGGCCAGCGCAAGGTGCTCAATCTCGGCTTCGGCTGGGACCGCACGCAGAACGTGCTCACGCGCATCGAACTCGGGGAACTCGACGGGCTCGACCCGAAGGCCATCGTCATCCACATCGGCACGAACAACCTCGCCGGCACGCCTCAGCATCGGGCCGCGACCCCCGCGCAGATCGCCGAGGGCATCACTGCGATCGTCGATCGCGCGCAAGCGAAATGCCCGAACGCGAAAGTCATCGTGATGGCCATCTTCCCCCGTGGCCAGGGCGCGGCGAACCCGCACCGCACCGCCATCGCGGAGACCAACAGACTCCTCGCCCCGCTCGCGCAGAAGCCGCGCGTCGCCCTGCTCGACATCACCGATCGGTGGCTCGGCTCCGACGGCGCCGTCTCCACCGAGTTGATGCCCGACTCCCTGTCCGAACGCAAAGGGCTATGCGATGTGGGCCGAGGCGCTGCGCGCGCAAATTCCTTGAGGCCGCGGAGGGAGCCCGCTGGTAGGCGAGCGCGTCCCGCCTCGCAACACGTCGGCAGGTTTGGCGGGCACAGGGTTTTTGTGGAGGTCTGTCCGGGGGCGGCGTGTTGCGAGGCCGGAGGCGCTCGCCTACAGGCTCACGCCGAAGACATCGGTCTCGGTCACGGCTTCGACGAAGCCGGTGAGCAGGTCGATGACCTTCTGGATGTCGTCGAGGTGTGCGACTTCCACCACGGAATGCATGTAGCGCAGGGGCAGCGAGACGAGCGCGGAGGGGATGCCTTCGCCGACGTTGAAGATCACGTCGGTGTCGGTGCCGCTGTAGCGCGAGGAGCTTTCGTGCTGGATGGGAATCTTCAGCCGCTCGGCGACTTCGAGGAGGCGCTCGATGACCCGCGGGTGATTGCTCGTGCCGTGGGTGATGCTCGGGCCGCCGCCGAGTTTCACCTCGCCGTGGACGGCGTGCTCGATGCCCGGCGTATCGGTGGCGTGGGTGACGTCGAGCACCACCGCGACATGCGGCTGCAAGCGGTGCGTGACCATCCGCGCGCCGTGTCCGCCGATTTCTTCCTGCACCGCGTTCACCGCGTAGAAGGTGGAACTCAGCGCGTCGCGGCGGGTGCTGAGATTGGCGAGGACGCGGGCGACGATGAAGCCGCCCATGCGGTTGTCGAGCGCGCGGCCGACGATGCGGTCTTTGCCGAAGGGTTCGGCGGCGTCGGAATAGACCGCGGGATGGCCGACGCGGATGCCAAGCTCCGCGACTTCCTCGGCCTTGGAGGCGCCGACATCGACGTAGAGTTCGTGGATCCTCGGCGCCTTCTCGTCGGCGAGGGTGTCCTTGCGCAGATGGATCGCGGTGTTTCCGATCAGCCCGCGCACCGTGCCCTTGGCGCCGAGGATGTCGAGCCGCCTGCCGCGCGCGGTGGCGGTGTCGCTGCCTCCGATGCGATCGACGCGCAGGTAGCCTTCCTTGGTGATGTGTTTCACGATGAAGCCGATTTCGTCGGCGTGGGCCTCGAGCATCACGCGGCGCGGTTTCGCCGCCCGCCCGTCGAGCGTCGCCCACGCCGTGCCGTAGGCGTCATTTTCCACCCGGTCGGCGAACTGCCGCGCGTAGGCCGCCCACTTGCGCTGGCCGGGCAGTTCGAAGCCGGTGGGGCTGGGCGTGTTGAGGAGGTCGAAAAGAAAAGCGCGGGCGGAATCATCCATGACCTATGCTGTGGCAAAGCCGGATGGATTGGGGAAGCGGAGAATTCCTCGCGCGATGGGAAACTCGGAGTGGACGTGGCGCCTGGAGAGGCCAAAGCTCCTCTTGGAAACGATTCCCCCTACGCCATGAATCCCTCCCTGATTCTGCTCGTCAGTTCCGACCGCGCCGCCGAAGCAGCGATTCGCGAAGCCGTGGCCGAGAGCCGCCGCGAGGTGAGGCAACTGGGCTCGGATTACGGTGCGATGGCGGTGATCCACGCGTCGGGTGTGGAGGCGGTGCTTGCGCTCGTGGATCTCGATCCCGGCCTGCACGGCTACGAACTCTGCCGCGCGGCTGCCCAGCACATGCCGGTGATTGCGTTGCTCGGCCAGGAGGAGGCGGGCGCGGAGGAAAATGCGCGCGAGCACGGGGCCTGCGCCTGCCTGCGCAAGCCGCTCGATTCCGCGCGCGTTCGCGCGCTCCTCGACGAGACGCTCGGGGTCGAGGCGCCGATCGAATTGTAAAAACGGGGCGGGGCCGTCGTCTGGCAGAAGATTGGCCTTGCGAGCGTGGAGAAACTCTTTTACCTACGCGGTCCAGTGTGCGGGAGAAATCGCCACTCATCGCCGCGCGGTTGGTCGCATGCGTGGAGATGCCGGAGCCGCGGGTGTCGGATTTCCTCCAGAAACCGGTTCACGCCAACGTCAAAGCGACCAACCAATGAAACAACAAGGGCCGCCTGCCGCTCCGTCAGGCCAAGCCGAACCGAGCGCAGCCAATCAATCTAAATCAAATTCGAGTCAATGGGCGAATCCGCGCGCGCGAAGTGCGCGTGATCGTCGCCTCCACCGGTGAGCAACTTGGCGTCCTGAAGCTTTCAGACGCCATCCGCCACGCCCAGGGCCTCGGCCTCGACCTCGTCGAGGTGGCCCCCACTGCAACGCCCCCCGTCTGCCGGATTGTCGATTACGGGAAGTTCAAATACGAGGCGTCGAAGCACGACAAGGACAAGAAAAACGCGGGCAGCAAACTCAAGGAGATCAAGTTCCGCGTGAATTGCGCGGAGCACGATTACGAGACGAAGCTTCGGCACGCCGAGGAGTTTCTCGACAAGGGCAACAAGGTGCGCGTGCAACTTCAATATCGGGGACGCGAAATGGCGCATCAGGAGCTCGGCCTGCTATTGATGACCCGCGTGAAGGCCGACCTCTCCGGGATGGCCGCGGTCGAGCAGGAGCCCAAAACCATGGGCAAGAATGTGACCATGACGCTCGCCCCGCTCCCGCAGGCCAAGCGGAAGCGGAAGTTCAGCATCGATCACAATCTTCCGCCCATGGAAGACGACGCGGACGACGAAACCGAGGACGGCGACGAGTAGAACCGGGCCGCGCCCGCGTGGCCGATCGAGACGACGAGGAACGCGCCGAGCGTCAGCCACGGGAGGTTGCTCCAGCCCGCCCACCGCGGGAGGAGTTCCGCCGTGGATGCACCGTGAACCCACGGCAGCCCGCCGCAAATCGTATCGTAGAAAACGAACAGAAATACCGTGCTCGCGGCGGTGATCGCGGCGTACCAACGGGTCGCGTGAACGAATAGGAACGGCGCGAACCAGACGAGGTATTGCGCACCCACGCCGGGCGCGAAAACGAAGAAGACGGTCCAGACGAAAGTGAGCGTCGAGAAGACCTGCGTCGGCGCGAGGGTACGCTGCCGCCAGGCGATC
>JANOAZ010000209.1:0-9592 GCA_031411395.1 Chthoniobacteraceae bacterium
ATGGTGATCACGAAAGGCGCGGGCCGCATCGCGGAAGTCGCGGCGCGCTTCACCCTCGACGCGATGCCCGGCAAGCAGATGGCAATCGATGCGGAGATGAATGCCGGCGCGATCGATGAAGCCACGGCTGGCCGCCGGCGGCTGAAGATTCAAAAGGAAGCGGACTTTTACGGTTCGATGGATGGCGCGAGCAAGTTCGTGCGTGGCGATGCGGTGGCCGGAATCCTGATCACGTTGATCAACGTGCTCGGCGGGTTCGCGATCGGCATCGCGCAGAAAGGGATGCCGGTGGTGGAGGCGTTGCAAAAGTACACGTTGCTCTCCATCGGCGACGGCCTGGTCGCGCAGGTCCCCGCGCTCGTGGTCAGCGTGGCCGCCGGCTTGCTCGTCACGCGCGCTGCGGAGGATTCGAATCTCGGCGCGCACATCAGCGGACAGCTCACGCGCTATCCGCGCGCCCTCGCCATCGTGGCGGTGATGATGGGCGCCTTCGGTCTCGCGCCGGGAATGCCGGCGCTGCCGTTCCTCGTGCTGGGGGGACTGACCGGGTTTGTCGCCTACGCCTTGCGAAAGACATCGCCGGACGCACCCGCCCCCGGTCACCTGCTGCCCCAGGTGGCGGGCAAGAGCGGAAAACCCGAGGAACAGAAGCCCGGTGCGCAGCCGGAGGATTTCCGGAAGCTCACCGAAGTGGATGTCTTCACGATCGAACTCGGATCCAGCCTGCTCGGTCTCGCGGAGAAAAAAAACGGCGGCGATCTCCTCGATCGCATCACCGGGGTGCGCAAATCCTTTGCCCGCGAGATGGGCGTGGTCGTTCCGCCGATCGCCATCCGCGACAATCTGGAACTCGACGGCCACGAGTATCGCTTCCTCCTGCGGGGCAAGGAGATCGCCCGCGGGCGGATCATCCCCGGTCGCTGGCTGGCGATGAACGTCTCGAACAGCCCGGTCGAACTCAAGGGCACGGCGACGGTGGAACCCGTCTTCGGCATCAGCGCGACATGGATTGGCGACGAGGAAAAACGCTCCGCGGAAATCCACGGCTTCACCGTGGTCGATCCGGCCTCGGTGCTGATCACGCATCTCTCGGAAAGCATCAAACGCACGGCAAACCTGATCCTTGGCCGGCAGGATGTGCAGGGGCTGATCGATCACTTGCGGGAGACGCATCCGACGCTGGTCAACGAACTCATTCCCGACCTCATCAACGTCGGCATCGTCCAGCGCGTCCTGCAAAACCTGCTGCGCGAAGGCGTGGCGATCAAGAACCTCGCGGTGATCATGGAATGCATCGGGGATTTCGCCGCGCACTCGAAGAATCCCGATGATCTCTCGGAGCAGGTGCGCCGGCGGCTCGGGGTCTATTTCGTCAGCGAGTTTGAAGCGGAGCCCGGGCTGCTAAAGACGATGACGCTCGATCCGCGCCTGGAGCAAATGCTGGCGGGCAAGGTGCAGCGGACGCAGTTCGACATCGGGCTGATGGTCGACCCGGCGCTCGCGCAGCATCTCCTCAATGAATTGACCCGCCGGATGACAGAGATGACCGAGCAGGGCCTTGCGCCGGTGCTGCTCACCACCGTCGAGCTGCGGCTCGCGTTCAAGCGCTTCTTCGAGCCCTCGCTCGGCAAGCTCGTGGTGCTCTCCTACCAGGAATTGCCGCCGCAAACGGAGATCCAGAATTTCTCGATCATCCTGCTCCCGCAGAACCTGCAACGGCCGCAGGAGAAAGCCGCATGACGATGAACGCTGCCGTAATTCCGCGCGAAGCCGATGCGTACAACGCCGCATTCCAAAAACGAGCCGTCATTCCGACCGGAGCGAAGCGGAGTGGAGGAATCTCTCGCATCGCGCCGGGGGCGAAGGCGGAGGTTGGTGGGTTGGTGTCCTGGCCCCTGCTGATTGCCACACGTTGGGCTCCGCCCGCCTCCGCCCGCGGATGCGAGAGATTCCTCCACTCCGCTTCGCTCCGGTCGGAATGACAGGCTTTGTTTTCCACCACCTACCGCACCCATGACCCCACAACGATATCGATTTGTAGTCCGCTCCGCTGATGAGGCGGTGAACATTCTCCGCGAGAAATTCGGGACGAATAGCCGGGTGATCTCGGTGCGCCAGGTGGAGGGGAAAGGACTCGCGCGTTTCCTTAGCGCCCCAAAGCTCGAGGTGACGGCCGAGGTGACGGCACCTGAGGATGTGGTGAAGCCAGCCGCCGAGGCGGCACCCGCTCCCGTGCCCGAAGTCGTCCCCGTTCCGGATGCCGCAATCCTGCGGGATTTCGAGCCGCTCGTTCCGACGCCGGAGCCGCAGGTGGAGGATTCGCGTCTGACCCGGCTGATCCGCGCGGCGGGGATTTCCACGACGGTACTCGGCCGACTCCAGGGGCACGCCTCCTGGAGTGAAATCGAGCGTTTGCCCGCAGGCCGGGCGCTGGCGCGGGTCGCGGCATTGCTCTCGGCCGAGCTGCAAAAGTCGCCGCGCCGGGCGCTCGGAAATCGCATCGTGTTCCTGGGCAGCCCGGGATCGGGCAAGACGACGGCGCTCTGCAAACTGCTCGCGGCCGATGTCTTCGTCCGCCAGCACACCGGCGTCGTCCTGAAGCTCGACCTCGATCGGGCGAACCCGAGCGATGGGCTTTCCGTCTTCTGCGATGCGATGGGCGTGCCGTGTGTTCGCGAAGTGATCGACGTGCCGGATCTGGGCGCGGACACCCAGCTCTACGTCGATCTTCCCGGCCTTTCATTGGATGACGGCGAACAGATCGAACGCCTCTCCGAGGAACTGACACCGCTCGTGCCGACGAGCCATGTGCTCGTCGTCAATGCGGCCTACGACAGCAGCGTGATCAAACATCTTTGCCGTGCCGGGGAGCAGATCGGCTGCACGCACCTCGTGCTGACGCACTGCGATGAATTGATTCACTGGGGCAAACTTTGGGACGTGCTGCTCGGCAGCCAGCTCACGCCGCTCTTCCTCGGCACCGGGCAAAATGTGGCGGGCGATTTGGAGGAAAATGTCATTCATGCGATTCTCGCCCGGACATTCCCGATGCTTGGTAAGGAAGCTGCTGAGGAGGCGCTTGCCTCATGAAATTCTTCCTCCTGTCCGGCGGCTTTATCGGATTTGTCCTCAGCTATAGCGCGAGTTGGAACGCGGGGAACGCGCCCGCCTCGGTGCTCCGCGATGCCGTCGTCGGCTGCCTCGCGGGCGCGCTGCTTTTTCGCGGGCTGCACGTCGTGCTGATGTTGACCCTGCGCAGCCACGTCGCCGCGCAGGCCAGCCGCCAGCGCGCGCTGATCGCGGCCGCCGCGAATGCTCCAGCCACGCTCTGACATGCTCGCCTCTCCCAATGCCTCCACCGCGGCCCTCGCCGCCCGCGCCTATCAAGGCGAGGCGCCCGAGCGGCGCCTCGTCGAACGTCATCTGCCCCTCGTGAAGCACACGGTGGATCGCATGCGGATCTTTCTGCCGGCGGTCCTCGACCAGGATGATCTCTACAGCGTCGGCGCCACAGGCTTGATCGCGGCGGCGCGAAAATTCGATGTGGCGCAGGAGGCGACGTTTCCCGCATTTGCCGCGCTGCATATTCGCGGTGCGGTTTATGACGAGTTGCGCCGGATGGACTGGATTCCCCGGTCGGCGCGCGAGCGGGCAAAGCAGGTGCAGGAGAAACTTTCCGACATCGAGCAGCGGCTCGGACGTCCCGCGACGGACCAGGAAGCGTGTGCCGCGCTGGGCGTTTCGGAGGCGGAGTATTCCATGCTGCTCGACGAGATCCGGCCGCTGACGATGCTCCCGCTCGACGGCGATGTGTTTTCCGACGACACCGAACAGCTCGCGCTGCACGAAATCATTCCCGACGACACGCAGACCCCAGCCAGCGAAGCGCTCGACAAGAAGGAACTCATCGCGCTCCTCGTCGAGCAGGTGCAGAAGCTGCCCGAGGTGCCGAAGAAGGTGCTCGCGCTTTACTACTTTGAAAACATGCGCCTGGCCGAAATCGCCGCCGCATTCGGCCTGACCGAAGGCCGGATCTCCCAAATCCACACGCAAGCGGTTCTGAGCCTCCGCGGCTGGTTGAAGCGAACCCTGAACCCTGCCGTCTCCGCGTCATGCTGATCATCGTAGGTTTCATCATCGTCCTGGCCGCCACGCTCGGTGGCTTCATGATCGCGGGCGGCAGTCCGATCCTGCTGATGCACGTTTCGGAGTTTGTCGTCATCGGCGGCATCGCGCTCGGCGTCGTCATCGTCTCGACTCCGATGGACACGCTCAAGCTGACGATGTCGAAGATCATGAGCGCGCTGAAAGGCGGCGCAAAGAAGGACGATTACACCGACCTGCTAAAGCTCCTTTACGAGATCTTCATGCTCGCCCGGCGCAGTGGCATTACCGCGCTGGAGGATCACGTGCATGAGCCGGCGGCGAGCACGCTCTTTCAGAAATATCCCTCCTTCATCAACGACCATCATCGCACGGAATTTCTGTGCAACGGCCTCAAGCCGCTCATCGATGGGCGCATCAAGCCGGAACAGATCGGCGAACTTTTCCAGCAGGAGGTCGATGCGAAGGATGAGCAGGCCTCCGGTCCCATTCACGTCTTGCAGCTCATCGGCGACTCGTTGCCCGGCATCGGGATCGTGGCGGCGGTGCTCGGCATCATCAACACGATGTCGGCGATCGCCGACGGGCCCGAGGCGGTCGGTGAAAAGGTCGCCGCGGCACTGACTGGGACCTTCCTCGGAATTCTCGGTGCCTATGGCTTCATCAATCCGCTCGCGGGGCGCATCAAACATAACAACACCACCGAGATCCAATATTACGCCGGGATCATGAAAGGGGTGAGCAGCTTCGCCACCGGCATGGCGCCGATCATGTCGGTGGAACTGGCGCGGCGCGCCTTCGATCATGCGGTGCAGCCGCCGGCGGAAGAACTCGAGGCCATGCTCAAGGGCATCGGAAAGGATAAGTAAGCCATGGCCAAGAAAGCCGAAGCCCATCACGGAGGCGCGTGGAAGGTCGCCTACGCGGATTTCGTCACCGCGATGATGGCCCTTTTCATGGTTTTGTGGATCACCGCGCAGGACAAGGAGATCCTCCTCGCCACCTCGCGTTACTTCAAGCAGCCCTTCAACGCGATGAGCGATCGCAACGTCGGGGTGATGCAGACCAAGAGCGGCGGTTCGGTCGGCACTCCCGATTCGCGTGGCTCCTCGTCCGCGGCGAACATGGCCTTCATGAAGTCCGTGGCGACGCAACTCAGCAGGATGCTGGATGTCTCGGATCCCTCGGTGGACAAGATGGCGGACATCGAAGTGACCTCCGATGAACTGCGGCTGACGCTTTACTCGCGCTCCTCACGGCCACTCTTCGAGAGCGGCACGCCGAAGACGACGGAGTGGGGCCAGCTCGTCCTCCAGAATCTCGCGTGGATCATCGAGCGCAATCAACTCAAGGTCTATATCGATGGCTATACCGCGTCTCTCCCCCGGTCCTCGGCCGGCGCCGGCGATCAAAACTACGGTCCGTGGGAACTCTCGGCCGACCGCGCCAATGCCACTCGCCGGACGCTCGAGCACTTTGCGGTGGATCCGAAGAAGATCGAGCGCGTGACCGGCTATGGCGACCGCCGCCCGCTCCTGAATCAACCGTCCGACGCCGACACCAACGACCGCATCACCATCTCGCTTTCCGTTCACAAATGAAACCCTTCGCCGCGCTAGACCAGATCCTCAATACCCGCGCTCTCAGTCTGGCCGCCGCCCGGGACGCCGAAGGGCTCGCGCCGGCAGGGGATTTTCAGCCGCTCTTCGCGGCCGGGGCTCGCGGGGGCACGCTCGGCGCCGCTCCGGAGACGGGCGGGCATGGGACGCCGCAGATCGAATTGGTCGAGGCGGATGGCCGGGTCCAGCAGATCGTGGTGACCTGTGGCTGCGGCGAACGCACGGTGCTCGACTGCGCCTACTGAGCGAAGTTGGCCGGAAGGCGGAGCTTCCTTCGACCCAGGCACGGGATGGCCAGGCGCCGCTCCTCGGGGCAGAGCATCACCCCACAGGACGAGGCGGGGATGAGGCGGCAGTGGGAATGGTGAACCGGAACGTCGCTCCGTGTTCTGGGGCACTTTGCACCTCGATCTCTCCCCCATGAGCTTCGACAATCTGTTTGACGATCGCGAGGCCCAAGCCGGACCCCGCGCGGGCCGGGTCCGGGTCCGTCGCCCGCTTGTCGAAGATATGCGCAAACCGCTCCGGCTCGATTCCCGCGCCATTGTCTCGGACCCAGCATTCCACCCCGTTCCCGGTCTCCCGGGCGCCGACTTCGATTTCGCCCCCGGGCGCAAACCGCAGGGAATTGCCAAGCAGATTCTGAAGTGCCCGGAAGAGCAGATGCGCATCGCCATCCATGGTCAGGTGCCGCGGAACCTCATTACGGACGCGGACTTGTGCGGCTTCCGTGACCGCACGCAAGTCCACGAGCAGTCGCTGGACGAGCGGCCATAGATCGAGCTCCCGGCGGACGAGACGCAAACCGTCTTCGGCTGCGTGGTCTTTCTCTTCCTCCATGATCCCGCGAATCAGCGCGGCGATGCGCTGGACATTGCGTTGTAAAGCGCGGAGCAGATCGGCGGAATCGAGGGCCTCCGGGCTCAGATCCACAGCCAGCATCTCGGCGGTCAGGGCGATGGCATTCAAGGGCGTGCGCAGATCGTGCGCGATGAAGGCGAAATGTTCCTCCCGCCGGCGCTGAAGTTCCAGGGCCTGTTCGCGGGCAAACGTCGCCACGGCCCACGCGATCGCATCGTCGATGATGTGGTTGACCACCCGGCATTCGGACGCTGAAAGCCGCAGGCCCGCGGTCTCTGCCACGTCATGCACGGCTCCCCGGAGCACGTTGTATTCGAGCACCACTTCCTTGATGTCAAAGCCGGCGTTCAGGCGCTGCGCGCCATGTTCGAGTGGGCTGCCCGGGCCTCCTTGATTGACCACCGCTTCGTCGTTGCGGTGGGCGATCGCCAAGATCATTTCGTCGATAAATTGCGGAATGTGATCTCGGAGGGCCGGCCCATCGAGGTCGGCTGCTCCGGGCAGCTCGGACACCACCGCCTGCCAGCGGGTGAAGAGCGTTGTTTTGTGGTCGCGGAGCGCGGCGGCCAAGGCTGCGAGCTGAGGTTGCATCGTCGGAAGAGAAACGCTCGATGGTACGGGAGAATCGGGGAGCGGCAAGGGGCACTTTGGTCAGCACGAGCGGCTGAGCCCTCCCGCCGAGCACGGGTTACGTGGCCGACGGGCCGGAGAGGCGCACGGGGGCGACTTCGATGGAACGCGTGCCGTCGCCCACCCAGATGGCGCCATCCTGGACGGTGACCTGCAGTTCCATGGAACGCTGCGCGAGCGCGGAGAGCGCGGCGCTTTGGTCCGCAGGGATCTGCCAGACGGTGAGGTTGCGCGCGCGTGTGAGCTTGCTCTCGATGCCTTTCCACCAAGTGGGGGTGCTGGAACTGAAGCTGTAAACGCTGACTCGCCCCACCCGGGCGGTCACCCGCAGAAGGCGCTTTTCGTCCGGCTGGCCGACCTCGATCCAGTGCAGGATCTGGCCGGTGAAATCTTTTTGCCAGAGGCTGGGCTCGTCGATGTCCCACATGTCCTTGGCAAACTCAAGGGCGCCGTGGTCGTTGTCGGCGGGCACGTTCAGCGCGAAAGCCAGGAGCCGGATGAGCATGCGTTCGTCCGTCTCCGAGGGATGCCGGGCGAGGGTGAGCGGGTAGTCGCCATACACCCCCCGGTCGATGTCGGAGAGCTGCACGGTCGCTTTGGAGATGGTCGCTTTTGTGGCCATGGAAAGGGCAGATGGTGGCCGGTGAGCGGTGATTCGTGAATGGTGAAAGTGCGCGTGGCCGCAAAACCGGGGTTGCCTCCGGGCATTTCCTGCCGGGTAAAAGGTGCCGCGATCGCTTGCGGGAGGCGAGGGAAGCAAGCATCCATCAGGGTTCCCGGGCGATGGCATATCGGCTGCTAAGTCGGGCAGGGAATGAACATCGGCATCTACAAGAGCGCATCCGCCCTCGTTGCCCTCGACCGCTGGCAGGAGTCGATCTCGCGGAATATTGCCTCGGCGTCGGTGCCCGGCTTCAAGAAGACCGAGGGAGTGTTCGAGAGCAAGGTGGCGGAACTGGAGCGCTTCGGTGGGAATGGGCGTTCGGCGGACGAGGCGCGCGGGGTGATGCCGACTTCAAGTTCCCAGATCAGCCTGCAGCCGGGGGAGATCCGGGCGACGGGGAATGAAACGGACTTTGCGATCCAGGGACGCGGCTTTTTCAAGGTGCAGCTCGAGGCGGGGCAATCGGGCTACACGCGCGACGGAGAGTTTCATCTCAATGCGGAGCGGGTGCTGGTGAACAAGCAGGGCTTCCCGGTGCTGGGCGATGGCGGGCCGATTACTTTCAAAGCGGAAGGCGGACGGCTCTCGCTGACCGCCGATGGCACGCTGGTGCAGGGCGAGGCGGCGGTGGGCAAGCTGCCGATCTATGATTTCAAAGACACCGACAAGCTGCGCCGGATGGGCGACGGGCTGCTCACGGCGGAGGATGCCAAGGTGCAGCCGCAGATGATGGAGAAGCCGGAGATCGTGAGCGGGGTGCTGGAGATGAGCAATGTGCAGCCGCTCCAGGAGATGGTGAACATGATCGCGGTGTCGCGCGCTTACGAAGCAAACCAGAAGGTCGTGATTTCGCAGAACGACCTGATGGAGAAAGCGATTCAAAGCCTCGGTGCGGTTTCTGCCTAAATGTATGCGCCGGACACTAAAGACTGAGCCACAGATGGGCGCAGATGAAACGCAGATGGCGGAATCGAGGCAGGTGGCAGTTTTCTTCATCTGCGAAAATCTGCGCCCATCTGTGGCTCTCCTTTCACCTCAACTATGATCCAGTCCCTCTACTCCGGAGCCACGGGCATGGAAGCCCAGCAGCTCAATCTCAACACGATCGCCAACAACCTCGCGAACGCGAATACGAACGGCTACAAGCGGAGCAAGATCGAGTTCCAGGATCTGCTCTACCAGCGGCCGCGGACGGCGGGGGCCGACGCCGGCGGGGGCAATGTGCTGCCGACGGGAATCGAGCTGGGCAACGGGAGCAAGGTGGTCTCGACGTCGAAGGTTTTCACGCAAGGGCAGCTCAAGCAGACGGGTGAAAAGATGGACCTCGCGATCGATGGCGACGGCTTCCTCGAAGTGCAGCGCGGCGACGGGACCAAGGCCTACACGCGCGATGGCGCGCTGAAGATCGACGGCCAGGGAAAGGTGGTGACGAGCGATGGACTTCAGGTGCTGAGCGGCTTCCAGCCGATCGCCGCGGGTTCGACGGGAGTGACCATCGCGTCGGGCGGCGAGGTGACGGTGACGAGTTCGAATGGCAACCAGAGCTTCCGCATCCAGCTTTCCCGTTTCGCGAATCCAGGCGGGCTGCGCAGCCTCGGCGGTAATCTTTATGAAGAAACGCCGGCCAGCAGCACGGCTGAAACCGGTAATCCGGCGGAGGCGGGATTCGGCGGAATCCAGCAGGGTTTCCTCGAAACTTCGAACGTCAACATCG
>JANOAZ010000210.1:0-35819 GCA_031411395.1 Chthoniobacteraceae bacterium
TCCCCGTCGCGCGATCCGCATCGGCTCCGCACTCCGCTACGCTTCGTGCTCCGCCGATGCGGAAAACCTCCTCCGATCTCGGAGCAGGTGGGTCAGTTCTCAACGACCGTTAGTGGGTCAAATTTAGACGACCGTTGATACGGTGCGGGAGCCGGATTCCAGCAGCGAGGTGTGGAAGGGCGCGGAACTGCCGCGGACCTGCGGAACGGCGAGGTCGAGTTTGCCGACGGCGGTCTGGAAGGATCGGGGTTTGAAGCCATTGGCATGGCCGTTGCGGGTCTCGGTGCGCTCGTAGGACTCCGCCTGCATATGGCTGGCGCGTTCGAGGAGCATGGCTGCGTTGAGGAGCATTTCTGCGATGCGTGGGAGGCCTTCTCCGAGCCCGTCTTGGAGAAGGGTATTGATGGCCTTCGCGGCGAGGATATTGGTGTTGTGTCCGGTCATGGTTGGTTGCTGGTTTTGGTTCGCACCTTCCTGTTCCAGCTTTGGCCTGGCACCTGCAACCCCGTCGGAGGCAGAGCGGTATCCGACCATTCGGC
Source organism: Chthoniobacteraceae bacterium (assembly GCA_031411395.1). GTDB lineage: Bacteria > Verrucomicrobiota > Verrucomicrobiia > Chthoniobacterales > Chthoniobacteraceae > Chthoniobacter. The sequence continues at coordinate 540 of JANOAZ010000210.1, forward strand.
CGATTCCGCTACGCTCCATCGGCCGAATGGCCGGAGTCACGGGTGTCCTGGACTTTTACAGACTCAACGTTGCACCAGCCTGGGCTTGGCCGAAGTGCTCTCACTGCCGCAGATCGCGGAGGAAGTAGGCAGTCAGCCCGCGCACCGGCGGGATATGGTTTGGATCACGCGACACGGAGCTAAGAGTTTTCCATCAGTGGCGAGGATATGACGGATCGCTCCCCACACGGGTGCGCCGCAAGATCACGACGCAAATATTCCGGCAGCGTTAGAGCGCCTGTCCTTTGGAGCCGTGGACGATCCCACTGCATCTGGCGCCAGACCTGTTGTTTCTCGAAAGCTTCATGAGACATCCTCGCGTGGAGATACAGGTCATGTGCCACACCTCGGAGTTCACGATGCCGGGGATGCTCTGGCGCTACCTTCCTCTGGATGAATGCGGAACCGTCATGGCGCGAGGGGTTGAGGCCAATGTGGCCCGATGAACCAACCCGCATGCAGATTCAGGCGATGCATGTCTATGTCGTTCCGACGCTTCCGACCGCTCGATAGTGACGGAGCGGGATTCTTTCTCTAGTGGAAACGATTCCCGGGCCGATCGTGGTCAGGGTCCGCTCCCCGTTGAGCTTCACGGAAATGGCGAAGGCATGGCTGTGGCATGGCATGCACTATTTTCTCATACAGAAGTGGCTTTGGCCTCCGGATGGCAGAAGAGCTCCCAAGTTTGGCATGTCGCACCGGGCAAGATATGGACAGGATGAACAGCTGCTGAGCCACGGATACTATTAAGCTGTGGCTGCTCACGGCATCCATACCGTCATCGCCAGGACGCGGTGCGGGTGCTTGCTTTCAACGCGAGGCTGATCTTTGGTAAGTCCGTATCCAGCAGATCGGCTCGATGCGAAAAACCCATGTCCATTCACAACATCCTGCTCAACACCGGCGAGTGGCTGCGCGGCGAGGGGCCGCATCATCAGATCGTGGTGTCGAGTAGGGTGCGGCTCGCGCGCAACGTACAGAAGTTTTCCTTTCCAGGCTGGGCGAAGAAAACGGAGCGGCTCCAGATCCTCGAGGCGATCAAGCCGCGGGTGGAAGAGCTGCCGGAGATGTCGGATGCCTTTTCCGTGTACTCACAGGATCTTTCCGCGCTGGAAAAGCAGGTGCTCGTCGAGCGCCATCTCATTTCCCGCGAGCACGCGGCGAAGGGCGTGGGCTCAGCCGTGGTCATGAACAAGAAGCAGACGCTCTCGATCATGATCAATGAGGAGGACCATCTGCGGCTCCAGGCCTTGCGCAGCGGCTTGCAGGTGAAGAGCGTCTTCAAGGCGATCGATAAGATTGACACCGCGCTCGAGGAGAAGCTCGACTTCGCGTTTCACCCGCGGCTCGGCTACCTCACGGCGTGCCCTACAAATGTGGGAACCGGCATGCGCGCCTCGGCGATGCTGCATCTCCCGGCGCTCGTGGTGAGCGAGCAGATCAATCAGGTAATCCAGGCCGTGAACAAGATCGGGCTCGCAGTACGCGGGCTCTATGGCGAAGGCACGGAGGCGCTGGGAAATCTGTTCCAGGTTTCGAATCAGACGACCCTCGGCGAGAAGGAGGAGGAGATCGTGGCGCGCCTGCACAAGGTCATCGAACAGATCATCGAGCACGAGCAGAACGCGCGGGCCAATTTGCTCCAAAAGCAGGCGACCAAACTCATGGACCAGGTAGGCCGCAGCTACGGATTGCTGCGCCACGCGCACAGCATGAACAGCAAGGAAGCGCTCAACTTGCTTTCGTTCATGAAGCTCGGGATCGACCTCGGATTCTTCAACGAAACCTGCCGGCAGCCGATCGACGAACTCTTCATGGAAACGCAGCCTGCGCATCTCCAGAAAGGCACGCAGCAAAAGCTCGCCGCCGAGGAGCGCGACGCACTGCGCGCGGACATCATTCGCACGAAGCTCGCAGAGTTTCCGCATCCCGATCTCGGCAATACGGGCACGCCACCACAGCCCAGTGCTGGGTAGCACGGGGTTCAGCGACCGGGCGCGAGTTCGAAAAGATAACCCTTCAGATACTCCGTCTCGGGCAGAGTCGGGATGATCGGATGATCGGGCGCCTGGCTGAACGTGGAGAGTTGGCGCAACGTCTTCCTCGCATCCACGGTCGCGTCATTGATCATCTCGCGGAAGTGCTCGTGGCTGACGTGATGCGAGCAGCAGAAAGTGGCGAGCAAACCTTCCGGCGTGAGGAGCTTGAGAGCGCGGAGGTGGATCTCTTTGTATCCGCGCATGGCCTCCGTGAGCTTGCCCTTCGACTTCGTGAACGACGGCGGATCGAGCACGATCAAATCGTAGCGAGCATCCTGGCGTTCGAGATCCTTGAGCACGTCGAAGACGTTCGCGGCGTAGGACTCGATCTCGAGGTCATTGAGTTCGGCGTTGCGCCGGATGCGCTCCACGCAGTCCGTGCTGATTTCGATCGCCTTCACATGCGCGGCCCCGGCTTGCGCGCAGGCGAGCGCAAACGCGCCTTGATTCGCAAAACAATCGAGCACCCGCCGGCCCCGGGCGTATCGCGCCACGGCAGCGTAGTTCGGGATTTGATCGAGGTAGAAACCGGTCTTCTGGCCGTGGAGCAGATCGATCTCGAATTTCAGTCCTGCAATCGTCACCGGAAGCGGCGGCGGTGCATCGCCGAACAACACACCGGTAACCAGTTCGAGCCCTTCGGCCTTGCGAATGGGCGTGTCATTCCGCTCGATGATCGAGACGGGTGAAAGGACGGCCCGCAGTGCCGCGACGATAAGTTCCTTTCGCTGATCCATCGCGAGGGTCAGCGTCTGAAGCACAAGATGATCGCCGTAGCGATCGACGATCACGCCGGGCAATCCGTCGCTCTCGCTCCACGCGATCCGGCCCAGCTTGGGATCGAAATTGTGCCGCTCGCGAAACGCGAGGGCCTGCCGCAGGCGGCGCTCAAAAAAATCGAGGTCGAGATCCTGGCGCTGACGCGAAATCCGCCGGGCGATGATCTGGGATTTAGAATTGTAGATCGCACTCCCGAGCATGCGGTCCGCGCCATCCTTGAGCGAGACGACATCGCCATCCTGGGGCGCGCCAAACGCCTTGAGGACCTCGCTCGTATAAACCCAATCATGGCCGTGAAACACGCGGGAACGGGGTTTGATAACGAGGCCGGCCATGTGAAGTGCGGGGACGTTAGGGGAGGAGCGGGTGAAGTCAACGCGCGCCACCGCCGCGAAGTTTTGGTTTTTACAAATGCCTCTGAGCACCGCACGTTGCCTCCTGTCCCATGAGCTAGCCATGTTGCGCCCTTCGCTCACTGCCCTTCTCGGCCTTGCCTTGCTCGGGCACATTCATGCGGCTGAGCCGGAGAAGGCAGCGGCGGCGCTCAGTTTGCTCAAGGCGATCGACGAGGGGTTTGTCCAGGTGTTTGAAAAGGTCGCGCCGTCCGTCGTGATCATCGAAGCAACTAAAGCGATCGATGACGATGAACGTGACGGCAACGTGCTCGATTTTTTCCTCCGAAATGGGGAGGACTCCCGGGGCGACAAGCCCGATGGAAAAGCCGAACCGCGGCCTTGGAAAGGGCCGGTCCAGCGGAGCCGCAGCGAGGGCTCCGGGTTCATTATTCGCGCCGACGGATTCATCCTGACGAACAACCACGTGATCGCGGATGCGGAAAAACTCAGCGTGCGACTCAAGGATGGGCGTACCTTTCCCGCCAAGGTAGTCGGCACCGATGACAAGACCGACATCGCGGTGCTCCGTGTCGAAGCCGCCGACCTGACTGCGATTCAGTGGGGAGATAGCGATGCCCTGCGCGTCGGCCAGCTCGTGTGCGCGATCGGCGCGCCGTTTAATCAGGACTTCAGTTTCACCGCCGGCTGGGTCAGCGGCAAAGGTCGGACTGGCCTGCTCGGACCGACATCACCGACGATCATCTACGAGGACTACATCCAGACCGATGCCTTCATCAATCCCGGGAACAGCGGCGGACCGCTCGTGGACGTCGATGGCCGCCTCATCGGCATGAACACGCTGATCAACGGCGTCGGACGCGGACTCGCTTTCGCGATTCCATCCGCGATGCTCCAGGACGTGGCCCGGCAGCTCATCGCCAGGGGGAAAGTGCAGCGTCCCTGGCTGGGCATCCGCATTGAAACCCTCGGCGAGAACAGCCCCTTGAGGGAACACATCTCCGGGATCGATCGCGGCGTGGTCGTCGATACCATCGAATCCGACGCGCCCGCGTACAAGAGCGACCTGCGCCCCGCCGATGTGATCACTGAGGTGGACGGCGCGAAGGTCGCGACCGCGCGTGATCTGCAAAAAGAAATCCTGCGCAAAAAGATCGGCCAGGTCATCCAACTGACCGTCTGGCGCCGTGGTGCCACGATGAAAATCCCCGTAGCCACGGCGGAACTGCCGAAGGAGCTAACCAAGGTGGCGAACATTCCGCCCGCAAAAGTATCCGTGCCTGACGCGGATTCGCTCGGCTTGAAATTGAAGGACTTTGAATCGGGCGCCGGTGCGGTGGTGGTGGGCATCGTCGCCGAGAGTGCGGCTGCCCGTGCGGAAATTCTCGCCGGCGATGTCGTCACCGCGGTTGAAACCAAACCCGTGGCCAACGCCGAAGCCTGCGCGCGAGCGATCGACGGACGGCTCCGCGAGCATCCGTCAAAAGGCGTGCTGCTCAACATTGACCGCAAGGGCAAACGAACCTTCGCCGTCCTGAAGGCGTTGTCCCCGGTGAACTAAACTTTCCTTGGTTGGGGCGGCCGGTGCCTTTCCAAAGGCACCGGTCGTTTTTTTTTGGCGCCCGGGAAATGGTGCAGAGAATCAACCGCCGAAAACTCGGGGCCTAAATGAGGCCCAACCGGTCTGCGAACGGCACCCGAAAGCCCGGACAACCCCTGCGGAATGACGAGAGACAGGACACTGACGGGCGTGTTTTCTCTCCAGAGTAAAACTACAGGTTCATCGCCCGCAAACCCTGTATCTAAGCCATTCCCCGAGTGGGAGTGGCGGAGAGGGGGGGATTCGAACCCCCGATACCCTTGCGAGTATGCCGCTTTAGCAAAGCGGTGCTTTCGACCACTCAGCCACCTCTCCAAAAATCACTCGTTACCGAGTCGTGCGCCCGGTCCGATCGGTCGATGAAAGTCTCGGTCTGGCGTGAACACGGCGGCTACCATACAAAGTTCGAAGATCGTGGCAAGCGGGTTGCGCGAAGTTAAGAAGTCCCGCCCGATTCTGATGCAACGGCACCCGGCGCGGCCGCTTTCGCTGGTGTCGGCGGCTGGCGGTGTTGGACTTCTTCGGCGTCGATCAGGGTCAGGAACACCTTCTCCAGGGCGCCTCCTTCGCCGCTCTTGCGCCGCAACTCATCGACCGTTCCGAGGGCGATCAGTTTGCCGTGGTGGATGATGCCGATTCGATCGGCCACTTCCTCCGCGACGCTGAGTTGATGGGTGGAAAGGAACATCGTCATCCCGGCTTTGCTGCGATCCCGGAGTTCCTGTTTCACGATGCGCGCATGCATCGGATCCAGGCCCACCATGGGTTCGTCGATGATGAAGACTTCCGGGTCGTGCAGCAGCGCGCTCGCGATCACGAGCCGCTGTTTGGTGCCGTGCGAAAGATTCTCCGTGAGCTCGTGACGGTAGTCCGAGAGATGAAACCTCTCGAACAGTTCGCCGGTGCGTCGCTCCATCACCGGGCGATCGAGACGGAAAATATCCCCAACGAACTGCATGAATTCCGCGGCGGTCAGCTTTTCGTAGAGGAAGGGAAAATCCGGTACGTAGGCGAGGAGCGCCTTGGCTTTGGCCGCCTCGCGATGCATGTCAAAGCCGCCGATCCGCACCTCGCCCGCGGTGGGCTTGAGCAGGCCGGTGAGCATCCGGATCGTAGTGGTCTTGCCCGCGGCATTCGGCCCGAGGAAGGCGAAGAATTCTCCACGCGCGATTTCCAGATCCATATGCTCGACGGCACGAAGATCTCCGAAGTGTTTGCAGAGGGCGCGGGCGGAAATCACGGGGCGGTGGGGTTATGGCGCGAGGTCATCGGGCGCGGCTGAGTAGCCGACGAAGGTGCGCAGGCGCAAGATCTGCCCGAGTTGACTCACGTGCGCCTCGAAGAGCGTTTGCCCGCCCTGCTGGGCGGAAACCAGATACGTCCCGACCTTCTCGCCACGGACTGCGAGCGACGATTGCAGTGACTTGAAAACCAGCGGCGCCGAGCGTGGATTGTGCAGGCTCAAGATGATCGCCGGATCGATCCCCTGATGATGGAGCCACGCGGTCGCCCCTTTTTCATCGAGCGAATACTCGCGCTTGATCGAGCGGTCCCCTGCACGGGTTTCGTAGGTCAGCCGGTTGGTCGCTGGTTCGAGCACCAGTTCCACCACATCGGCCGGCGGCGCGCCGAATCTGAGTTCGACCCGGAAGCGCTGCATTTCCAGGCGGCTGTTCAGCTCCAGTTCTCCACTCCAAGCCACGCGCTGGCGCGGCATCCCCGGCAGCAGCAATTGCAGCGTCCCGGTGAGGGCAATCCGCCGCAGTCCATCTTCCTTCCGGAGATGCGGATGGATCTGCAACCGGCCGACGGAGAGCTTCTCGCTGTAGATCTGGAGATCACTCGGCTGCTCGTGGGTGAACATGATCTTCGCGACATGCGCCACCGGGACCGCGCGCAGCGAGGTATCCCCCGGTCCCAATTCCTTGCGGACCAGCAGCCCCGTCATCGTCAGCCAGAAAAGGACGATCGTCGTGGCGAGGAGTCGGTAGAGCATCTTTGGGGGAAAGAGTCAGGCTTCAGGGATCAGGGATCAGGCGCGGATCGGATTACTCACTCCTGACCCTTGACTCCCGACTCCTGCTTCCTCTCCACCAGCGCATACGCGTTGTGATTGTGAATGCTCTCGAAATTCTCCGCCTCCACCCGATACCACGAGATGCGCGGCTCGCGGTCGGAGCGCGCGGCGACATTGCGGACGAGGTCCTCCACGAAGACCGGATTTTCATACGCACGCTCCGTCACCGCCTTCTCGTCCGTGCGTTTGAGCAGGCTGTAGAGCTCGCTCGACGCGGAATCTTCCACCAGCCGGATCATGTCCTCGAGCCAGAGCGGCGGATGGCTTCGGATCGAATACGTCACCTGTCCGCGCTGATTGTGCGCCCCGTGTTGGCTGATCGCCTTTGAGCACGGGCACAGCGTCGTCACCGGCACGATCACGGTGACGACGAAATCAACCACGCCGTCCGTCATCGTCGCCGAGAAGCGCGCCGTGTAATCCATCATCCCCACCGCGCGGCTCACGGGGGCTTCCTTCTCGAGGAAGAATGGAAACTCGAAATCCACATGGGCGCATTGCGAATCCAGCCTCTCGGTCAACGCGCGCAGAAGGCTGTCAATCTTGTCCACGTGCAGTTCCGGCCCGAATGCATTCAGCACCTCCACGAAGCGGCTCATGTGCGTGCCTTTGAAGTGATGCGGGAGATCCACGGTCAGCGCCGCCGTCGCGATCGTGTGCTGCACGGCATGTGCCTTGTCGCGGATCTGCATCGGAAATCGCAGCGCTTTCACGCCCACCCGGTCGATCGGAATCTGGCGAAAGTCCGGTTCGCTCTGAGTATCGGTCAGGGAATTTGTGGGCGGCGGCATGGGAGCGGAGTCCATAACACAAAAGCCGGAGTGACGCAGAAGAAACCCGCGCTGTCCGGGCCATTCCCACGTTTGCCCGCGGCGCGGATGTGTGCGGAGATCAAGGCATGCGATCGCGCCCTCGGCCGAGGCGCCGCGGCTACCTCGTGGCCGCCGAAACTCCTGCCGGTGGCGGTGGCCGGCGCCAATGGGTGAGCTGCCACAGTCGCCACATGCATTTTTCGCGCAGACCCATCTCCGGCCAGCGCACCTTTTCCACGAACTCGACGAACTCGGGGCTGAAGCTCGGATTCAAAATGCGGAACCGATGGCGCGGGTTCTTAAAATCGAGGAGCAGAATGGTGCGCGTCGTGGCGCCGCGATTCCATGCCTCGTGCTCCACGGCGTCGCAAAAGACCCAGGCGCGCCCTTCTTCCCACACCCGCGTCTCATCGGCCACGCGCAGCCCGCAATTGGGGTTCGTCTCCAGCGCGAGGTGCAGGCGCAGCACGTAGCGCGAATATTCGTCGTAGCCCACGTGCGGCCGAATATGCGCGCCGGGAGCGAGTCGGGAGAAGCCCGCGGTCGCCAGGGCCGGGATGGATTCCACCAGCGCCGTGGTGCGCGGACAGAGCGCGCAGTTCGCGGCCTGTTTTTCGCCAAAGGCGTAGAGGCCGAAGGTGTCCCAGCCCGTGTCTCCGTAGAGCGATTTCTCCGGCCAGGCGATGAAGCCGGTCGAGCGCAGCGCGATCATCTCATCGCGGATGACCTGCCAGTGGCGAACGAGCTCGGCGACGAAGGGAAACTGTCCGGTGTCCTCGAACATGGAACGAGCCTAGTGCGAATCGTGAACCCAATCCATCTTCAAGCATGCGCTCCGTTTGTCTTACCGCCGGTCTCGCTGCGATCCTCGCCTTAGTACCGGGCTGCTCTAAGCCAGTCCAGGACATCGTCGTCGCCACCCCCGCTCCCGAGACTGCGCGGCCATCCGCAGCGCCCGTCGAAGCCGTGCCGGCACCGGCCGTGGCCGAGCCGCTGGCTGCAACGGCGTCTGAGGTGAAACTGACAATGCCGGTCCCGACGGAAGATCGGCCGCTCAATCCCGCGCAGTTGCAGGGCGCCTACCTGGCGGCGAAGGACAAGTCGGATCGCATCGAGATCGTTTACCAACTCGGCCACAACGACACCGCGGACGCGCTGAACGTCCTCACGCGGCTTTTCCAAAGTGAGGCCGACGAACATCTAAAGCAGGAAATGCTCGATGCCGCCGACCGCATCGACGGGCACCTCCCGGCCATGCTGACCCTGCTCGGCCTGGCCCTCGGACCGAGCCAGCCGGCCGATGTCCGCGATTCGGCGCTCTCCATGTTCTGGGCATCAATGACCGCCGGGCGATTCCCACCTGGCAGACGCTGCTCGCGGCTCCCGATCCCGATCAGCAGGCGCTGGCGCGGCAGCAGATCGAAGATCTCCAGAAATTGCCGCCCGATTAGACGGGGAACCTGCACCGCAATCGGCGGGTTTCTTCCGCCAAAAAGAGGGGTGCATCCCGGCTGCATGGGAGTAGCTTTTGTTTATTCATCACCCCACACCGGGCGGGAACGAAGCGGCTCGTATCAGCCCATCCATGCTTTCACTTTCGATCTACGATCACCGCTCTCCGAGACCCGACAGTACAAGCCAAAAAACAAACCACATGAAAACATCCATTGTCTCCGCCGCGCTTCTCGCGCTCGGCCTGATGGTTCCCTCGACCACACTCGCCGTCAATTTCAGCGTGTATAAGGCATCGGCAGCGCTGCCCTTGAACTTCGAGGGACTGAACACGAAGGGCGAACAGGTGATCCTCAAGAAGACGCTCATGACCAAGGATCTCATCAACCTTGCCCGGGGTCTCCCGAGCAATACCGTCGTGCCGAAAAACCTCATCCTCGCTTGCGCGGGTCCGAACAACTTCACCTTCGCCCCGAACGAGACGGCCCCGGTGCAGCTCATTGTCTGGGATACGGCCGCCAATGGGGGGCTGGGAGCCAAATTCGCCAAGATTGGTGACTTGGGGAGCCGCAATCTGGTCGAGCAGCAGACCAGTTCCTACAAGCGGGTGGGCGTCAGCCCGTTGGTTTTTGTCCCCGTGGGTGTGGCGGGAAATCGAATCCTCAGTGGCGATCTGGACATGCAGGGCGTCCTCACCAGGTCTCCCACGCCCGCCGGTCCCTCCCCGACCATCAAGGGCACTGGCGGCGGCAAGATGGTCCTTGATCGAGACGCCCTGGTCATTCCCCTCGCGATCGTTCACAAGGCATCGCTCTCCACCACGGGCAAACCGATCGGGTTCTTCACCGAGTAGCCTCCGGAGCCACTTGCCGACCGCGCCTCCACGCTGGCCCGCGGGTCCGCGGGTGCGGGCGGTGATCGCACTCGCCGCGGTCTGGCTGGCGGCTGGAGCCGTGATCGCCACCGCGCGATCGACGAAGCCGACGCCGCAAACCGTCTTCGAATTTCTTCGGACCTATGAGACCCGCGACCGCCGTGAGTTCGTCGCGCGGCTCGCCGGGCAGATGAACCGCTTGACCTTCGCGGAGCGGCAGCAGGTGAAAGCCAGTGATGATTATCTCCGCATCTTCGTCGGCCTGTCCCCGGGCGAGAAGGAACGATATCTCGCGGCGACGCTGGAGATTGACTTGCGGCAAACGCTCGAGGCGATCGAAAAAATGCCGGGAGACCGACGCCGGGTGTTTCTCGCGGAAGTCGCCGAACAGGCGGACAACAACAATGCGAATCTCCATCAGGATCCGGCCGTCAAGGAGCGCGTGCGGCGGCTCGCGGAGGCCACGCTGGAAGACTTCTTCGAGGGAAACCGTTCCGACGCGCGCGAGGAATTGACCAAGGACGTCGAGCGCCTCCGGATGTACCTGCACATTTGGTGAGCGATCCTTTCCCCGGCATGCATGGCTTTGCGATCCAACTTGGCGGCGAATTGCGGAAGCTGTGTGCGCGCAAACGCACGCACCTGGGTTTCGCCGTGTTTGCGGCGATCGCGATCCTGGTGCCGATCGTCTTTGAGTTCGAGATCGTCAGAGGTTTCGTCGTTCGGTTCATCGAGCAGCGCGCGCAATCTCCCGCGGAATATTTCTCCGGCCTGACGCTGGCGCTGCTCACCATGCGCATGACGATCCTGCTCGCCGGATCGCTTTTCGTGGCGCTCGTCGCGGGCGATATCGTCGCAAAGGAAGTCGAGGATGGAACCATCCGCATGCTTCTGGCGCGCCCGGCCTCGCGCTCGCGCGTGCTCGCCGTGAAGTTCGCCGCCACGTCGCTCTACACCTGCGTGCTCACGGTCTTCATCGGCCTCGCCGCGCTCGCCTCCGGCTTCGCCCACGAGGGCGCGGGCGGATTGCTAGCGATCGCGCCGCAGGAGAGGATCGTCGCGTTTCATTCCTTTCACGATGGCCTGATCCGCTACCTCGCCGCCCTGCCGCTGCTGGCCTTGAGCCTGCATTGCATCGCGGCGGTCGCGTTCATGTTTTCCTGCGGAAAGGCCAGGCCCGCCTCCGCCGCGATCGGCGCTCTCTCGATTTTCTATTTCGACTTCGCCATCCGCACGATCCCGTTCTTCGAGCGGTTCGAGCCTTACCTCATCACCACCCGGATCAGCGCCTGGATGCAGGTGTTCCAGCCGGTCATTCCGTGGGCCCGGATCGTGGAAGATTACGCGCTCCTCCTCGCGCTCGACGCCGCGCTGCTGATCGCGGGCTGGCTGATGTTCCAAGAAAGGGATTTGAAGACGTGAATTCCATGACGGGAAGGGATCAACTCGGTGTCACCCATGCCGCCTGACGAGCCACTCGCCATTGTCGGAATGGCGTGCCGCTTCCCCGGCAACGCCAGCGACCCGGCTGCGTTTTGGGAGCTGCTCCGCGCGGGCGTCGATGCGATTTCCGAAGTGCCGGAGGAGCGGTGGAACGCGGCGCGATTCCATCACGCAAACGCCAGCGCGCCAGGGCGGATGGTCACGCGCTGGGGCGGATTCGTCGCGAACGTGGACGCGTTCGACGCCGCGTTTTTCGGCATCGCCCCGCGCGAGGCCGCGCGCATGGACCCGCAGCATCGCTGGCTGGCAGAGGTCGCGTGGGAGGCGATGGAGGATGCGGCGCTGCCTCCCGAGCGGCTCGCCGGCACGCGCACGGGCGTCTTCCTCGGCCTATCGAGCAGCGACTATTCGATGCTGCACCGGCGCGATCTGCTCTCGATCGATGGCTACTCGAATATCGGCAGCGCGCTGAGCATCGCGGCGAACCGGCTCTCGTTTCTCTTCCACCTCCGCGGCCCGAGCTTTGCCGTGGATACCGCGTGTTCGTCGTCGCTCGTGGCCCTCCACCTCGCCGCGCAGAGCGTGCGACTCGGCGAGTGCGATTACGCGCTCGTCGGCGGCGCGAGCGCCCTGCTCACGCCCGAGTCGAGCATCGGTTTCAGCCAGGCTCGCATGCTCTCGCCCCACGGGCGTTGCCGCGCCTTCGATGCGGAAGCCGATGGCTACGTGCGCGCGGAAGGCGCCGCCGCCGTCCTGCTCATGCCCCTGCGGACCGCGCAGACGCTCGGTCTCCGGGCGCGCGCGGTGCTCGTCGCCACGGCCTCGAATCAGGACGGCCATTCGAGCAGCCTCACCGTCCCGAGCCAAAGCGCGCAGGAGGAGATGATCCGCGAAGCGCTGCAACGCGCCGGCGCCCGCGCGCGGGATGTCGTCTATGTCGAAGCGCACGGCACCGGCACGCCCGTCGGCGATCCCGTCGAGGCGCGCGCGCTCGCCGCGGTCCTGTCGGATGGCCGCGCGCCCGGCGAGCGGTTGCTGGTCGGTTCGGTGAAAACGAACATCGGCCATCTGGAATCCGCTTCCGGCCTCGCAGGCTTGATCAAGGCGGTCCTCGCGCTCGAGCACCACGCGATTCCCGCGAATCTCCATTTCACCACGCCGAACCCGCTGCTCCCACTGGACCAGATCGAGATTCCCGTCGCGCTCACCCGATTGCCGGAGCGGCCGGGGCGCACGCCGCTGGTGGCGGTGAACTCGTTCGGCTTCGGCGGCACCAATGCGCACGCGCTCCTCGCTCCTCCGCCCGGGCTGGTTTCCGTGCCCGCGATCGCAGACCAGCCGTGCATATTCCCGATCTCGGCGCGCAGTCCGGCGGCGCTGGTGCAATACGCGGAATCCTTCGCCCAACTCATCGCGACAAACCCGCCGCCGTCCTTGCGCGATCTCTGCGCCGCCGCCGCGCTCGGGAAATCGCACCATCCTCTGCGGCACGCTTTCGTCGCCGATTCGCTTGAGGCCTTGCAGACGCAATTGCGTTCGCTGCGCGAATCGGCGGCCAGGCTCGCGACCGGACGTCCGCGGATCGCCTACGTCTTTTGCGGCCAGGGTCCGCAGTGGTGGGCGATGGGGCGGCAACTTTACCGCGACGAAAAAATCGTTCGCGAGGTCTGGGAGCGATGCGACACCGTCTGCCGGGACCTGGGCGGCCCGAAGCTCCTCGACGCGCTCCTCGCCAGTGAAACGGAGTCGCCCCTGCGCCACACCGACTTCACGCAGCCGGCGCTCTTCGCGGTGCAGGCAGGCCTGGTGGCGCTCTGGCGCGCCTGGGGCATTGCGCCGGACTGGGTCCTGGGGCACAGCGTCGGCGAGGCCGCCGCGGCGTACGCGGCCGGCATCTTCGATCTCGAGGGGATTTTCCGCATCATCATTTCCCGGAGCCGGCAGCAGGAGAAAATGCACAGCCTCGGGCGTATGCTCGCCGCCGCGATCTCCGCGGCTGAGGCGGCAGAATGGGAGCGGCGATTCGCCGGTCGGATCTCGATCGCGGCCTTCAACTCTCCACGACAGGTCACGCTCTCGGGAGACGCAGCCGCGCTGGAGGAAATTGCGACGGCGTTGCAGGAGGCGGAAATATTCTGCCGCTTTCTGCCGGCCGACTACGCGTTTCACAGCGCGCAGATGGATCCGCTCGAGAAGAGGCTCCGGCAGGAATTCGCCGGCGTCGCGGGTGGTGCGGCGACGGTGCCCATGATCTCGACGGTGACCGGCGAGCCCATCGAGGGCGCTCGCCTCGACGCGGACTATTGGTGGCGCAATGTCCGCGAGCCGGTGCGGTTTTCCGCGGGCGTCGAGTGGCTGCTGCGCGAAGGTTGCACTGCGTTCGTGGAGATCGGCCCGCATCCCGTCATGGCCTCGGCGCTGGCGGAGATCGCGCTCGCGGAGGAATCGACGGTCGCGATCGTCGGCTCACTGCGCCGCGCGGAAGATGAGCGGACGACGATGCTGCGTGGGCTCGCAACGCTCTATCGATGCGGTGCGGAAGTCCGCTGGGACGCGCTTTACGCCCGGCCCGCGCAGCCGATGCGGCTGCCCGCGTACCCGTGGCAGCGCCAGCGGCTCTGGCATGAGTCAGCCAGCACCGCGCGCGAACTGCGCAGCGCGCCCGCGCACCCGCTGCTCGGCGACCGGCAACCACTTCCGCAACCCACCTGGCTCCATCACCTCGACGCCCGCCTCGTTCCCTGGCTTGCGGATCACAGGCTCGCAGGTTCCGCCGTCCTGCCCGCATCCGCCTATCTGGAGATGGCCGCCGCAGCGGTGCGCGAGCTTCTCGGCGAATCAACCGTCTTCCTCGAAAACATCCGCTTCCACCGCCTGCTCTTTCTCCCGGACGAGCAGCCGATCGCGACTTGCGTGCAGCTCGATCCGGCCACGGCTTCGTTTCAAATCCTCGCGGCGCCGCCGGACTCGCCGTCGGCGTGGGAGGTTCATGCCGAGGGGATTTTTCGCCCCGGCCGCTTGCACATGCCGATGCCGGCTGACATGGCGCTTCTCGCCGCAGGCTTCGATGACGAGCGAGATCCCGCGGAGCTTTATCGCGCACTGGGCGAGATCGGCCAGGTGTTCGGCCCGGCGTTTCAGGGGCTGACTTCGCTGCGCGTCCGCGGCACCGAGGCCCTCGGAGAAGTCTCCGCCACCACCGAGCGCGGCTCGCCGGATTACCTGTTCTTTCCCCCGCTACTCGACGCGTGCTTTCACCCCAGCGCCACCATCGAAAGCCACCTCGATGCCGACTCGCGGGCCGTCGTGGTGTCGGTGCGGCAAGTGCGGCTCTTTGCGCCACTGCCCGACCAGGTCTGGAGCCACCTCCGTGTCGCCGAGCACGACCGGAATTCCTACGTCGCCGATGTGAGCATTCATGACGATACCGGCGCCGTGCTCGCGCAAGTGGATGGACTGACCGTGCGCTCGATCGACTCCACCGCGAGCCAGGGCGAGCGTGATCCGAAATTCTACCGGATGGCGTGGGAGCCCGCG
The DNA here is from genome assembly GCA_031411395.1 of Chthoniobacteraceae bacterium. Lineage (GTDB taxonomy): Bacteria > Verrucomicrobiota > Verrucomicrobiia > Chthoniobacterales > Chthoniobacteraceae > Chthoniobacter. The sequence goes on from JANOAZ010000210.1 coordinate 15,546, forward strand.
GAAGCTCCGGCGGCTGAAGTGCGGCCCTCCGGTGAGGTGCTGATTTTTTCCAGCGAGCCCCGGCAGAGCGCAGGATTGGTCGAAGCACTTCGGGAGCGTGGCGTTCCCGTGACGCGCGTGATGGCCGGCGCGACGGACTTGTGGAAAGAGATCGCTGCCCGCGGGCCGCTTCCGCCGTGGGTGGTTTTTTTTGGAAGTGGGGACGCGTCGGACCCGCGGCACGAGCGCGACTGCCGCACGCTCCTGGCGCTGGCGCAGGGGCGGCTCGCGGTGGAGGGCGACGCGAGCCCGGCGCGCTGGCTCGTCGTCACCCGACGCGCGCAAGCGGTCCTCGATGGCGACGCGACCGCCGCGGGGAACGCGGCGGTGTGGGGATTCGCGCGGACCTTGCAAACCGAGCAACCGCACTGGCATGTCTCCCTTGTGGATTGCGGCGATGTGCCGCCCGCCGAGTTGCTGCTGCGCGAATTGTTCGCTCCGTCGATCGAACCGGAAGTCGCCTTCCGCGAAGGCAGCCGCTGGGTGCGGCGGATGAGGGAGTTTGAGCCCGCGAGTGCTGCGACCACTGCATCGCCGCCGGCGTACACTTTGCACATCGGACAAGCAGGCCGCACCGACTCGCTGCGCTACTGCGGACGCCCCCGGCCTGCGCCCGGGCCAGGTGAAGTGGAAGTCGAGATCGCCGCAGCCGGGTTGAATTTTCGCGACCTGATGAAAGTGCTCGGGATCTATCCGCTCCGGGATGGAGAGCCTCCCGTGCTCGGCGACGAATTCAGCGGCCGGGTCGCGCGCGTCGGGCGCGGCGTGCGGAAGCTGCTGCCGGGCGATCGTGTGATGGGCTTTGCGCCCGCGGGCGGCGCGTTCGGTTCGCACCTCGTTCTGGCCGCGGACGTGGTGTGGAAGTGCCCGCCGAATCTGGGCTTCGCGGAGGCGGCTTCGATCCCCGTCGTATTCGGTACCGCGTATCATGCGCTCCACACGCTCGCCCGCCTGCGCCGCGGCGAGACGGTGCTGATCCACGCCGCCGCGGGCGGAGTCGGCCTCGCAGCGGTGCAACTCGCGCAAGCCCTCGGCGCAGTCGTGCTCGCGACTGCGGGCAGCGAGGAGAAGCGCGAGTTCCTGCGCGGGCTCGGTGTGGCGCTGGTGATGGATTCGCGCACGCTCGACTTCGCGGATGAGGCGCTCCGCTTCACCGGAGGCCGCGGCGTGGATGTGGTGTTGAACTCGCTGGCGGGCGCGTTTCAGCAGAAGAGCCTCGAGGTCTGCGCACCGCACGGGCGCTTCGTGGAGATCGGCAAACGCGACCTTTTCGAGAACCGCCCGCTGCCGCTGGGCGCATTCCAGCGTTCCCTCTCGTTCTTCGCGTTCGATCTCGCTGCGGTGATCGCGGCTCGCGGCCCGGACGCCATGGCGCTGAAGCGTTTTCTCTCCGAGGGCTTTGTCCGTGGGAAGCTGCGACCGATTTCCACCACCTGCTTTCCGGCGCGGGAGGCCATCGCCGCGTTTCGGATGATGCAAGGCGCGCAGCACGTGGGGAAGATCGTCATCGAGTTCGACTCGGCATCCATTCCCGAGGTACCGGCCGAGTTCTGGCCGGAGCCGGGCGGCACGTATTTGATCACCGGCGGCTTGAGCGGATTCGGTCTGGCCACCGCGCGCTGGCTCGTGGAGCGCGGCGCGAGGCATCTCGCGCTGCTCAGCCGCCGTGGCACGCCATCCGTGCAGGACGCGCCCGCCATCGAAGCGATGCGCGCAGGCGGAGTCTCGATCACGATGCTGGTTGCCGACGTCGCCGACTCGAACTCGCTGGCCGCCGCGCTCCAGCGGCTCACGAGCACCGCGCCGCCGATGCAAGGTGTCTTCCATGCGGCCATGGTCTTGCACGACGCCACGGTCGCGGCCATGACCTCCGGCGAACTCGCCGCGGTGCTCGCGCCGAAGATCGCCGGCGCCTGGAACCTGCACGAGCAGACGCTCGCGCTGCCGCTCGATTGTTTCGTCCTCTTCTCCTCCATCTCGTCGCTACTCGGCTCGCCGGGGCAGGCAAACTACGCGGCGGCCAACGCCTTCCTCGACGCGCTCGCACATTTCCGCCGCACGCAGGGACTGCCCGCGCTGAGCATCAACTGGGGCCAGATCGCCGGCGTCGGGGTCGTCGCGGAGCGGCCGGAGATCGGGCGCTATCTTGAAAGCATCGGCGTCCGCGCCATCCCGGCCGTGGACGCGCTCGCCGCGCTGCCGAGGCTGATCGCGAGTGCCGAGGCGCAGGCTGGCGTGATGAGCATGGATTGGGACCGGTTGAGTCGCGCGAGCGAGAAGTTCGCAAGCTCGCCCGTCTTTCGCGATCTCGTCCGGGCCGGGCAAACGATGCGCCCCCGCGATCAGGGAGCGATCGAGTGGCGCGAGAGCATTCTCCACCTCCCATCGGAGGAGCAGGCGGCCGCGGTCTCGGAGCTCATCGTCGCGCAACTCGCCGCGACGCTCGGGATGCCCGCGGCGGAGATCGATCGCGAGCGACCGCTGACGGAGATGGGCATGGACTCGCTGATGGCGGTTGAATTGAAGGCGCGCATCGAGAGCCACTCGGCGTGTGAGTTGCCGCTCAATCTTTTCAATGCCGACCTCACTGCCCAGCGACTCGCCGAACGATTCCTGAAACACCTGGGCAAGACTTCGCCCGAGCCGAAGCAGGCGACCGCGCGATCCGCGCCCGCCGGGGATGCGCCCATGCTCCGCATGGAATCCACCCCGCTCCACGAACTCATCCGCGCGGGAACGCTCGCGCCGCTCACGGCCGCCGCGCTCATGCCGTGGCCCGGCATTCTGCTGGAGCAGTTGCACCTCTCGCCCGACGCGTTTTTCCAGCGCATGAGCGGCGGTCGCGTTTCGCTCGACCTGATCGTCGAGACGCCGCTCGGCTCCGTCGGCATCTTCATGCTCCCGCTCACGACCGCGCAGGTGAATCCGCGCGAGCCCGCGCTGCTGCCGCATCTGCTCGACGGGATCGCGCTGGCCTCCCGCTGCGGCGCGCAATGCGTGGCGCTCACCGGAATGATTCCCTCGGCGACCGGCTATGGGGCCGCGGTGAAGGCGGCGTGTGCAAGCGGCCTGGCCCCGGCGACGACCGGCCACGCCACCACGATCGCCGCCGTCATCCTGAATCTCGAAGGCCTGCTGCGTCACGCCGGACGCCGTCTCGCGGACGAGACCGTGATGATTTACGGGGTCGGGTCGATCGGCCTGGGCGCCCTGCGGCTGATGCTCGATGTGCTGCCTCATCCGGCAGAACTGCGTTTGTCCGATCCGTATCGCAGCGCGTCGTTCTTCGCGGAGCTGAAGAAGACGCTGCGCCGCGAGCATGGCTACGAGGGTGGGATTCGCGTCGGGCGCCCGGGAGCCGATGGGCCGCTCGATGCCAGCGTCATCGTCGGCGCGACGAATGTGGAGGACGTGATCGATGTCGCGCGGCTCGCGCCGGGCGCGCTCGTGGTGGACGACTCCTGGCCGCATTGCATGAATGGGCCGGCCGCGCTTGCGCGCTTCGCGGAAAGCAAGGATCTCCTCTGCACCGAAGGGGGTTTCGTTCGCGCCGGCGCGCCGATGCGGCGCATCGTGCACATGCCGCCATCCATGGCGGCGAGTCTCCCCGCGGAGCTGCCGCAGCTTCTCTTCTCCAGCCTGAATCCCCACGACATCACCGCCTGCGTCCTCTCCGCGCTGCTCTCGGTCCGGCGCCCGGAACTCGCGCCGACCATCGGCCTCGTCGCGCCCGCCGCGGCCCGCGAGCACTGGGCCGCGCTCGCGGATGCGGGCTTCAGCGCAGCCGACTTGAGCTACGAAGGAACCCCGCTCGCACCGGACGCGGTCGCGATTTTCCGCGGGCGATTTGGCAAGGCGGAGGCGCCGCCGCTGGCGGTGGCGGCGCTGTGAAGGAAGTCGCGCACCCGGCTGGCGACGCGGCCCGGCGGAGCCGTTTCGTTCCCCATCCGCTGCTTGCGGCGGAGATCGGCACCTTGCTGGAATGCTTCCGCCAATATGGCCGGCCCGATGCGCGCCTCCGCTTCCGGCTGCGCGCGGCCGGTCTCCTGGCGATGTGTGCGATCCGCACCCCGCTGCATCGTCTGGAGGGTCGGCGCGTGCGGCAGCGGGTGGAGACGCAGTCGCTCGCGGCACCGCCCGTGTTCATCATCGGCCACTGGCGGAGCGGCACCACGTACCTTCACCGACTGCTGAGCCAGGATCCCCAATTCGGTTTTGTGACGCTGATGCAGGCGGCATTCCCGCTCGATTTTCTCACCACCGTGGGTGGACCGCTGCTGGCGGCGCTCCTCCCGCCGACCCGGCTAGTGGACGCGACGCCCGTGACGCTCGATTCTCACTGGGAGGAAGAGATGGCGATGGCCTGCTTCGGGACGCTGTCCTTTTTTCACGCGTTCTTTTTTCCGCGCCACGCGCGGAGGACCTATCGGGAGGCCGTGCATTTCGACGGCGTCGCGCCGGCGCGCGTCGAGGCGTGGTGGCGCGACTACCGTTATTTTCTGAAGAAGGTGCAGTGCGCGCAGCCGGGCCGGCGCATGGTGCTCAAGAATCCGGCGAACAGCGCGCGGGTCGCCGCGCTGCGCACCGAGTTTCCGGGCGCGAAGTTTATCCATCTCCACCGGCACCCCGAGGAGGTTTACGCCTCGACGTTGCGGCTGCACCGCGCGGGGCAGGATGTCTGGGCACTTCAAGCCAGCGATCCCGCGCGCTTGGCGGACACGGTTCTCGCCAACCAGGTGGATCTGATGGCGGCTTGCTTCGAGCAGACCCGGGGCCTTCCCGAAGACGAACTGATCGAGGTGCGGCTGACGGACCTGGTGGCGAACCCGCTGGAGACGGTGGCGTCGATCTACCGGCAGTTGCGTTTGCCTGGCTTCGACGGCGCCGCGCCGCGGTTCACCGCGTACGTGGAGAAGGCGGGGCCTTTTCCCAAGAATCCTCTGAGCTTGAGCGCTGAGGAGCGGGCGGCGGTCCGGCAGGCGCTCGCACCCGTCTTTGCACGCTGGGGCTATCGATAGCCACTGACAGGCCGCGGACTCGGAGGGACCGCAAATCTTCCGGCGCTGCGCGGTTACCGCAAATGCTCGCGCAGGAATCGGAAGAAATTCCCATGGAAGATGCCGTCGATGTCCTCCGCCGAGTAGCCGCGTTGCGCGAGCAGCGGGCCGACCTTCACGATGTCGGCGATGCTATCCAGATCCATCGGCGTCTGTTCGTTGCCGTAGCCGCCGTCGAGATCCGTGCCGATGCCGACGTGCCGCGCATTGCCGGCGATCTGGCAGATGTGGTCGATGTGTTCGCAGATTTTCTCGATCCGCAGGCCGAAGTCGGCGGCGTGCGAAACCCGGTGCATCCAGCCATGCACCATCATGATCGCGTCGAAGGCCATGCCGATGACTGCGCCGCGTTCGATGAGCGCCTTGATTTGCTCATCCGCGAGCTGGCGGTTCCAGTTCGCCAGCGCGCGGCAGTTGTGATGGCTCGCCCACACCGGGCCGGAGAAATGCCCGAGGGCATCCCAGAAACTTTCGTCGCAGAGATGCGTCGCATCGAGAATCAGGCCGAGGCGCTCCATTTCCTTGAGCAGGTCGCGCCCGCGCGGAGTGAGCGGGCCTTCGTCATCCGTGCCGTGCCCGTAGATGCCGGGCCCGTAATGCACGGGACCGAGCGCGATCAGCCCATCGGCGCGGGACTTCTCCAAATGACGCCAACTCAGGATGGAATCCGCACCTTCGAGGCTGAGGAGATAGCCGATCGGTAGTTTCGCGGCTTCCTCATCGGTCGCATGGGACCAATGGGACGCATGGGCCTCGATGTCTGCCCAGGTGCGGAGCTGCACCATCTCGCCGCAGTCTTCCATCGCGCGATAATAGGCGAGCTGCCCCTGCGTCTGTGCCCAGGCCTGCTCCGGGCTGCGCCAGCCGGGGAGATTGCCAAAGGCCGGCGTGTAGCGCGCGATCTGTGTTGCGACGCAGATGCCGATCCGCCCGCGGCGCATTTCCGGAAGACAGACGGTGTGCCGCATGCGGCCCGGTGTCGGATCGGGGCGGGTCAATTGCGCGAGGGTCTCGCTGCGCCGGATTTGTTCCAGCGTCCGGCGCTGGTCGCGGTTGAATTCGAGCGCGTTCATCGAGATGTCGAGATGACAGTCGAAGATGAGCGGTGGGGGAGTGAGGGAATGGCTCATGGAATTTCCGCTTCAGACCCGCACGGCGACCACTTCGATCTCGTAGCGCAGCGTCGTCGGGAGGCAGTTCGTGATCGTCGTGCGGGCGGGAAAGGGCGCGGTGAAGTATTCGCGGTAAAGCTGATTGTAGAGCGGCAGATCCTCGGGCTCGCGCAGGTAGTTGCGGGTCTGGATGACGTGCGCGAGATCGCTGCCCGCGGCTTCGAGGACTTTGATGACATTCGCGATCGAGCGGCGGAATTCCCCTTCGAAAGTATCCGGTACGATCTTGCCCGCGGCGTCCACCGAGGCCTGGCCGGAGACGAAGATGAGGTCGCCGAAAGCAACGCACGGGCTGAACGGAAGTGCTGAGGTGGGTGTGTCGGCGTTGCGTGGGTAGGAGACGTTGGGATGGGTCATGGGTTTTGGGAGTTGGGGAATGCGTCGAGGGGAAATACTGGCCGGCGCAGGTGGCGGTAGTCGAGCCGGCGAAGATCGCCGCTGCATGGCCCGGGCGTGTCCACGAGGTAGTTTGCCGCGGCGATCGGATCGTAGGCGCGGCGATGTGCGACGGCTGCCTTCACACCGATCACCCGGAGCGCGGCGGGATCGACGCCGACGCTTTTCCACTGCCCGAGATCCATCGGCGGAGTGCGGCGCGAAGTGAGGAGGATGAGCACGCCGCGATGCTCCACCAGCACGGTCGGTCCCATCTCGAACGAATCACCCGCGACCGACGCGAGGTGGCTCTGCTTGTCTTCAAGCGCGAATCTTCCGTCGGTCCGCTGCCGCACGGTGACTTCGAGGGGCAGGGGACCGGCGTCGTAGCGGCTGCCGCGTCCGCCGAGCGGGAGCGTCGCATGGCCGCCGATCGGCGTGCCCGCGAGGCGGCGGACTGCTTCCGGGTCGGCGAGACAGACAGCGGCGTTTTGAAACCCTTGGGCGATCAGCGCGCGCAAAAGCCCGGTGCCATCGCCGGGCGCGCCGCCGCCGATGTTGTCGGATTCCTCCGCGAGCACCACCAGGCCTGGAGTGTCCCGAATTTTTGGCAGCACATCTTTGAGCGCAGCGCCACGGACGTTGCCGGCTTCTCGCAGCGCCCACGCTTTCGTCGCGAGCGCGTCCAGGATGTGCGTCGCCGCCGCCGCGCCCGCGGGTTGCACGACGAAAAAACTCACGCCGGTGTCGGGCGTGTCGGCGAAGCTGAATCCCGCGCAGACGTTGACCGCGCGGACGGCGGGTGTCTCGAACGCGCGGGCCATCGCCTCCAGTTCCGCCATCGGCGAAAACGCTGTGCCCGTGCCGGCCGGCGGCCAGACGATGGGTGTGCCGCGCCAGACGGTTTCGAGGCGCTCGCCGGTCTTCATCTGCGAATCGAGCAGGCGTGCGGCGCGGCACGCTGTCTCGCGCGCGTCGGTGTGCGGGTTGTCGCGATACGCGATCAAGGCTGACGCGTGTTGCGCCATGAGCGGCGAGACATTCGCATGCAGATCGAGCACCGCGACGACTGGGACCGATCTCCAGCCGAGTTCTTCGCGGAGGCGGCGGAGTAACTCGCCTTCCACATCCCGCCACGAGGTGGTGACCATCGCGCCGTGGAGGATGAGCAGGATGCCGTCGATGTCGGGTTCATTGAACGCCGCCGCTTGGGAGGAAAACTCGCGCCAGTATTCATCGAAGACCGCATCCTCGACGGTGCCGCTCGGCACCGCGCGCGCATCGAGCAGCGGCTCGACCTGCCAGCCCAACTCGCGCGCGACTTCCAGGGCGCCGCCGAGCGGGGAGGCATCGCCGGCGCAGGCGAGCAGATCCTTTCCGAGGCGAGATTCGAACGCGGCGAGCGGCGTGGGATCGTCCACGAACGTATGCGTCTCGTGAAACAGACCCGCGACGAGCACGCGGCTCATGGCTGCCATTCCCGGGCGTGGCGTTCCATCGCCGTGGCGGCCCGCGCGAGCGCGGCGTCGATGTCCGCTTCGGTGTGCGCGAGGCTGATGAACCACAGCCCGCGTTCGATCGCGCGCACGCCGTCCTCCAGCAGGCAGCGGCGCAGATGCATCCAGCGCGCCGCATCGTGGCGGCGGACGTAATCACGGTAGGCGAGGATCGGGCCGCTCTCGACTCCGGGGCGGAGCATCGCGGTGTGGAAAACCAAACCTGGACCCTGCGGCTGGAGCGGGACGCCGTGCTCGCGCGCAAGGTTTTCCAAGCCGCTCATCAAACGCCCGCCGAGCTGCTGCAAGCCTGCAGGATGTTCCGCCCCGAGCGCGGCGATCTGATCGAGGCACCAGCGGCTGGCGGCGAGGCAGAGCGGGTTGGCGTTGAGCGTCCCGGCATGCACCACCTCGCCGCGCACGATCGGCTCGAAGCAGCGCGCGGCCCCGGCCAGCGCGGCGAAAGGCACGCCCCCGCCGATCGCCTTGCCGAGAATGGTGAGATCGGCGGTGATCCCGTAGTAACCCTGCGCGCCGCCGGGGCCGAAGCGGAAGCCGGTGATCGTTTCGTCAGCGATCATCAGCGCTCCCTCGCGATCGCAGAGTTCGCGGATCGTCGCGAGCATGCCGGGAACCGGTTCCATGCAGCTGGTGTTGCAGAGCGCCGGTTCAAAAATGATCGCCGCGAGCTGCCCGCGATATTGCTCCACCCGCCGGCGCAAATGCTCCGGATCGTTCCAGCGCGCGACGACGAACTGATCGAGCACTTCGGGAATCACGCCCTGGCTCGGATGCAGCCGCGTGGGTTCCTCCTCCGATCCCCAGTGATCCGCGGGCGGGGCGAAGCCGACGAGGCCTTCATCGGACCAGCCGTGGTAGTGCCCCTCAAATTTCAATACCAACCGCCGACCGGTGAGCCCGCGGACGAGCCGCAGCGCGCTGAGCACGACCTCGGTGGCCGAGTTGTTGAAGCGCACGCGCTCCGCGCCGGGCACCAGCGCCTGCACGCGCTCGGCGACTTCGATTTCCAACTCGGATTGCGCGGCCCAGTGCGTGCCGAGCCGCGCCTGTGCCGCGAGCGCATCGGCCAGTCCGGCGGGCGCGTGACCAAAGAGCAGCGCGCCCTGGCCGGTCGCGAAGTCGATGTATTCGTTCCCATCCACGTCCCACAGGCGGGACCCCGAGCCGTGGTGAAAGTAGACCGGCACCGGCTGTTCCATCTTGCGGATGCCGCTGTTCACGCCGCCCGCGATGCTGCGGGTGGCGCGTTCGAAAAGGGCGCGGGATTTGGCGAAGCGATCGGTCATGGAGGTGGGCCGCCGGCGGAGTGGGCGAGGGGACGCAACGGCTCTGCCCGTCTAACGCCCCTGTCTGCAATTGGCAACGATTCCGTGTGCGACACGGCACGCGCGTCCCCGCCCGTCACCACTCACCGAATGGTAAATGCTCGGCAGGCAAGATGCCTGTCTTCCGTGCGCATCGCGTTTCCCAACTGCATCGTTTCCGGCTTCGACGTTGGAAAAGCCCGCGCTTACGGCGCCCGGCGCCCGCAAGCCCAGCCTGAACGCATCGTGGGCGACTCGCTTAAGCCGCAGTCTCGGCGCCGTCCTTGAGATCGCGCAGCTTGAGACTCGCAATCCCCGCGCGAACTTCCGTGCTCAATTCATTGAGCATTTCACGAGTGATTTCCATTTGTGCAGCCTTGAATTCCGCCCACTCGTTCGCGGTCGCCTGGAGACGTTCATACGCTCCGGTGATGTAGGCGCGAGCCGCGTCGGTGAGGTGAAGCGATTCGAGATGCGATTCGATGCGGCGCTGCGCCTCGGCGAGTTCGGAGAGAAGGATTTTCTCCGAAGGCACGGTCCGGAGCTTTGCTGCAAGCCCGACCCGCGAGAGCGTCCAGATGATCCACTTCGTCGGATCGAACTGCCAAGGTTTCACCCCATTGCGGTAGTCGTGCTGAAACTCGTGGTGGAAATTGTGATAGCCTTCTCCGAAGGTAAAGACCGCCATGATCCAGGAATCGCGAGCGCTGCACGTCGATGAATACGGACGGCGGCCGATGTAGTGGCAGAGGGAATTGATGTAGAACGTGCAGTGCTGGAGGAAGACGACACGCGCGACTCCAGCGATGAGAAAGCCGCCGAGTGCCGACGCCCAACCGCCCCACAGGTAGCCGATCGCCGCGGGCAGGATGAAGGCCACGAACGCGCCGATGTACTGCACGTACCGATGCTGCCACATGACCATCGGGTCCTTCTTCATATCGGCTACATTGTCGAACGGAGGAGGAGGGGAGAGCTTGAACAGAAGCCAGCCGATGTGGGCGTGAAACAGCCCCTTCGAAATGTCGTAAGGGTCTTCGTCTTCATCCACATGCTTGTGGTGGGTGCGATGTTCGCACGCCCAGAGAAGGGCGGAATTTTCAAACGCCGCCGCACCAAAGATCAGCACGAACAGGCGCACACTCCAGTGAGCCTGGAACGAGAGATGGGAATAGAGGCGATGGTAGCCGAGCGTGATGCTGAATCCGCAGGCCGCGAAGAAAAAGAGGAAGAGGACGATCTGAAACCAATCGATCCCAAAGTGCCAGATGTAGGCTGGGACCGCTGTGAGCGAAAGGAAGAGAGTGCCGATGAGGAACGAACTGGTGGTCCAGTTCACTTTGTGGAAGGGGATGCGAGGAAACACGAAGGACTTTTTTCTAACGAGGGGAGGGGTTTGCGGAAACGAAGGGGGATGGATACGGGCAAAGCCTCGTTCGCGCAAACTGAAAAGCAAATCGCTGGCCAGAGCGCCATCGAGGAATGCAGCGCGGCAATTGCTTGTTGCTTGTGGAACAGGGCTGGCCCTAGGTTCCGCCGATGTCATTTAAGGATTTTGGACTTCTCGATGAAGTCGTTCGCGGTGTGGAAGCGATGGGCTACGTCGATCCCACACCGATTCAATTACGTGCTTTTCCGCTCATTTTAGACGGCAAGGATATGATGGGTTCCGCGCAGACGGGCACCGGCAAGACCGCCGCGTTCGCCCTGCCGATCCTCACCAAGCTGGCCCGCCACGGGGCGACCCGCGCGCTGATCCTCGAGCCGACTCGCGAGCTGGCGGCCCAGGTGGAGACGGCATTTCGGGATTACGCGCGTTACATGGATATCCAGGTCGCGCTGATCCACGGCGGTGTCGGCTATGGCCGCCAGCGGGAGCAACTCGGCGCCGGCATGGACGTGCTCGTGGCCACGCCGGGGCGCCTTCTCGACTTCCTCGAAGACGGCACTGCGAACCTCAAGGACATCCAATACCTGGTGCTCGATGAAGTGGATCGGATGCTCGACATGGGCTTCCTCCCGCAAGTGCGGCGGATCGTCGATCGCGTGCCCAAGCAGCGGCAGACTCTGTTCTTCTCCGCCACCATGCCGCCGGAGCTGGAGACGATGACGAAGTGGCTGCTCACCAACCCGGAACAGGTGGAGATCGGTGCGCGCTTTTCGCCGGCGGAGACCGTCACGCACGCGCTCTATCCGGTGGCGAAGGACCAGAAATTCGACCTGCTCATCGCGATGCTGGAGCGAACGAAGTTCGATAGCTGCCTCATTTTCACGAGCACGAAGATCATGGCCGACAAGGTCGCGCATCGCCTCAAGGAGATGAAACATTCCGTGGCGGCGCTGCATTCCAATCGGACCCAGAGCGAACGCGAGGAGGCGCTCGCGGGCTTCAAGAGCGGGAAATACGAAGTGATGGTGGCCACCGACATCGCAGCGCGCGGGCTCGATGTCGCCGGGGTGAGTCACGTGATCAATTACGATGTGCCGGGGCATCCGGAGGATTACGTGCATCGCATCGGCCGGACCGGTCGCGCGCAACTGACCGGCGATGCGTTCACCATTTTCACCGCTGAGGAAATGGATCACGTGCGGTCGATCGAGCGCTTCATCGGCGCGAAGATTCCCCGGTTGAAGCTGGAGAATTTCAACTATCTCTACACCACGCTCTTCAACGAAGAGCAGATCCCCGCCGGCGGATTCAAAAAGGGGGTGCGGACTCTGACGGGGTATTCATTCGGCGGTCGGCGGAAGCGCTGAGGACGGTGCGGCGTCCCGCCTTGGTTCGGGATGCGCGCGCTGGGATGGCGATGTCGCGAAAGTGGCTTGCTGCCGGGTGCGTCCCCTGAAACAAGTGCGCGGCGCACTTACGCCCATGACCTCCGCCACTCCGACGACCCCGGCGTACGCCCTCGCCCGCGAACGTTACTCTGCGCTCGGCGTGGACGCGGAACGCGCGCTCGCCGCCGTGGCCCGCGTGCCGATCTCGCTGCATTGCTGGCAGGGCGACGATGTGGGCGGTTTTGAAAAGGACGGTTCGGCGCTCGGCGGCGGCCTCGCGGTCACGGGCTACCATCCCGGCAAGGCGCGCACGCCGGATGAACTGCGCGCCGATCTCGAGCAGGCGCTCGCGCTCATTCCCGGCCGGCACCGCCTCAATCTGCACGCCAGCTACCTCGACATCTCGTCGAAGGTCGAGCGCAACGAATTGCGCCCGGAACATTTCCAGGCGTGGATCGAGTGGGCGCAGGCGAGGGGACTCGGGCTCGATTTCAACCCCACTTTCTTCAGCCACCCGAAAGCCGCGGACGGCTTCACGCTCGCGCATCGCGACGTGGGCATCCGCCGCTACTGGATCGAGCACGGCATCGCCTGCCGTCGCATCGGCGCGGCGATGGGCCGCGCGCTCGGCACGCCGTGTGTGACGAATGTCTGGATTCCCGATGGCTTCAAGGACACGCCTGCCGATCGCCTCGCGCCGCGCCAGCGCCTCGCCGATTCGCTCGACCAGATCTTCGCCGAGGAACTCGATCCCCAGCACCAACTCGACGCCGTCGAAGCGAAGCTCTTCGGCATCGGCTCCGAGAGTTATGTCGTCGGCTCGCACGAGTTTTACATCGGCTACGCGCTCTCGCGCAAAAAACTGCTCTGCCTCGATGCGGGTCACTTTCACCCCACCGAGACGATCGCCGACAAGATCTCCGCGCTCCTCCTCCACCTCGAAGGAATGCTCCTCCACGTCAGCCGCGGAGTGCGCTGGGACAGCGATCACGTAGTCACACTCACCGACGATTTGCAGGCCATCGCGCAGGAACTCGTGCGCGGGGCGTTTCTCGATCGTGTGCATCTCGGACTCGACTACTTCGACGCGAGCCTCAATCGCGTCGCAGCGTGGGTGATCGGCACACGCTGCCTCATTAAGGCGCTGCTCATCGCGCTGCTCGAACCCGCCGAGCGGCTGCACGCGGCGGAGGCTGCGGACGATCACACCACGCGGCTCGCGCTCATGGAGGAGGCGAAGACGCTCCCGTTCGGCGCGGTCTGGGATGAATACTGCGCGCGTTCCGGCGTCCCCGTCGGCGAGGTCTGGCTGACAGAAGTGAAGCGTTACGAGCGCGAAATTCTGGCCGGTCGCAGTTGAGCGAGGGCGATGCCGCAGGCCCTCCTCGAACTCACGGCGGTGACGAAATCTTTCGGCGCAGTCCGTGCGCTCAAAGGCGTTTCGTTCGCGCTCCAGCCGGGCGAAGTCCACGCCTTGCTCGGTGAGAATGGCGCGGGCAAGTCCACGCTGATCAAGGTCGTTACCGGCGCCCACCAACCCGACGGCGGCACGATCCAGATCGCCGGCAAAGCGGTCGCGCATCTCACTCCGGCAAAGGCGCGCGCGCTCGGAATCGCCTGCATTTACCAGCAACCCGCGCTCTTCCCCGATCTCTCCGTGTCGGAAAATATCGCGCTGCGGCTGGAGCAGACCCCGGCCCTCCGACGCGTCCGGTGGGAGCAGCAAAGTGCGCGGGCGCGGGACCTCCTGCAACGCATCGGCGCCGCGATCAATCCCGAAGCCGAGGTGCGCAGCTTGTCGATGCCCGAGCAGCAGCTCGTCGAGATCGCCTGCGCGCTCGGCTCGGGCGCGCGCGTCGTGATCATGGATGAGCCCACCGCATCGCTTACGCAGAAGGAGCAGCACCTCCTCTTCGCCGTCGTGCGCGATCTCCGCGTGCACGGCGTCGGCGTCATCTACATTTCGCATCGGCTCGAGGAGATTTTCGCCCTCGCGGATCGCGTGACGGTCCTGCGAGACGGCGAAAGCGTCGGGACCAATCGCGTGGACGACATGACCGAATCTTCGCTCATCCGCATGATGGTCGGTCGGGAAATGTCGGCGATCTATCCGCCCGCCGAAACCGCGCCGGGCGGGACGGTGCTCGCGCTGCGCGAGGTGGGTTGCACCGCCGGCGGCGTCCATGCGATCACCCTCGACGTGCGGGCCGGCGAAGTCGTCGGACTCGCGGGCCTCGTCGGCGCGGGGCGCACGGAGCTGGCTCGCATCCTCTTCGGCATCACGCCCGCGGATGCCGGTGAAATCAGGCTCGGCGGGCAGCCAGTCACGATCCGCTCCGCCCGCGATGCGGTGGAGCAGGGGATCGCGTATGTGCCGGAGGATCGCCGCCGGCATGGCGTGATCCTCGAAATGCCGATCGCCGCGAATGTCACCATGGCGATTCATCCGGTGCTCTTCCCCGGTCGCTGGCTGCGCTTCGCCGCCGAGCAAAAGCTGGCGCGCGACTACATCGCCGACCTCGCAGTGAAGACCTCCGGACCCGACGCGCCCGGCGGTTCGCTCAGTGGTGGCAATCAGCAGAAAGTCGCGCTCGCTCGCTGGCTCGCGACGAAACCAAAGCTGCTCATTCTCGACGAACCGACGCAGGGCGTGGATGTCGGCGCGAAGGCCGAGATTCACAAGATCATCCGCCGCCTCGCGAAGGATGGCCTCGCCGTGCTGATGATCTCCAGCGACCTGCCGGAAGTCCTCGGCATGAGCGATCGCATCGCCGTCATGCGCGGCGGCACGATCACCGCCATGCTGCCCGGCAGCGCCGACGCGCACGACGTGATGGCCGCCGCGCTCGGCCAGGCAAAGGAGGCCGCGTAAATGAGCCGTTACTTTCGCGAACTCTCCGTCGCCGCCGCGCTCGCCCTGCTGCTGGTCGCGCTCGCGGTTTTTGCGCCGCACTTCTTTCAGCTCCAGCCGCTCCTCTCCCGGCTCACCGCCCAGACTCCCGCGCTGATCGCCGCGATCGGCATGACGCTCGTCATCGTCTGCCGGCAGATCGACATCTCCATCGGCGCGCAGTTTGGCATCTGCGCCGTGATCGCCGGCCTGCTCGCCGCGGCCAAGCTGCCGCTCATCGTCGTGGTGCTCGCATCGACGTGTGCCGGAGCGGCGATGGGCGCGATCAATGGCGCATTCGTCGCGGGGCTTGGCCTGCCGTCGATCGTGGTCACCCTCGCGTCGATGGTCACCTTGCAGGAGGCGCTGCGGCTCTGGCAGCAGGGCCGGCTGCTCAATCTTCCGCCCGGCGTTCAATGGTTCGGGCTTCCGCAGGCCACGGGCCAGACGGTGCTGATCGCCTTCGCGGTCGCCTCAGTCGTGATCGCAGCATGGGCGATGAAGAACCTCGCCGCGGGCCGGCGCGTCTATGCCGTCGGCTCCGATGCCGAAGCGGCGCGGCTCGCGGGCATCGATCCGCGCCGGACCACGTTCGGCGTTTTTGTTTTAATGGGCGCGCTGGTCGGCGTCGCAGCGGTCCTGAATGTCGTCCAATCTCCGCAGGTGCAGCCCACGAGCGGCGACGGACTCGAGTTGAAAGTGATCGCCGCCGCGGTCGTCGGCGGTGTCGCCGTGTCCGGAGGGCGCGGCAATTTGTGGGGCGTCTTCCCCGGCCTGTTGCTGCTCGCGAATGTGAACCCCGCGCTGACCCACTTCCATGTTCAATCCTATTGGGAAAAGGCGATCCAGGGCTTCGTCATCCTCCTGGCCGTGATGGCGGATGGGCTGCGCAGTCGAGGCAAAGGAGGGAACTCATGAACGCCTCGTCCAAACCCCGTTCCTTGCTGGCCGCTCTCGCCCGCCCGGAGGCCGTTCTCTTCATCGTGCTCGTCGCCGAGGTCCTTTACTTCAACGCCGTGGGCCGGAATTTCGGCACCGCGGCGAACATCGCCAACATCGTCCGGCAGTCTGTCGAGATCGGCCTGCTCGCGCTCGTCATGACGCCGGTCATTCTCACCGGCGGGATCGACCTTTCCGTCGGCTCGCTGGTTGGGTTGTGCGCCGTCGCCTTCGGCATGCTGTGGAAAGATGCGGGCCTTTCCCCCTGGGTCGCCGCGCTCGGTGCGATCGCGCTCGGCACGCTCGGCGGCGGGCTCAATGCGGCCCTCATCACCCGATTGCGCCTGCCTCCGCTCATCGTCACCCTCGGCACGTTCTCGCTTTTCCGCGGACTCGCGGAAGCGATCACCGGCGGCACCCGCGCCTTCACGAATTTCCCCGGCGCCTTTCTCACCCTCGGCAATGGATTCTTCCTCGGCGTTCCCGTGCAGGCGTGGATTTTCATCGTGGTCGCGCTCGGCGTCTGGCTGCTGGTCCATCGCACGAGTTTCGGCCGCTCCTTCCGCGCGATCGGCTTCGCGCCGGAAGGCGCACGTTATGCCGGCATTCCCGTCGAGCGGCGCATCGCGCTCGCGTACACGCTCGCCGGCAGCGTCGCCGGTCTGGCCGCGGTGATCTTCGTTTCGCGCGTCACCGAGGCGCGCGCCAATGCCGGCATCGGCTACGAACTCGCGGCCATCACGGCCGTGGTGCTCGGCGGCACCAGCATCTTCGGCGGCGTGGGCAGCGTCCACGGCACGCTCATGGGCGTCGCCGCCATTGCCATCCTTTCCAATGGCCTCGCGCGCATCCTCAGCATCACCGCCTACTCCCGCGAACTCTCCGGCATGCTCACCGGCGCGCTCCTTCTGCTCGCCCTCGCCGCCGGTGGTCTGACGAAAACCTTGTCCGAACGCCGTGCGCGCAAGCAATCTCTCGCCGCCCCGACTTCCACTCCATGAAACGCATCCTCACGTTCCTCATCCTTCCCTTCATCCTCCTCGCTGGCTGCAAAAAGGCCGAGCCAGCCGGCGGAGGCGATGGCCGCAAAAAACTCACCATCGCCCTGCTGCCGAAGAGCAAGGGCAACCAGTATTTCGTCAACGTCGAAAAAGGCGCGCGCGAGGCGGCGAACGAACTCGGAGTGGAGCTGCTTTTCGACGGACCGACGAACACCGATCCGGCAAAGCAAAACGAAATCGTGGAGAACTGGATCACCCTCGGCGTCGATGCGATCGCGGCCGCTTGCGAAAACAAGGAAGGCATCTCGACCGCACTCAAAAAGGCGCAGGCCGCAGGGATCAAAGTGGTGACGTATGACTCGGATGCGAACGCGGACGCGCGGACGTTTTTCGTGAATCAGGCCACGGCGGAAGGGATCGGCCGCACGCTCATGGACGAGGCGGCGCGGCTCACGGGTGGGGAAGGGGAGTTCGCGATCATCACCGCCACGCTCACTGCGGCGAACATGGGTGAATGGCGGAAACACATCGAAGCGCGCCTCGCGGATAAATATCCGAAGATGAAGCTGGTCGATACCAAGCCGTGCGACGACCAGAAGGACAAGGCGCAGCAGGAGGCGACGAATCTCCTCAGCGCGTACCCGAATCTGAAGTGCATCATGGCGATCTGCTCACCCGCGGTGCCCGGCGCGGCGGAGGCGGTGAAGCAGGCGGGCAAAGCCGGGGTGGTGAAAGTGCTCGGGCTCGGGCTGCCGAGCGAGAATCGCGCTTACGTGAAGGACGGGGTAACGCAGGCGGTGATCCTCTGGAAGGTGCAGGACCTCGGCTATCTCACGATCAAGGCCGCCGTGGACACGACCATCGGCAAGCTCAACCCCGGCGCGACCGAATACGAAGCCGGCAAGCTCGGCGCGATCAAGGTCGAGGGTGACAACATCCTGCTCGGCCAGCCCTTCATCTTTAATAAGGAGAACATCGACGGATTCGAGTTCTGACGACCCATCCAAAAAAACACGCCGTCATTCCGACCGGAGCGGAGCGTAGTGGAGGAATCTCTCGCATCTGAGGGCGGAGGCGGCGTGGAACGCCTTGCAAGTGCTCCGCACCGCCGCTGCCCGCGGATGCGAGAGATTCCTCCACTCCGCTACGCTCCGGTCGGAATGACGGCAGCGTATTGGTTTTCCGCCGCGCGCGCGCGGCTTGCGAATACCCCGCGAACCACGCACAACAGCGCTCCTCCATGAAAGCCCTCTTCTCCCTCCTGACCCTCGCGTTCGCAGCGTTCCCGGCTCTCGCCGCGCCGCCCGCCGGCATCACGCTCGATGTCGATGCCCGCGAAATCTCCCGCTCATTGCTCCACGCCCGGCTTGAGATTCCCGCCAAGGCGGGCGAGTTCGTCGTCTGGTATCCGAAGTGGATCCCCGGCGTGCATGCGCCCGGCGGGCCGGTGCAAAACCTCGCGGGCGTGCGCTTCGAAAATGCCGCGGGCGAAACGCTCGTTTGGAAGCGCGATGAGGTGGAAATGAACCGCTTCCTCGTCACCGTGCCCGCCGGCGCGGACCGCGTGATCGCAAAACTCGACTACATCTGCAACCAGCCCACAGGCAACTCGAGCGGCGTGGACAGCTTCGGCAATTCCCAGGTCGGCGTGATCAACTGGAACACCGTGCTGCTTTACCCCGAGGGCGCGTCGATCGACACCATGACCGCCACGGTGCGCCTGCAACTGCCCGCCGGCTGGCGCTTCGGCACCGCCCTTCCGCCCGCGGCGAAAAAGGATGGCACCGGCATTGCCTTCGAACCGATGACCCTGCGCCGCATGGTCGATAGCCCACTGATCTGCGGCGAAAATTTTCGCACCATCGAAATTACTGCGAAGAACACGCCGCCCGGCTTTCTCCATCTCACCAGCGAAGCGGCCAGCGCCATCGCCATCGACGACAAACTCATCGCGCAATATCGCAAGCTTTACGCCGAGGCCCTCGCGCTCTTCGGCGGCGCGCCCTTCGAGTCGTATCATTTCCTCGTCGTGTGCAGCGACGCGCTCCCGCGCAATGGCCTCGAACACCTGGCGAGCAGCTTCAACGAAGTGGGCGAGCGCGACCTCATCGACGACAAGAAGCGCAAGAGCTGGGCGGCGTATCTTCTCCCTCACGAGTTCGTCCATTCCTGGTGCGGAAAGTTTCGCCGTCCCGCGAGCATGATCACCACCAGCTTTCACGAGCCCGAGCGCACCAAGCTGCTCTGGGTGTATGAGGGCCTCACGCAGTACCTTGGCGAAGTGCTCGCGGTGCGCAGCGGCCTGCTCACCTTCGAGGAACATCTGCCCGCCTTCGCGAACAAGCTCGACTGGCTGATGCGCCAGGATGGCCGCCGCTGGCGCGCGCTCGAAGACACGGCCGTCGCGAGCTGGCTGCTCCGCGGGCACAGCGTCTCGTGGTCGCAGCTCCGGCGCGGGCAGGACTACTACGACGAAGGCCTCGTCGTCTGGCTCGAAGTCGATGCCTTGATCCGCAAAAAGACCGACGGGAAGAAGAGCATCGACGACTTCTGCAAAAAGTTTTTCGCCGCCGATCGCGAGAAGATGCCAGTCGTGCTCGGCTACGAGTTGAAAGAAGTCACCGGCCTCCTTCGCGAACTCGCGGATGAAGATTGGGAGAAGTTCTTCGCCGAACGGATCAGCCAACCGCGCAACGCCCTCGCGCTCGATTTTCTCACCAAGACCCTCGGCTACCGCCTGCAGTACGCCGCGAAGCCGAGCGAGTTTCTCACCGATCGCGACAAGGACCGCAAGCAGGTCTCCGCGAGCGCGAGCCTCGGTCTGAGCGCGGGCGACGACGGCAAGATCCTCTCCATCATCCCCGGTTTGCCCGCCGACAAGGCGGGGCTCGCCGGCGGCATGATGATCACCGGCGTGAATGGCCGGAAGTTCAGCGGACAACGGCTCAAGGACGCGATCGCGGACAGCGTCACGCTCGGCAAAGTCGAATTGCTCGTCCTCGACGGCGAGGTCTTCCGCACCATCGCGCTCAACTACACCGAGGGTCCGAAATACCTCGAACTCACCCGCACGCCGGATCACCCCGACACGCTCGCAGCGATCCTCAAGCCGGTGACGAAGGACGAGAAGAACTGACGCGCGTCAAACCCGGGAGCGCCAATCTCCCGATTGGCACTGCCTGCCCGGCCAATCGGGCGCTGG
>JANOAZ010000211.1:0-2740 GCA_031411395.1 Chthoniobacteraceae bacterium
GCTCGCTCAGCAGCGTGAAAAAGCGCGAACGGCTGATGCCGCGATCCTCACGCGCGAGCTTCTGCCACTCGGCGGACTTGAGCCCGGAGGAGAGCGGCGAAAGCAGCGCCAGCAGGTCCTTCGTGCTGAACTGTGGCGGGCGGCCTTGCTTGGTCACCAGCTCGGCCTCATCGGCGAGCCGCCAGCAAAAGCCGTCCTGCTTCGCGTGCGCGATGAGCTTGCTGTAAACGCGCTCGCCATCATCGCCACGCCAGCCCAGGCGCGCGCCGCGCTTTCCCGCTCGCAGCTCGAAAACCTCGTGGCTGCCGATGGAGCGCAGCGCGAGCACGAAGCGCGGCCAGTTCGCCCACTCCGCGCTGCCGCTGCCGAGATACGCATAGTCGCCGGCCTGCCAGTCGGGTTTCTCGCTGCCCGACGGCGGCTTGTTCGTGTGATGGATGACGATGACGCCGCACCCGTGCTTGTGGACGAGCGGGTTGATGCCGTTGCGCAGGAACTTGCCCACGTCGCGCTGCAAGTTTGCCTCTCCGCCGAGATACGAGAGCGCCGGGTCGATCCACAGAATATCCGGCTGATGCTCGGCGAGCAGCGGCGCGATGACCTCCGCGCAAAACTCCTCGCCGCTGCGTGCGTCTTCGTTCGCAACGAGCACGCTTGCTCCAGCCAGCGAGCGCTCGCGGTCGGTGAAGCCGAGCCCGGTCATGATTCCCTCGCGCATCTCGGCAAGGTCGCCGAAGTCATTTTCGGCCTGGATGATCAGCGACCGCAGCGGCCTCGCCGGCACGATGCCGAACAGGTCGCGCCCGATCGACCAGCAGAGCGCTCCCTGCAAGCTCAGCGTCGATTTGCCGATGCCGGTCGATGCAACCAACAATCCGCCGCCGCCGCGGCAGAGATAGCGAAAGCGCAGCAGTTCGTTGGGATCGTCGTGCGAAGGCGGCAGCTCGAGCTCGCCGATTGGAAAGACGGTAGGTGGAGGCGCGGGCTGTTTCTCGCCCTGAGCGGAGGCGGCTTTGCCCGTCGCAGGTGGCGACGGCACTTCGGGAATGGCGGCCTTTTCGGCCCACGGCGTTTTGTTCATGGCAGATTGGCAGGGTTGAAATGGAAGACGTGCTGCCGCACCGGCCACGTGCGCGGCATCGGGCGCAGACCATCCGGCATCCTCACGAGCTGGCAGCGCGTCCACGTCGCCGGGTCCGCTCCGAGCAGCACGGCGTAGCGCATGAACTTGTGGAGCTTCTCTTCGTCTTCGCCCGCGCAGGAAAACCACCCGTGCAGCGACTTCCCGCCGCTGTGGACGACGAGCGCGAGCGGAGCCAGGCGCGCGAGATGCCAGAGCACGGCGGCGTGCGTGTCGGCCTCGCCACCATCAAACTCAATCACGAGGAACCGGCGCGGCCCGGTGTTGTCGAGGCAGCGCGGCGATAGATTGCCCTCCTTCGTGCGCCCTTCCGCGGCGCTCATAGGCGACGGCACGATGAATTGCATCTCGTCGAGCTGGCCGCGCCACTCCTCGCGCGCGCCGGTGTCGAAGAACCGGTCGAGTTTCCACGAGCAGCACAGGAGCGGATCTCCGGGAAAGAGCGCGTCCACGAGTGCCTCGGTCATCGGCTCGTCACAACGAATGGGCGATGCTTCCCACAGATCCGCGAGCCGCGGCGAATCCGGTGCGGCGGCAATCGCCTCGATCTGCTCGAGATTTGGCTCCGGCCATTTCGAGCTGCGGACACGCGGCCGCGCGCGATTGTCGCCCGGCTGCCACGCGCACGCCTCGGAGTTGGCGACGGCTTTCTCGACCTCGCCCGCGGGCACCTCGCGCCCGCAGCCCGCTGCCGCGCTGGCAACGAGCGCGACCAGCTCGCGCTTGTCGGCGTAGAACGGGTGCAACACACGCGCGACGCAGAACAGCCACCGATGCACGCCCGCGCCTGCGGCGGGACACGCGGCGAGCAAGTCCAGGACGAAGCGCGGAAGCTGTGTCAGTTGCGCCATGACCCGTCTGCCGGCAGCAACGCCATGCTGTCCCCGTCGATGAGGAGATGGACCGCATTCATCAGCCAGCCCGCGGTTTTGTCGTTCGCTGGCGTGACCGACATGCTCGCCCATCCGTTATTCGATGCTTTCGGGAAGCCGGCCCATCGGATGATCGCCACGAGCCGGTTGCCGTCGCGCGTGATCACCGATGCGCCACGCTGGCCGTCGCCGTTCCGGACCGCCGCGGCGATCTGCTCGATGACGCCCAGGCGCAACGCCTCGGCCTGCACACGCGCGTCGTCTTCGTCCGAAACGATGCGCTCGCCCGTCGGACACACCATGACTTTGACACCGTCACTCATGCGGAGGCTCCGGCGTTGGGGTTTCCGAGTGTTCAGCATGGCAGCCGCCCGTCTCGCAAGAGGCGGGCGGTTTCTTTTTCGGGCGATTGCGCCAGTGGTCGCGCTTCTGCGCCTCGGAGTAGATGCGGCGCGCACCCTCCGTTTTCTGCAAACGATTGCGCAGTCCGCCGAGCCGGTCGCCGAAATCACGAATCAGCTTCGACAGATTCGCCCGCGTGTAGCCTAGCTGCGGGCCAAGCTCCGCGAGGCTGATGTTGTGCAGCAGTTCGGGTCGCGTGAGCCAGACGATGCACGTGAACCGCATGAACGCGACGCGCAGGTCGGGTTGTGGCTTGTCGCCGCGATACGCGAACGCAAACGTGAGAATCTCGCGCAGCAACTCAGCCGCGATGTAGAAATCCGTC
>JANOAZ010000212.1:0-21052 GCA_031411395.1 Chthoniobacteraceae bacterium
CGCAGACGCTGAACGCTCAGATTGCGAAAGAAGCGCTCCACCATGTTGAGCCACGAGGCGCTCGTCGGGGTGAAGTGCAGACGAAAGCGCGGATGCTTTTTGAGCCAGGCTTTGACCTTGGGATGCTTGTGCGTGGCGTAGTTATCCAGGATCAGATGCAGCTCGCGATCCGCCACGGTTTTCTCATCGAGTAACCGCAGGAACTTCAGCCATTCGATGTGGCGGTGGCGCGTCTGGCACTGTCCGATCACCGTGCCGTCGGCGACATTGAGCGCGGCAAAGAGAGTGGTCGTCCCGTGACGCACATAATCGTGGGTAAAGGTGCTCGCCCGGCCTTTCTTCATCGGCAGGCCCGGCTGGGTACGATCCAGAGCCTGCACCTGACTTTTCTCGTCGCAGCAGAAGACCAGGGCATGCTCCGGCGCATTAAGATAGAGTCCGACGATGTCCTCCAGCTTCTCTGCAAAGTGCGGATCATTGGAGACTTTGAAGGTGCGGCTCAGATGGGGCTTGAGCCCATGCTGGCGCCAGATGCGGCCGATGGTCGAAAGCACTCAGATCGGTCGCGCTGGCCATCGGTCGGCGGCTCCAGTGCGTCGCGGCCTCGGGCTTCTGGCGGGTCGTCCGGCGCACCACCATCGAGACGATCTCCGGTGGGTAAGTCGGCTTGCGCCCCCCGGCCTGGCGCATCCTGCTCAATGCCGGTCCTACCTTGATCATTAAAGCGACCGCGCCACTGGGCGGCCTTCTCCTCCGTGATCTCCAAGCTCATCCCGATTTCACGATTGGTCTTCCCGTCCGCAGCCATCAGCACAATGAGCGCGCGCTCCGAGAGTCGCACCGCCTCGACCCGGCTGCGGCTGACCTTCTCCAGCCACGCTCTGTCTTCCACGCTCAGTTCAACTTTCGGTGCGGTTCGCATTCCCGATCATCCATACAATCGGGGGGTTGTCACCATTACTCTTTACTATTTACGGCGCACTACACTAGCGGATAGTCCGTCATCGAACTGTAGAGCAAAATAATAGCACCGAAGACAAAGGCGATGCCTTTCATCGGATTGTCGGGATAAGGAATAACGAAAGGCGAGAGAATCAGCAAAACTCCCGTCAGATAGTCAACGATGGCGTGGGTCTTGATGGAGATGTTTGGCATACTCATTCTTTCGCGACACTCCAAAGCGTTGGTCGCCAGGTCCTGAACTGGAGCAGTTACGCGGCCTTCTTTCGCTTGGCGGGCTTGCGGGCTTTGGCAGTCGTCTTTGGCTTCTTCCCCGCTGGTTTGCCCTTCGACTGCTGCAGGCTTTCCTGGAGGACCGAGACGAGGTCGATGACGTTGGTCGCCTGACGCTTTTTCGCGGGAGCGGGAGCCGTCTTGTCGGGATGCTCGATCTTCTCTTCGATGAGCTTTTCGAGAGCCTCGTGATACTCGTCGTTGTATTGCTCAGGCTCCCAATCGGTCGTCATGCTCTCGATGAGTTGTTTGGCCATCTGCATCTCCGCTTTGCCGATCGATTTCTCCGCAGGCTCGTTGAACTCAGACACGTCAATCAGCTCTTTGGGAAAGTGCATCAACTCCAGCATCAGGCCGCGCTTCTGCGGCTTCACCGCGGCAAGATGTTGACGGGTGCGGATCACGACTTTCGCGATGGCGATCTTGCCTGTGTCGATGAGAGCGTCGCGGAGGAGGACGTAGGCTTTGTCGCCGCCCTTCGACGTTTCGAGGAAGTAGGGCTTGTAGAAGAGGAGCGGGTCGACGTCGTCGATGCTGACGAAGTTCATGATGTCCACGGTCTGCGTGGCCTCGACATCCACGCGGGCGAAGTCCTCGTCCTTGATGATGACGAACTTCCCCTTTTCATACTCGTAGCCTTTCACGATTTGATCCCAGGGCACTTCCTTGCCATCGGCTTCGGCCACGCGTTTGTAATTCACCGGGCTCTGATCGCTCGATCGGAGAAGCCGGAATTTCAACTCCTCCCGCCGGGTCGCCGGGAACAACGACACAGGGATGGTGACGAGGCCGAAGGTGATCGCGCCTTTCCAGAGTGCTCTCATAGTGCTTTCAGAATCGCGCAACCGCCGCCGCTTGGTTGCGACTTGTTTAGTCGACGACGCGTTTCAGGAGGTTGAAGGCTGCCACTGCTTTTCCATCCTCCAGCAAGGCCATCGCTCGACGGACGTGGTCTTTCAGCTCCGCGATCTCGTCGTCCTCGTCTTCCGGGGGCGCCGGCTTGAACGCCACCACCTTGGTCGGTTCAGGTTCATCTCTTGTTTTCGTAGGTGTTCGTTTTGCCTTCTTCGGTTTTCGGGGTCGCGGCGCGGGCGCGCGCTCGCCGTTCAGAACGTCAGGAGACGCGAGCAGGTCATACTTGATGCCGACCACTGCTCGTCCGGCAAACGGGCGCAGCGATTTGGGGAAGAGGAGAAACTGCCGGTTGCGGCCAGGCTGAAATCCAATCTCCCCCCTGTCGGTTTTGGTGCCCAGTGCTTCCTGAAACACGGTCATCACGCGTTGCGCCTTCAGTGCCGCCTGAAATGTCCGATCCTTCACCGGGTCCATCAACAGGAGATACGCCTCCGGCTCGCCGCACTTTTCGACGACGTTGGAAAAGCGTGCAGTTTTCACATTGGATCATCGCACCGCCGGAGAACTTCGGCCTTCGCGACATCGTCGCACAACCTCGAATCGGCCGCTCGTTCGATCTCTCAGTCGCCGAGTTCGCGAGCGGCATCGTCGAGCATGGTCTGAAGCTCGATGGCTTTGAATGGCTTCAAGATGTGCTGGCTGTTGCCGGCTGCCTTGCCGATGCGCCGCATCCACGAGCGCCCGCAAGTCATCGGGACTTCCGTAGGCGCGAGACGGCGCATAAATCAGCACACCGTCGTAGCCCCAATTCCAACGACCCGGGAAATTGCCAATCGGAATAATTTCGATCGCATTGACGTGCGGGTCACGCAGGTGCGGTAGCTTTTCGATTGCAGCCCGGAAAGTTCCGGCCGGCGTGAACGTCCCGATTTGCAACTCGTAGATCACCAAGTCGCGAAAGGGCGGGTGCTTCCATTTTGTGTCGGTCCAGGAGTAGGTCGCCGGGTCGATGACGACCGAAAGATCGTGGACGCTGTCGGCCTGAGCCCGCGATCCCGGATCGGGGACGGTTTTCCCATCCGGCAGAAGGAAATGATACCGATCGCCGACGTGCCCTTGGGGATCGACGGCCACATGCTGCCCCAAAGGGTCGCGCTTCATCACCAGCTTTCGGTGAGTCGCGCCATTGCTCCCTGGATGAATCTCCAGAGCCACCTTTTCGTGGTCCGGCGCCCACGCAATGTATTCCACTCCAGTCGGTTTCGCTTTTGCTCCGAAAATCATACGCCCTTTACATCGTGCATGCCGCCCGCGGAGGGTATCGGGAGCGACGCTGAGCGTGAAGTGCGTAGGTGTCAGGCTGCCGGCTGCGATTGCGGCGGAGAGGCCGCTTCACCCTGACCGCTCGTCACCCAGTCCACCGCGAATCGAACCATCGACGTGGCGTCTTTGAACTTCATTTTTTCTTTGATGTGGGCGCGGTGCGTTTTCACCGTCTTTGGACTGAGGTGCAAGTTCTCGGCGATCTCCCGCGTCGTGAGCCCCTTGCCGAGCTTTTCCAGCACTTCGAGCTCGCGGTCGGACAGCACCTCCACGGGCGAGCCCATCCCTTCGTCGATCGCTTGGATCGCTTTGAAAATGAGCTGCTCCCCAAACGTCGGGCTGACATAAATTTTCCCCCTCAGCGATCCGCCGCATGGCGCCCGCAATGGACGTCATCGCTTCCGCCTTCATAACGTAGCCTTTCGCGCCGGCCTTCAATGCGAGGAGCGCATAGTGCGTTTCTTTGTGCATCGACACCACGAGGATCGGCATCTCGGGCATCTCCGCGAGGATCATTTTGATCAGTTCGATTCCGTTGATCCCGGGCATCGACACATCGACCACCACCACATCGGGCAGGAGCTTGCGGCATTCCGAGATGGCCACCGGCGCGCCATCCGCTTCGCCGCAGACCTCGAATTCGCCGCTTTGCGTGACAATGAATTTCAAACCCTGACGAAAGGTGGGGTGATCAACTACGAGCAGCACGCGTTTCGGAGCTGGATCTGTCGCGGGCTCTTCCGATTCTGGGGATGGTGAGTTGCGTTTCATTTCCTTGGACGTGGACACCCAGTGAATCGCTGGGCTGGAGTTTATCGGTTGGAGGTTTTGGTGGCCAGCCGGCCTTTTCGGGCGCGAAGGTGATTCCCGCAAAGAGTCTCGGCGCCTGCGATCAGTCCAGGCGAGGGGGGCAAAAATTCGCTGCGACAAAAAGCGGCTCGGGAATCGCAGGGCGACTACGGAGGATGAGGTGCGCGTGCTGCCACGGTCCCCGCTCAGGCGCGGATCGCTTTCGGTAGCGAAAATGTCACCGTCGTTCCCTGGCCAGATTCGGAATTACTGGTCAGTGTGCCGCCCGCCGTTTTCGCGCGGAACTGCATCAGCTCACAACCGCCGATGGCCGCGCCGGGCGCTTCCGGCGTAAAGCCGCAACCGTCATCGCTGACTTGGAGCGAGATCACTCCGTCAGGATCGGCCAGGGAAATCTTAATGTGGGTGGCCTGCGCATGCTGGACGGCGTTTTTCACCGCCTCCTGAGCGATGCGGTAGAGCGAGAGCGCCGCCTCCGTGTCCTTGAATAGGATGGCATTCTCGCAGACGAACTCACAGGGCGTGTGCCGGGCCGTTTCATCAGCCAGGCGGGAGAGCGCCGTCATTAACCCGTCGTCTCCGGGGGCCACAGGCTGGAGCTGGTTGAAAACATCCCGCGCCTCATCGAGCGCGCGGTCGAGGGACTCCCCGAGTTCGTCGAGCTGCGCAGCTTCGACCGGCTGCCCAGCCTTCACTCCGGACGAAAGGACTTTGACCATCAGAGCAGCCCCTCCGAGCGTCTGGCAAAGCGTGCCGTGAACAGACTGGGCGATGTCGCTCTGGCAGCGTTCTGAGGCGGCAAGCACAGCCCGGTTCACTCGCCGGGCGGCATCTTCCGAAGGTTCATTCGGCATAAAGAAAAGTGGCTGCGGAGGTGAAGTTGCAGGCGATTCGACACACCCGGTTCTGGATGAAGTCGCGTCCGCTCCCGGTCGCAGTGGTCAGATTCATGCCTGAGCGCAAAGCGGGTAGTCCCCTTGGTGAGTTTTCAAAACAGCGCAGACGGAACATTGAAAGCGATTCAGTGAACCAGAATACAACCGATGAAATTTTCCTTTCGCAACCACAGCCTCTCCTTCGTGTTGGTCGCCTTGTTCCTGGTTTTTTGGGCGGCTCAATTCATAGTCGGTCGCGTCGAATACAATGAAGAAAGAGAGGAGCGAGGACTGTCGCCCTTCAACGTGAGTGAATACTTCTGCTCGAGTCATTTCTGGGAAGCCACAGGCGAAAACTGGGAGAGCGAGTTTCTCCAGATGAGCGCATACGTCTTCCTTACGATCTTCCTGTTTCAAAAAGGCTCCTCGGAGTCAAAAGACCCGGACAAAAAGAGCCCGCAAGATAAAGACCCGCGGAGCGAGCGGAATAAGCCCGACGCACCTTGGCCCGTTCGCCGCGGCGGCTTGGTTCTCCGATTGTATGAGCACTCTCTCCTGATTGCCTTTGTGCTGCTTTTCCTGGCTTCGGTTGCGCTGCACGCCGCGGGAGGAGTGCGCCTTTACAATGAGGAGCAAATGGCGGCGGGGAAGGAGATGATCAGCTACGCAGAATACCTCCAAACTTCACGCTTCTGGTTCGAGTCATTCCAAAATTGGCAGAGCGAGTTCCTCGCCATCGGCTCAATGGTCATCCTCTCAATTTTCCTGCGCCAGCGAGGATCGCCGGAATCAAAGCCTGTCGCCGCCGGGATGTGGCAAACAGGGGACGAAGACTGACGCCCTCCGGGTCAGGTCGAACCCGAGAAGCGCTCAAGGGTGCCCTACGGATTTCCGCCCGCGGCCTAGAGTCGTAAACTGAACTTCCCCATGAACGCTGCAATTACCAACGACACCACCTCCTTCGTTCCAGAGATCGTCCACATAGTGCTCACCGAACTTGGGAAGCGGCGACATTCCGAAACAATCAGCGAGGAAGAATTTTCGGCAAAGCTGACTCGCATTGCTCGGGAGGAATTGGAGCCACGCCGCCTCGCGTTGCTCGTTCGACACCTGTCTGATGGACGCGTGCGTTTCATCATCAAAGCGGTCGAATCAGGAAAGGTTTGCGACATCGTGGAATCCTCGCCGCTCTCCTCCGCAGCGTGACACTTCGGGCGGCCTGAGCGCGCCGAGATTCATCTCCTTTTGACAGGCATCTTGAAGGATGTCGACCGCCGACTACTCCACCTGCGGGATCTGCGCTCGGCTATCCGGCGGATCTCCGGACGAGTTGTCGCGCCTAGTGTCTTGGCCGGCAATCCGCCGCGACGACTCCGTCCCCGTACACCGGTAGAGCCGCCCCCCGTTACGGAAGCGGCTCAAGGGTGGTGCTTTCGCGCGGGTTTGCCAGCGGCGAAGCGGCAGGGACCCGTGCGATTGCAGCCGAGCTAAGACAGGCTCTTAAAGCTTGCCTTCGAACTCGACCAAGCGCTGCAGCGCCTCCAGGAAATCCCGGAAGGCCGGAGCGGGGAGCATGATGGTATCACGCCGCCCGCCGACATCTTCGGTAATCTTCAGGAACCGTCCGCGCTGATTCTCTTTAAGGTCGAGAAAGAAAATCTTCCGTTCGATCGCTACTTTTTCGGAGGCGATCGGATCAGACCCCATTCTCTCCCCAGGATTCTGGTTCATCATATACACAGTTTTACTTACTAAATTCGCGGAGGCAACCGCCTTTGCGAGGGGACGGAATTTGGGGCACCGACCGCGGCAGTGCAATGCACAATTTCGAATTAAGTGAGAATCCGTCGAGGCGGTGTTGCACGCCGCCGGCCTTGCCCTTTTCGCTCAGCGCAAACCGATGGCGCGGCGAACTCGGTCCATCGTCCCGCGCGCGACCGCACGAGCGCGTTCGGCGCCGTCCTTGAGCACGCGGGCCACAAAGTCCGGATCGGCTTCCAACTCTTTCCGCCGCACCCGCAGCGGTGCGAAGAATTCCCACATCGCGCCGAACAGCCGCTTTTTGAAGTCGCCATAGCCGATCCCGCCGGCGCGGAAATCCGCCTCCATCTGCGCGACCTCCGCCTCCGCGGCGAAGAGCCGATAAAGCGCCACGATCGCCGAAGTGGCGGGGTCCTTCGGCGCTTCCACCGGCGTGGAATCGGTGACGATGCCCATGATCTTTTTGCGCAGCGCCTTCTCCTCCTCGAAGAGCTCGATCGTGTTGTCGTAGCTCTTGCTCATCTTCTGCCCATCGAGGCCCGGAATGGTCGCCAGCGCCGGCAGGATGCTCGGCTCGGGGACGACGAAAACATTTCCGTAAAGCGCGTTCATCTTGTGCGCCAGATCGCGGGTGACTTCCACGTGCTGCTTTTGATCGCGACCCACGGGCACCACATTGCTCTCGTAGATCAGAATGTCCGCCGCCATCAGCACCGGATACGCGAAGAGCCCATGCGACGGGGTCTTTTCCTTCGCGAGGTGATCCTTGTAGGCGTGGCAATTTTCCAGCATCGGCATCGGCGTCTGGCAGCTCAGGAGCCAGGCGAGTTCGGTGTGCTCCGGCACATCGCTCTGGCGGAAGAGCACCGCCTTCGCCGGATCGAGCCCGCAGGCGAGAAAGTCGAGCGCCACGCCATGCACATATTCGCGGAGCTTCGTCGGATCGAAGACCGACGTGAGCGCGTGATAGTCCGCGATGAAGTAAAACGCCTCGCCCCGCTCCTGCCACTCGATCGCCGGGCGCATCATCCCAAAGTAATTTCCGATGTGCGGTTTGCCGGTCGGCTTGATGCCGGAGAGGATGCGTTTCATGGCGCGGGCGCGCACCATCTGCGAGTGCGCTGGCCGGTGTCAATTTAACCCTTTGGCTCAGGCCGCCAGACACAGTCGGACTGGTCGTAGGGGGAGGGGATGGTTGCGAAGCGACGGGGCGAATGGATCTCGTAGGTACGGTTCGCGAGGAGTCCGCAGTGCGGCGCCTCACCGCTTCTCACATCGCGGGGAATGGAGGGAATCAATGTCGGCACCAGAGACTCTAGGGTGGGTGGGTATATCCCGGAGGCGAGGCGATGGCGAGGCCTCGGCGGACGGACTCAGGGGCCGCGCAGGCGACGATGTCCGCGAAGGTCATTTGCTCCCAGAGCTTGAGATGCACGACCGCGCGTTGCTCCGCGGGCAAGTCTCCCAGAGCAGTCGCGAGGTTCAGCAGGAAGGCGAAGAGCGCGGGCGCGTGCTGATCGTATAGCTGGGTGGGATCGGGGGGCATGAATTCGGGGAAGACGCGCGGCGGCGCAGCTTTTATCTGCGTCGCCTTACTGAATTTTGCTCGAGGAAAGGAGCCGCGGATTACGCGGATTAACGCGGATTTTCGGACCGCTGAATCCGCGTTAATCCGTGTAGTCCGCGGTCATCCTTCCCCGGGTTAGGAAGCGAAAGAGAGAATCCGCCAGCGCGCGCCGCGCCGGAGCGAGGCCGCGGACGAAGCGGTAGAAGGGTGCGATGCGAGTCGGATGGCGGATGAGCCAGGCGACGAGTCGCGCCGGGCGTGGGCGCTGCCGGGCGAGGTCGAACCATTCGGCGAAGGGCATGGGCAGTGGCTCGCCGGCCGGATCGCTGATCACGCGGACGACGAGCAGCGGCACTTTCGCGCGGGTGCAGGCGGTGGCGATGGGCTGGGACTCCATATCCACCGCGAGGGCACCGGTGGCGCGGGCGAGGGTAGCTTTGGCGGCGACCGTTTCCACGGGGAAATCCGCGTGGGCGAAGACGCCCGATGCGACACCAGCCACGCGAGCGAGCACTTCGCGACTGGAAAAATTCGTCGCGACGACGACCTGCCCGACGCGCAACGCGGGATCGAGCCCGCCGGCAAAACCCGTGGCGATGATCAACTCCGGGCGGGTCGCGAGGACGTGGGTGATGTGCCGGGCGGCGGCTTCCGGGCCGGCGCCGCTATGGGTGACACTGACCTGGGTGGCGAACGGGGATGCGGCAAGGCGCCGCCGGAAGTCGCGGCTTTCCTCGGGCAGGGCGAAGGTGACGGCGATCATCGGCGGCGGGCGACGATGGACGGTAGTGTGAATCTTGTCCATGCCGGCTCGGCGGTCTCCATTGTGGGGAGCAGGTTGAACTGAAATTCGCGGCTGCGGTCACAAAAGGGGTAGTCATCGAAAAATCCGCTCGTTATGTTCCGAGACCCGTTTCGGGATTTCTCCCTATGAATTTCGCCAGCCGTCAGCCGATCGCAGCCATCGTGTGTTTTGCCGGAGCCGCGGTCGCCGCGCCGCTGGCGATGGCGCAGGCGCCGGCGCAGCCGCTCACCCTGGATCTTCAAGCCCTGGAGCGGGGCAAGGAGTCGATCAACCAGCAGAAATACGAGGACGCGATCAAGGCCTTCGAGGAATTGATCAAAGTGTATCCGCAATCCCCGGCGGTGCCCGAGGCGGTTTTCCGGCTGGGTTATGCGTATTACCTCAGCGGCAATCACGATGAGAGTGTGAAGAACTTCCAAAAAGTGCCGACGACCAAGGGCGCGCCGCCGGAACTCATCGAGCTTGCCATGAGCCTCACCCCGCAGGTGCTGGCGGCCAAGGCGTCGAAGCTCGACCCGAAGGATCCGCTGCGGGACAAAACGCTGAACGACGCGCTCGCGGGGTTCGATCTGTTCCTGCAAAAATTTCCCAAGAGCGAGGAAGCGGAGTCGGCGAACTACGGCAAGGCGCTCGCTTACTTTCAGCTCCAGAAATACGAGGAAGCCGCGAAACCGCTGCGGCTCAATCTGCAGACCTTCCCGCAGAGCGAAACGATTCAGGACAGCCAGTTCACGCTTGCGCTGGTGCTCGGCACGGAAGGCGTGACGGCGATGCAAAAGGACGCGGCGGGCGATCCGGCGGCGATGGCGAAATTCGACGAAGGCGAGAAGCTGCTCCGCGACATCGTGACGAAGCGCCTCAACGTGGCGCTGATGAACGACGCGCAATATCAACTCGGTGAGATGCTCTCGGCGCGCGCGTCCTTTACGCCCGCGGACAAGAAGGAACAGAAAGAGGCGAACTTCCAGAAAGCTCTCGAAGCCTATCGCGGCGTGCTCTCGAAGGAGCAGGTGGTGGCGGCGCAGAAGGCGCGGATCGAGAGCGTGAAACAACGCCGCCTCGAGGCGCTCAAGAACAAGGACTTCGCGCTGATGAAACGGCTCGACCGTTTCCTCGACAAGGAGCTGGAAAAGCTCGCGGGCTTCGAGAGCCGCGCCGATGAAACCACGACGGCGAAGCTCAAGAGCGGGCAGATTTTTTTCCAGCTCAGCAAGCTGGATGAAGCGCGGGTGCTGCTCAGCTACATCGAGCCGCTCGCGGAGAGCGAGGAGGTGAAGAAGGAAGTCAGCTATTACATCACGATGAGCTATGCGCTGCAGGGCGTGATGGAGAAGGCGGAGGAGCGTTACAAGGCATTCCAGGCGACCTACAAGGCCGACCCGATCGCGGAGAATTTGCAGCTCGTGATGGCCGCGGGATTCCTCAGCGGCAAGAATCAGAAACCGGAGAAAGCGATCGAGTATTGCAAGGAAGGCTTGGAGGTTTATCCGAAGGGCCGCTTTACCTCCGACCTGCTCAATGTGCAGGCGAGCGCGCTGATCGGCCTGAAGCGCTACGACGAAGCGCAGGAGATGCTGAAGAAATTCATCGCGAGCAAGCCGCCGAAGGAATTGGCTGCGGACGCGGAGTTCAATCTCGCGATTATCTTCAAGGACACCGGCAAACTCGACGAATCGGTGAAGACCTTCGCAGCGATCCGCGACAAGTATCCGAACACGCGGCAGGCGGAGCAGGCGCATTTCTGGGTCGGCGAACTGGGCCTCGGGGCGGATCCGAAGGCGGCGGTCGCGGAGTTGAAATCGTTCGCCGCGAAATATCCGACGAGCGAGTTGATGCCGCAGGCGCTCTTCGCGCTCGCCAACGGGCAAACGGCGCTCCAGCAGACCGATGAGGCGCTGAAGACCTACGAGGAACTGCATAAGAAATTCCCGAAAAGCGAGGCCGCCCCGTTCACTTACTTTTCACGCGCCAAGATCATGGCCGGACGGCAATCCTACGAGGAGTGCCTCGCGATCATGAAAGCGTTCGTTGCGGAATATCCCGACAGCCCCTCGCTATACCAGGCCTACGACTTCATGGCGCAGATCCTCGGCAGCCAGAGCAAGGGCACGGAGGCGATCGAGACGTACGAGGAATACCTGAAGAAAAGGCCCGACGAACCGAGCGCCGCGGAAGCCCTGCTCAAGCTGAACAGCTTGTGGAAGGGATACGCCGATTCGCAGGGCCCGGTGCTTGCGCAGGATGCGCAGAAGCGCGCGGAGTGGACCAAGGGGTTCGACAATTCCATCGCGGCCGCCGAGCAAATCATCGAGCGATTCCCAGACAGCCCGGCCGTGGCGCTCGCGCTGAACAACCTGCTCGAGATTTCGAAAACGAAACTCCGCGCGCGTCTGACCACGGACGCTGAGGTCGAAAAATACTTCGAGGGCCTCGCCGCTAAAGCTGAAGGCAAGGCTGCGGCTCAGAGCAAGATCCGCTTCACGCTCTCCGCGTTTCTTTCCGAAAAGAACAAGGACAAGGCGGTGCAGATGATGAGCGAGGCCTACAAGGCGGATCTCAAGTACGCGCCCGAAGACGTGGACCTTTTCGGCAAAACGCTGCTCGCGAAGAAGGACTACGACAAAGCGATGGAGGTCTATGGGAAGCTGGCCAGGGACTACCCGATTCCCGCCGGCATGGATCCGAAGAAGGCGCCGAAACAGGTCCAGGAGGCCCAGGCCATCGCGCTCTCGGGCGAAGGCAATGCGCTTCTAGGGAAGAAGGAAAACGAGGCCGCGGCGAAGAAATTCAAGGAGCTCGAGGAGAACTATGCGTGGTCGCCCAAGATGATGGAGGTGAACTATGGCATCGCCCGGGATCTCCACGACAAGAAGCAGGACGAGGAGGCGCTCAAGCGGCTGCTCGAAGTGGTGAAGAACTCCAACGCCACCTCGGAACTGCGCGCCAATTCCATGCTGCTGCTCGGCATGATCCACGAGGAGGCCGGTCGCTTCGATACGGCGATCGACAACTACATCAAGATCGGCACCTTCTACTCGGGCGTGCCGGAAGCAGCCTCCGAAGGGCTCTGGCGCGGCGCGCAACTCCTCGAGCGGCAGTCGCGCGGCGAGATCCCCATGCCTACCCCGCCGCCCAAGGCGACGCCGGGCCCGAAAGCCAAACCCGGCCCGAAGACGACTCCCACCGCGGCTGCGACCCCCGCGCCCGAAACGGCTCCTGCGCCGGAAAAATAAGCCGGTTCACGACTTTTCCCGATCATGTGCAAGAAACTCGCCGGGCTCCTGCTCGCATTCATCCTCAGCCTCGGCCTCCCCGGTTGTGGAGAGAAGAAAAAGTCCGACGCCGAACTCAAACAGGCGAAAGAAAAGCAATGGCGCGAGAGGCAGCGCGTGCAGGCGATCAAATACTATGGCGATCTGGTCAAAAACTACCCCGACTCGCCGCACGCCGAAGAGGCAAAGAAACGCCTCGAAGCGCTCGGCCCGGCGCCCACTCCCGCCAAGAAGTGACCCGCTCCGAGCGGGCCGCCGCCCTCGTCGAAGCCCTGCCGCGCGTCTATCCCGACGCGCACTGCGAGCTCGATTACACGAACCCGCTGGAACTCCTCGTTGCCACGATCCTTTCCGCGCAGTGCACCGACAAGCGCGTGAACATCGTCACGAAGGAACTCTTTCGAGTTTGCCACACCGCCACGGATTACGTCGCGCTCCCGCAGGAGCAGCTTGAGGAAATCGTCAAGACCACCGGCTTCTTTCGCGCCAAGGCGAAGAACATCAAATCCTGCTGCGCCAACCTCGTCGCAAAACATGGCGGTGAAGTGCCGCGCACAATGGACGCCCTCACCGCGCTTGCCGGCGTGGGCCGCAAGACCGCCAACGTCGTCCTCGGCAACGCCTTTGGGATTAACGTCGGTGTCGTCGTGGACACTCACGTCCAGCGACTCTCCACCCGCCTCGGCCTCACGAAACAAACCGACCCGGTGAAGATCGAACAGGACCTCGTGAAGCTCATCCCGCAGGAAAAGTGGACCCTCTTTTCCCACTGGCTCATCTGGCACGGACGCCGCCGCTGCGTCGCCCGCAAGCCCGACTGTCCCGGCTGCGAACTGCGTGCGCTCTGCCCCAGCGCGGATCGCGCATAGCCTGCGATGGGGAGCGGTGAAGGTGGCGGGCCAGACGACGGAGGCATTGTCATCGAAGCTGCGTGGGGCGCTCGTCGGGCAGAGACGCCGTCTCGCTCAGCGTGAGAGCCACCCGCATTGCGTCGCGGTGAACCAACTCCAGAACGCGAGGTGCGCGGTGACGATGCTCCAGTAGGTGACCTGAAACGGCACTTTCGACGTCTTGTGCCGCAGGAAGCGCTGCGCCGGAAAAGCTCCGGGCCATCCGCCGGCCATCGCGAACAGTTGCAGCGTTCCCTCGGCGATCCGCCATCTGCCCTTCTGCGCTCGGGATTTATCCACGGCGTAGGCGACCGCGGTGACAGCGCTCATGCCGACGTAGAGGACGGCTACCCATTCCGGGATGAATCCGCGGCGCGCGCCCAGGCACACCGCGCCCAGTGCCGTCGCGGGAATCAAAAGGATGAGGATCACGCGTGCAATTCCCGACTCACGACGGATTCCACGGCTGCGTGGCGATGAGAACGCCGTGCGAAGACGATGCGGCGCGCCCGGTAGGGAAAGCGGTGCCGCGATGGATGGCCGCAAAAGCGCCCGGGCAGCGCGCGGTCGCTGCTGAACGTCGTGATCCAAATCGTATTCCACCCGGTCTCCAACTTTGGGGCGCCGGGCTCGGTCGGCGACTGCGCGAAAGTGGAGGAAGACGTCGGCGGTCCCATTATTGGGCGCGATGAATCCGAAGCCCTTTTCGTCGTCCCAATTGATGATGGAGCCGTCCTGGCGCATGACGCGGAACTCTGCGATATGCCCGGTCGCAAAGGCAATATCGTTCGGCCAAACGTCCGGAACGTTTGAATTACCCGCCCGTTTCGCGGACGGTGACGGCGTGGAATGGCTCAATCAAATTAGCTTTGCGATCGGGTCTATCGGGCTCGGAGTGATCGTGTGGGGCGTGATCCTCAGCGCGGTGAGATTCATCCGCGTCGAATGGTCCGGGCTGCGCGGCGCGGCGGTGAGCGAAGAGAAGGAGGCGCTGCGGCACCACCTCGGCGGCTACCTGTTGCTCGGCCTCGAATTCCTCGTCGCCGCGGATATCGTCCACACCGTCCTCACGCCGTCGCTGCACGAGTTGGGGATCCTCGGAGCGATCGTGGCGATCCGCACGGTGATCAGCTTTTCGATCAATTGGGAGCTACGGCAGGTGATGCGGCGCGAACAAAGGCGGAGCGGGGAAGATGGACGTTGAACCTTTCCCTCCGCGCTCCTAGTTTCGCGGCCCCGTTTTTTCCAAGACCGCACCATGGATACCAAAAATCGCGTCCTCCGCATCGGCCTGCCCTCGGGCAGTCTGCAGGAGCCGACCTTCGCCCTTTTTGCCAAAGCCGGCTTCAACATTTCCGGCGCGAGCCGCTCCTACAAACCGGCCGTGGACGACCCGGAGCTGACCATTCGCATCCTGCGCGCGCAGGAGATTTCCCGCTACGTCGAACATGGGTTTCTGGACTGCGGGATGACGGGCAAGGATTGGATCGCGAACAATCAGTCCGACGTGACCGTGCTCGCGGAGATGATTTTTTCCAAGGTGAGCAACAAACCCACGCGCTGGGTCATCGCCGTGCCGGAGGATTCGCCGATCAGGACGGTGAAAGATTTGCAGGGCAAGGTGATCGCGACCGAGGCGGTGGAACTCACCCGCCGCTATCTCGCGCAGCATGGCGTGACTGCGGCGGTGGAATTCTCCTGGGGTGCGACCGAGGTGAAGGTGCCTGACCTCGTGGATGCGATCGTGGATGTGACTGAGACCGGCTCGTCGCTGCGGGCGAACAAGCTGCGGATTCTCGAAACGATCATGGAGTCCGTGCCGCAGTTCATCGCCAACAAAGCGGCGATCGAGGATCCGTGGAAGAAGGCGAAGATCGAGAAACTGGTCCTGCTCATCCAAGGCGCCTACGCGGCGCGGGACAAGGTCGGGCTCAAGCTGAATCTGCCCGAGGCGCGGCTCGCCGAACTGCTCAAGGCGCTGCCCGCGCTGCGTAATCCGACCATTTCGCATCTGGCCACTCCCGATTGGGTCGCGGTGGAAACGATCATCGATGAGGCGGTGGTCCGGGAGATCATTCCCCAGCTCAAAGCGCTCGGCGCGGAGGGGATCATCGAGTACCCGCTGAACAAAGTCGTTTACTAAGGAAGAAACCGATTGCGCATCGCGGGGAAGCATGGTTTCCTCGCCGCCCCTCACACCGAAAACCAATACCTCATGGGTTCATTAAAGAAGAGACGGAAAGCCAAAATCGCCAAGCACAAACGCCGCAAGCGAATGAAGGAGAACCGTCACAAGAAGCGTTTGCGCTACAAGAGCTAGCCGTTAAAGTGCGGCCATGCACTTCCGCCAGGCCGGGTTTTCGCTCAAGGCACGGAGGGTCTTTTCCGCCGGTCTCGCCCTTCTTGCCGCGCCCGTTTGGGCTTTGCCGCCGTTCCCGGCCAGCAAGCCGAACGCTCCCAAACTAGCGCCCGCCAAAGCCACCACGGCTCCGGCACCGAGGATTGCGGCGCCGGTGAAGATCGCGCCGAAAAAGCGCATGGGCGCAACTGCGCCAAAGGCCCCTGCGGCCGACGCGGAGGGCGTTCCTGCGGCCGCGAAATCCGGCCAGGACGGTCCGCCGGAGTTTGCCGACGCATGGCCTTCCGAGTTCCGTGTGCCCGCGGCGGACCTGCAACTCAAGGCCGAGGGTGAGCGCAAGGCCGATGCATTCGCTTCCTTTGCCCGAGGCCTCCTCGCGGAGGACAGTGCCGATCCAGACACGATGCTCGCGGGATACCGCCGCGCGCTTGAACTCGACCCGGGCTACGCCGAACTCGCCGTCAAAGTCGCCTACGAACTCGCCCGCCGAAACGATGTCTCCGCGGGGATTCAGATCCTCAAGGATTCGATCAATGCCGCACCGAAAGAGCCGCTGCCGTATATCTATCTTTCGCAGCTTTATTCGCACTACCTCAAGAAACCCGACCTCGCGCTGACCTATGCCGAGCAGGCGCTCGCGCTCGCGCCCGGGAATTTCAAAAGCTATCTCGCCGTTTACGAACTGCACGATAGCACGGGACAGAAAGCCAGGGCGGAAGCCGTGCTGGCGCGAGCGGTGAAGGTCGATTCCAAGGATGCGCGGTACTGGACCGAGCTCGGCGAGTTCCTCCAGAAGATTTATCTCAAGGACGACGGTTCGTGCGCGCCCGATGAGTTGCAGCGGATGAACACCGTCTATCAGCATCTCGCGGAGGTGAGCAATGACGACCCCGTCATCCTGGCAAAGATCGCCGATTACTTCGTCCTCTCGAAACAGGTGAAGGAAGCCATCCCACGCTATCTTGCCGTGCTTAGGCTTCGGTCGGCCAGCGAGGACCCGGCGCTCGGCAATGTGCGCGAGAAGCTGGCACGCAGCCTGATCTTCACCGGCCAGCGCGACGAAGCGATCACGGTGCTGGAAGAGATTGTGAAAGAGAGCCCGCAGCGCTTCGACACCTACGAACTGCTGGGCGAACTCTACGAACAAAAGGGTGACCTCGATCGGGCGCTGGCGAACTTTGAACATAGCTTGTTGCTCGATGCGAGCGAACCGCGCAATCACATGCGCCTCGCGGATCTGCTCCTCCAGGCAAAGAAATACGATCAAGCGGTGAAGATGATCGAGAAGGCTCGGACAAAGTTTCCCGATCGACCGTTCATCACCTATGGACTCGCGCTCGCGCTGAGCAAGGCTAAGCG
This sequence comes from Chthoniobacteraceae bacterium, assembly GCA_031411395.1. Classification (GTDB taxonomy): domain Bacteria; phylum Verrucomicrobiota; class Verrucomicrobiia; order Chthoniobacterales; family Chthoniobacteraceae; genus Chthoniobacter. The sequence continues at coordinate 17,110 of JANOAZ010000212.1, forward strand.
GCATGAGGAGTCCCTGTCCATCTTTGCCCAAGCGGAAGCCGACGTTGAAAAACGCAACGAAGAACCGCTGGACGCCTCGTTTTACTTCAACTACGGCGCCGCCGCGGAACAGGCCGGGAAACTCGACAAAGCCGCCGAGTTACTTAAGCAGAGCATCGAACTCGATCCGAACGCGGCGCAGGCTTATAACTACCTCGGCTATATGTGGGCGGACCGCGGCGAGCGTCTCGAGGAAGCCGGGATTCTAATCAAGAAGGCGATCGAACTCGATCCTGAGAACGGTGCGTATCTCGATAGCCTGGGCTGGTACTATTTCAAAAGCGGCGACAGCGATCGGGCGATCAAGGAACTTCTTCGCGCCAGAGATAACATCCTCCGCGAGGACAAACGCGACGATGCCGTGGTGCTCGACCATATCGGCGATACTTATTCCAAACTGGGGAAGATTCCCGAGGCCTTGAGCTATTGGCAGAAAGCCATCACGCTCGAGCAGGAAGACAAATCTCTGGCCGCGAAGATCACGGAGAAGATCGAAGCGGCGAAGCAGAAGGTGACCTCTGGCGCCCCGATGCCCGAGCCGCCTAAGCGGTAGCGGACGGCGGCTGCCTGCTAACTCACGAACTCCAGTTCGACTGGCGCCGGGATCAATCCCGCCGCGTGCGCGCGGCCGAGGAATTCGCGGATCGCGGCGCGGCCGGCGTCGCCGTAGTCGAGGGTGAAATCGTTCACGTACATGCCGATGAACTGGTCGGCGAGTTGCGTATCCATTCCCCGCGCGAGCGGCATCGCGTGGGCGACGCCGGCGGCGCGATGTTCGAGGCCGTAGCGGATGCTCTCGCGTAGGATCGCATTGATCTCGCGGCGATCGGCGGGCGCGAGGTCCTTGCGGATCACATTGCCACCGAGCGGCAGCGGCAGGCCGGTCTTCGCCTTCCACCATTCGCCAAAGTCGATCACCTTCACGAGCCCATCGCGGGCGTAGGTGAGCTGGCCTTCGTGGATGATCAGGCCGGCATCGACTTTGCCGGACGCGACGTGCTCGAAGATCTCGTCGAAAGGAACGACGACGTCATTCACCTCGCCCGCAAAGAGCCGCAGCGAGAGGAACGCACTCGTCATCTTCCCCGGGACCGCGATCTTGCGCGCGCGCAGCCATTCGACGATCGCACTTTCATCCGAGAGATCCGGCAGCGCCGTGCCCGCGCGCGCGATGATCATCGGGCCGTAACCGTCGCCCATGCTCGCGCCGCACGGGAGCAGCGCATATTTATCCAGCACGTAGGCATAGGCGTGGATGGAGATCGCGGAAATGTGGAGTTCACCGCGGGTCGCGCGTTCGTTGAGCGTCTGGATGTCCTGGAGCGTGTGCTCGAACTCCCAGCGGCCGGTGTCGATCTTGTGCTCGGCGAGCGCGTAAAACATGAACGCGTCGTCGGGATCGGGCGAATGGCCGAGAGTGAGCACAGTGCGGGAAGACATGGGGCGCAGACGCTGCCGCAAAGAGCCTCGCGGGGCAACCGTGAACCCGCTACTTGCGCCCGCTCATCACGAGCAAAACCACCCCGCCGGCCAGCGCGGCGACGCCGAGAATCGGCGGGAGCGGCACGGTCTTTTGCTTTTCCACGGTGGCGTCCACCTGGAGCGGACCGAGATCGAGGACCTTCTTGTTTTCGCGGGTGGTGTAAGAGAAGCCCTGGTAGGCGAGCGCGAGCACACCGAGAACGATCAGAAGGATACCAACGATGGCGGCGGGTTTCATTCAGCTTCTAATCGCGTTGGGAGCGCAGATTGGCGGTGTCATCGCCTCAGCCATGCGCCACAAAGGTGCCCGAGCCACACCGCTCCGAGGGAAAGCAGGACGGAGAGGACGATGTTCGCCGCCGCGGTGCTCCATCGGCCTTCGTGCGCCAGTTCCAGCGTCTGGAGGCTGAAGGAGGAGAAGGTGGTATAGCCCCCGAGCAGCCCGATCATCAGCAATTGCCGGGTGAAGGGAATCGGCCCGAGCGCCGCGATGAAGCCGATGGCAAAGGACCCGCTCACATTCACACACACCGTCCCGAGATGGGCGGCGCCGAGCTTCTCGCCGACCACGCCTCCGAGCCAGAAACGCAGGACCCCGCCGATGGCGCTGCCCAGGGCGATCCAGAGGTAAGCCATGCGTTACTTTTCGAGCAGTCCGCGCGCGCGCAGCCACAGCTCTGCGCGGCCCGGCCAGTCGCCGGGCGCCTGTGTGGCATTCGGCCGCAGGCCGAAACCGTGGCCGCCGGTGCTGTAGATGTGCAGCTCCGCGGAGACCTTCGCCTTACGCAGCGCGAGAAAGGCGAGCGTGCTGCCCTCGGCGAGCGAGCCGGGATCGTCGTTCGCTTGCGCGAGGAAAGTGGGCGGTGTGGTCGGACCGATGTGGATCTCGGGCTTCAGTTCGGTGAGCGAATTGTCGGCGAGAATTTTCCACGGGTAGCAGAGCATCAGGAAATCCGGGCGGCAGCTCGTCTTGTCCGTCCCGTCGGCGGCGGGATACAGCCGTTGCGTATCGTTCGTCGCGGCGATGAGCGCCACTTGGCCGCCCGCGGAAAATCCGAACAGCCCCACGCGCTCGGGTTTCACCCCGACCTCGGCGGCCTTCGCCCGCACGAGACTGATCGCGCGCTGACAATCCTGCGCGGGAAGCTCGGACGGCTTCGGCAGCTTGTTCGTCGGACACCGGTGCTGGAGCACCGCGGCGACGAAACCCCGGTCGCGAAACCACTCCGCCAGCTCCGCACCTTCATGCCCGGAGGCGAGAATCCCAAATCCACCTCCAGGCACGATGATGACCGCTGCGCCGTTTTTCTTTTCCGCCGCGGGCTCGTAGAATTCCAGCCGCGGTTCCGCGATGTTGGTGATCCGCAGGATCGGCAGTTTGTCGGTCGGCTTCGGCTCCGTGACCGTCTCCGGCCCCGGCACGGTGAAATCGCCCGGCGGCTTGCCTTCCCACAGCTTCCACGTGCGTGAAGGCTCCGCCGCCGTCAGCGCGAACGTCATGAAAAGCAGGGGGAGCAGGGGGAGCGCGATCTTCATGGGCGATAGGGAGCGCAGAATCCTCACCCGCCGCAAGCGCGGAAATGCCGGCGCCCGCGCCTCGGCCCGCGAGAGACGCCTACCGGCGAGGGGAGCTATCCGAGCCGCACGGCAAGAACGCCCCTGGAATTCACGCCGCAACCGGATGGCAGATAGGTCCGCGGGCTCGAATCATCGATGTCCAAAGAAAAACGGCGCCGGTTTCCCAGCGGCGTTTTCGTTTGAATGGAGAGTTGAGCGAGCTCAGTAAGCCGCCTGCACGCCCTTGATCGAGCGCTTCGGCATCCACGGCATGAGCGAGCGGAGCTTCTCGCCGGTCTTCTCGATGCCGTGTTTTTCGCCGGCTTTGAGGAGGGCGTTGTACTTTTTGTAGCCGCCCTCGTATTCCTTCACCCAGTCCTTCGCGAACTTGCCGGATTGAATGTCCTTGAGCGCGGCTTTCATGCGCTTCTTTACGCCGGCGTCGATGATCTTCGGGCCGACGGTTACGTCGCCCCACTTGGCGGTCTCGGAGATCGAGAAGCGCATGCCAGCGATGCCCTTTTCATTCATCAGATCGACGATGAGCTTCAGCTCGTGCAGGCACTCGAAGTAGGCCATCTCCGGGGAGTAACCTGCTTCCACCAGCACCTCGAAGCCGGCCTGGACCAGCGCGGTGCAGCCGCCGCAGAGCACGGTCTGCTCACCGAAGAGGTCGGTCTCGGTCTCTTCCTTAAAGTCCGTCTCGAGCACGCCGGCGCGGGTGCCGCCGATGCCCTTGGCCCAGGCGAGGGCGATCTTCTTCGCGTCCTTGCCGGGGTTTTGGTAAATGGCGATCAGCGCCGGGACGCCTTTGCCCTCGGTGTATTGGCGGCGGACGATGTGTCCCGGGCCTTTCGGGGCGACC
>JANOAZ010000213.1:0-25642 GCA_031411395.1 Chthoniobacteraceae bacterium
AGCAGCGCGAAGCCCGCGTTTTGGAAACCCTGCGCGGCCACTTCCGCCCCGAGTTCCTCAACCGCATCGACGAGACCATCATCTTCGACCGGCTCAACGAAGCCGACCTCACCAAGATCGTCGAAATCCAGCTCCAGCGCCTCGTCGCGCGCCTCACCGCACAAAAGCTCACCCTCAACCTCACCGACGCCGCCAAAGTCCACCTCCCCCGCGAAGGCTATGACCCGGTGTACGGCGCCCGCCCCTTGAAGCGCGCCATCCAGCGCGACCTCCTCGACCCGCTCAGCATGGAGATCCTCGCCGGCCGCTTCCTCGAAGGCCAGACCATCACCGCCGACGCGCGGGAGGGGAAGATCGTGTTCGAGAGTTAACCAGCAGCGGTGCGTCGCTTATCACGCCATCAAGAGGCGACGCTCGGGCATTTTGGCGGACCCCGCTAAAAGGTCTCCGCTCGCCTTCTTCGCAGCTCGCAATCCGTGACCACGGAAGAACTCAACGAGCTGCTTGAAGAAGCCGAACAGAGTACAAGACGGGCATAGGATCTGAACGGAAAAGGCATTAGCGAATTGCCAGAAAGCATTCGCGAAGGGGCGCATTCATTTCATTGCGAGCGCAGATCACCGGAAATTTCCCGCCCGGCCGCGCGTGAAACTCCCCATTCATCCTCTTGCTTCCTAATTCCACCTTCCCCCTACCCTCGCTCCCCCAGCCCCCCTCACTCCCCGACGCCATCCCCGTTCTGACCGGTGCAGCGGCTCGCAGCAACTCGCGACGATCCGCCGCCTGGCGCCGAACAACCGCGCCGAGCGAAAGATTCTTTTCGAAAACGCGAAGCGCGTGCTGAAGCTGCCCGGTGTAAGGTGAGTTCCATTTCATTGAAGGAACAAATGAATCCTCCACCATCCCCTGCAAAACGACCTCGCCACGCTCTCACGGTCCTCAATGGCTTGCTGACCGCCTCGCTATTCTACGCGCAGTTCATCGCCTCTTGGCCCGCGCGGGGCCAGACTTCCGCCGCGACGCCGAAGCCCGTCCCGAAGTCGAACGTCGAAAAGGCGGCTGCGGCTGGCTTGAACAAGCGGGATTGGAAAACGCAAAAACGGGAAAGGCAACGCCAGGAAATGCTCAAGAAGATGGAACGAAGGGCGCAGGGGACGCCGTCCGCCAAACTAACTCCGCCGCCTGCACCGCTCACGTCTCCCAGGGCCGGTCAGTTGGCCGAGGATTTCGACCGCGAGGGCGGCTGGGAACAAAAGAATAATCGCAGCTTTGGCTACGCGAGGACCAACCATCTCGCTTCCACCGGGTGTGCCGCGGGGGAAATTGGCGGCTCGGTTTCGGAAAGCGGTGTTGCATGGTTTGCGGACAACGTTGCGAGCGACTGGGCCCTGCTCGACGGAGCGACTCCGCTGAGCGCTTCCGGTTGGTGCACGTTCACCGCCATGCAGGGCCAGGCCAGCGTGGGCTGGTTTAATGCCGGGACGCATTCCGCTTCGCACCGTGCCGTGGATCCCTTTATCGGCTGGCGCCAGAGCGGCGCCGCCATTCACCCGGCCCTCGGGCTGACGGGAGATTCCTATCAAATGGGAAAGCCACTCGCCGTTGCGAATGACAAACCCTTCCAATGGGCGCTCACTTATGAAGCTGCCGGCGGAGCAAATGGGTGCGGCCAAATTACGCTCACCGTCGGCGGCGCCTCGTCCATGCTGTCGCTGACCCGCGAGGAGAAGGACGCCCTCGCCGCCCGGAAGCTCAATCGCTTCGGGATCGTCACCAGTCAGGCCGATTTCCGAACCAGCACGCTTTGGCTAGATAACCTCACTTACACGAGAATCGCGCGCCTTCCCGTGCCGCATCCCGCGGCGGTGGCGCACACTCGCACCGCATTCTTCGACACCGATCCGACGGGCACGACTTTTGTCGGAGTCAATAACCTGAACCCGCACGAGCCTGTGACGGTCGTTCAGAATTATGGCTATCAGCCCAAGGGCGGCCGGACCGGCGGCTGCGTTGGCGGGCAGTTCAGCCCGGCCATTGGGCTCTCTTATTACGGCTACGATTACGCCGAGAAACAGCTCCACTTCTCAGATAAGTTGCGGTCGGAGGGATGGCTCCAGGTCCCGAGTTATGATGGCCGCGTCCTTCACCTCGGATGGACGAGCAAACAAGGCATGAGCTGGCATGAACCGAGCACCGTCGCGATGCGGATCAGCAGCATCGGGATCAAAGGCAAGGGCCGATGCATCAATATCGCGGCGGAAGGCACCTTGAAAAACTATGAAGGTCACGGCGGTGCCGGCTGGGGAACGATCACGACGATCCCCGCAGGACCGGAGTGGCATCATTACGTAATGGAACTGGATCCCGCGGGCGCGCACGGCCTCGGCACCTTCACCGTCCAGATCGACGACACTTCCAAAGTCTTCTATTTTGGCGAGGACAAGCTGAAGAAGGGTGGCGACATCGATATCTTCGGCATGTGGAATGGAAAACTCCCCGCGGAGGAAGGGGCGATCACCGCCTTTGTCGATGACGTGACCAACACCACCAACGGCCAGCGCGACCCCGCCTCGAACGACTTCAACTCCACTCCGGCAGGATGGACCGGGCGCAACAATTCCATCATAGCCAAGGATTACATCGTGCGTCCCTACCATCAGTTCGGATGGGCCGGGAGCTTGTTGTACCTCGATGGCCTGAACGGCTATTCCCCGATGTATAACATCGCGAAGACCGACCGCCATTGCATGGGCGGGATCATTTACCTCGCCAGTTACGACAATCTCAATGTTCCCCGGGCTTCCTACGGTGCGGATCTAAATGGGACGCTCAACACGAAGGAGAATCACTTTTATGCGACCGGAAGGATGAAGATTGATTGGGCGAATGTGGATGCCGGTGAACTGGTCGGCTGGTTCAATAGCGCCACCGCGTGCGATCAAACAACGGGAGGGAAAGGCCATGGCCTACCGAACAAGTTCCTGGGGGTGAAAGTTACCGCGGGAAGCAACGGCTACGGGATGATTCCCGCTGGTCGTTCCCCGCTCAAACCGGACGAGCAGGTCCTCAAGGCGTGGAATCCCGCCACGCGCGTCTATGAAGACGGCGAGTGGCGCGAATTCTATATGGAATACGATCCCGACGGCGCCGGGGGGCGGGGACAGTTCAAAATGCAGATCGGCAAGGATGGCAGCGTGGTGACCTATGATCTCGAGGAAGGCGCCAAGGGCGCCGATTTCGCGTTCGATCGTTTCGGCCTGCTGACCATGCGCAAGGGCGGCGGGAAACCGCACGCGATTTACTTCGACGCGCTAACCTACACCGTCGCTCGCTAGTCGGACCGTCGCAGAGCGGAAAGATCGGCTACGTCCCGCATGGTTCGCCATTCGTAGCCGGGGTCGCGACCGCACGGGGCATCGAGCGCGCCGAATTGCCCTTGCCTTCGCTGCTCTCGAAACTCGACGTGCAGATCCGCCGCTACATCCGGCCACCCACCGACGCGCTGCCACTCGCGCTGTTGCCCGGCACCTACGGATTGGAAGCACGCGAGGTTATCTCCTGTCGAGGACAAGGACGTGGATTCCTTCTTCACTTGCGCCACTCCAAATGAAAAACCGAACCACCCTCCAAAGGATCGATAGCCACGCATGCGAACCGCTTTGCTGCACATGGTGAAGCTGATCATCGCGTCAGCCTTCATCGTCGGACTAGCCTGCGCGGCCGAGCCGATTTCTACGCGCGCTCCCGCCGTAAAGGCGATGAAGGCGGCTGCGGATTATTCCAAGTCTCAAAGTGGTCAGACCATGGTCGTCATGTTCGACGGCAAGGTCATCTTCGAACAATACGACAACGGCGGCGCGATGGATAAACCTCATAACCTGGCCAGCGGCGCCAAGTGCTTTACGGGGTCCGGCGCGGTCGCCGCGGTTCAGGATGGCCTGATCAAGCTCGACAACCCCGCATCGGAAAACATCCCCGAATGGAAAGACGATCCGGAGAAATCAACCATCACCTACCGCCAGCTCCTGAGCATGACCAGCGGCCTGACGATTCCCGCCGGCGACGATGAGAAAAGAATGCCATTCAAGAAGCAGCTCGCGATGCCGATGGCCGCCAAGCCCGGCGAACGCTTTCAGTATGGCGGGTATCAGCTCGGGGTGTTCGCCTACGCTCTGGAACACAAGCTTGCCGGCGAGAGCTTCGCCCACTACCTCCAGCGCCGCATTTTCGATCCCATCGGGATCAAGGTTCCCACGCGCCGACGGGCCGCAGATGGACATCCAACCATGGGCCCCAGTAACATGACGGCGCGGGACTGGGCGACCTACGGCGAGTTCATCCGGCGCGAAGGGAACTGGAACGACCAACAGATCCTCGATCCCGCCCTGCTTCGCGACTGTTTCAAAGGGAACAAGGCGAACCCGGCCTATGGCTTGACGTGGTGGATCAATTCGCCGGTGTCCGAGGAATTCATCCGCGATGCGGACGCGGAGGTGACCAAACACTGGGGCAAGGTCGCAAACAGTAACTTGCTGCCCGGCGATGTGGCCGCAGCGCTGGGTGCAGGCCAGCAACGATTATACATCATGCCCTCGCTCAAGCTCGTCATCGTCCGCCACGGCAATGCAAACGAAGGATTCTCCGATCTGGAATTCATCAGGAGTTTTGTGCCTGGCTCACAGAACAGGTAGCGAGCATGGGGAGTGACTGTTTTCGCTGGAAGCAGACGCCGCCCGATGACCCGCCGGTGTAGCCGGGGTCAGTCTGGGGCTCAGTTTGTGAATCTCGCTCTTGGCTGAACCGCAATGAGTGCATGGGACATCCACCGCTCGGAGCAATCGCCGCGTGGCTGGAAGTGACGAAGCAGCTCGACCGCGTGATCGCCCGGCTGAAGAAACAGCGCGAGACTTAGCCCGAGAGGGCCACCCGAGCCTCAGCCAGTAGGCCCGAATGGGTTTGTGTGCGCGCGCCGGGAGTGCCACGCTCGGGCATGCACCCGCCTCAACGCGACCCGTTCCGGCACCCGGGCGTCGCCGATGAAATCGAGGCGCAACTCCAGATGCAGGAAGAGCGCCGCGGCGAAGCAGCGCGTCTCGCCAAAGTAGAGGCGGATCTCGCGCGGTTGGCCGCGCTCGTGCGCCGCGGGATTTTCGCCACGGGCACCGTCGCGGCGATCATCGTTTTGGGGGCGGCGGCCTACCTCGCCGACGTCTTCCCGCGTCGGTCAGCAAATCCGCTGCCGCATCCGGCGGCGTCACCTGCTGCATCCCGCTTTGCCGGCGAGCGGGCGCTTGCTCCATCACCGGATCATCCTCCTCTCATCGCCTCCACGCCCTCACGCGCCGCGCCGGATCGCGCGCCACTGGCCGGGGCGGTGCCTGAGGTCAGCAGGTCCACTCCCGCATCCATCCCTCCACCTGCAATCGCGCCGCGGTCTCAACCTGCCTCACCCACGATCGGCACGGAGTCTCCGGGATCTCCCCTTCCCATGAATCCCACGGCGCCGCCCCGCCTCCCGGGCAGCGCTTCGCTCGGTAATGAATACAAAATCAAGACGGCGTTCCTCGTCCAATTTACCAACTTTGTGAAATGGCCTCCAACGGCGTTCTCCGACGGAAACGCCTCGTTCACCATCGGCATCCTCGGCGATGATCCATTCGGCGATGCGCTGGAGAAAATGACGCAATCGAGATCGGTCGAAGGGCGCCCCATCGCGATCCGGCGCTCGCGCAAGGCCGCCGATCTCCGCGGCGCGCAGATGATTTTCATCAGCAAATCCGAGCGCGCCCAGATTCCCGATCTCCTCGACTTCTTCGCGGGTACGAACGCGCTCACCATCGGCGAGACGGAAGGGTTCACCATCCAGGGCGGGATGATTGAATTCACCCGCAACGGAGACAAGATTCGCTTCCGCATCAATCCTCCGGCCGCGCAGCAAGCCGGCCTGCAGTTCGACGGCCGGCTGACGAAGCTGGCCGCAGCGGTGGAACAATGACGGTCCCTTTGGATTTCTCCGCTCGTAAGGTGTTGGCTGCTACGCTGGCTCAGTCAAATCCCTACACTCCGCGAGCGCTCCCTCGGCGCTCGAGCGATTTCATGAGTTGGGCATCATCGCCACGCTGACGCCCATAGCGCGGGTGCCGTCGGTGGAAAACTACCTGCTGGTGGAATCCGATCGCGCACTGGTGATTGGCTATCGCCGGACGCCGGATGGCTTCGTGCGCGAGGTGCATTCCGGATTGGAGGCGGTCATCGCGCTCCCTGCGATCGAGGCTGAATTACCGCTGGCGGAGATTTACGAGCGGGTCGTCTTCCCGGCCAGCGCCACCGAGTAGCGCGACCTGCCGACGCGCGGAATCGGAGGATCGTCTTCGGAAATTAGCCTGCCCGGCTGCAGCGGACGCGCTTTTTCCCGGCGCGGTCCTCGTCCAAGCTTCGCCGGTGTTGAGATGAAAGACCACCGCTTCATCGACGAACGCAGCCTCGCGTTTGACCGCGTGATCGCCCGGCTGAAAAAGAAGCGCGGCAGCTAGCCGGGGATTGTGGCCGGATCGATTCAGGGTTCAAACACCCGCCTAACGGTCAATCCATCTCCCGGTTGTCATTCCATGAGTCCGTTCCTGTTCTCTCCCCCCATGAACCGGCGTGCGTTCCTGACCGCGTCCGCGATGGGCCTGGCGGGCTTGCGCTATGGCCCAGCCGCATACGGCGCTGCGGCGGCTCCGGCGGCAAACACCGTGCGCAAGCCGGCGAAGTCCACGATTCTCTTTTTCCTCTGCGGCGGGGCTTCGCACATCGACATGTGGGACATGAAGCCGGAGGCGCCGAGCGAATATCGCGGGGAGTTCCAGCCCATCCGGACGACGGCGCCGGACATCCATCTCTGCGAACATCTCCCGCTGCTGGCGCAGCAGGCGCACCGCTTTTCCCTCGTGCATGGGATCACGGATTTCGGCCGGGCGACGGGCGATCATCACGCGGGCTATTACTACAATCTCACGGGCCACACCCCGGATCAGACCTTCAAGCAGCAAGGCAACGATCGCCGTCCCTATCCCGATGATTGGCCGTTCGTGGGGTCGGTGGTTGGTTCGCGCCGCCCAGCGCATCCGAAGCTGCCCTCGGTGATCACGCTGCCGCACAAGCCGAGCAAACTGCCCTTCACGCGGCCGGGGCAATTCGCCGGGAAGCTCGGGCTCGAACACGATCCATTCTATCTCACGGGGAAATTCGAGGAGCCGCTGAACTTCAGCGCGCCGACGCTGACCATGGAGGGCGGGATGCACGCCGGGCGCATGGATTCCCGCCGCGAATTACTCCGCGCGCTCGACGACGCCCGCCGCCAGCTCGACCACGACGCGCAGGCGCGGAACTATGTCCGGCAGCAGGAGAAAGCGTTTGCGTTGCTCTCTTCGAGCGGGACCACGGGCGCATTCGACATCGCATCGGAACCGGCGTCGTTGCGCGAGCGCTATGGGAACACGATCAAAGGCACCAGCCTGCTCAAGGCGCGGCGGCTCGTGGCTGCGGGGGTGCCGTTCGTCACGGTCTTTTGGAAGGAAGACGAGAGCATCGCCGCGCAGTGCAAGAGCGCGGGCGGCTGGGACACGCATGCGGACAACTTCAATTGCCTGAAACGCTACCTGCTGCCGCAGTTCGATCGTGCTTTCTCCGCGCTCATGGAAGATCTCGGCAGCAGCGGGCTGCTCGATGAAACGCTGGTGCTGGTGACCAGCGAGATGGGCCGCCGGCCGCAGCTCGGGGACCCGCGCTCCGGGGGCAGGGCCGGGGCGGGCCGCGATCATTGGACGGCGTGCATGAGTGTGCTCATGGCCGGCGCCGGGATCCGCGGCGGTCAGGAGATCGGCGCCACGGATGCGCGGGCGGAGTATCCGAAGGATCGCCCGATCGATCCGGCGGACGTGATCAAGACCGTGTATCACGCCATGGGGATCACGGATCTGGAGGCCACCGACATGCTGGGGCGGCCGTACCAGCTTCTCGAAGAGGGCAAGCCGCTGCTGGACTTGTTTGGTTAGCTGGCAGCGTTCACGGTCGTCCTCCCCATGATGCATCGCCCTCTCCTTGCCGCGCTCCTGCTGCATTCACTCGTCGTCCACGCTGAAGACTGGCCGCAATTCCGGGGAGGAAATGCGAGCGGCGTTTCCACCAGCAAGAGCCTCCCTCGCGAATTCTCGGCGGAGGACAAAGTCGCGTGGCGGGTGAAGCTGGGCGACGGGATTGGTTCACCCGTGGTGATGAAAGGGCGGGTCTTCGCCACGGCGATGGCGCCGGAGGAAAAGCTCGCCGTCTTCGGACTCGATGCCGCAAGCGGCCGGCAGCTCTGGCGCACCGAATTCGCCACCGGTCTCCTGCCTCGCATCACGCCGCCGAACAGCCACGCCTCATCGACCCCCGCGGCTGACGCGGAGCGCGTTTATGTCTATTTCAGCACCATCGGCCTGCTCGCGCTCGACGCGGCGACCGGCGCCGAAGTGTGGCGCTACGCGATGCCCAAGCCCGCGTATCTCATGGACTGGGGCGCCGCTTCGTCGCCCATTGTCCATCAGGGGATGGTCATCTTTTGCCAGGACGATGACCTCGCGCCCTTCCTCGTCGCCGTCGATGCGAAGACCGGCCGGGAGCGCTGGAAAACGCTCCGCCCGGAGATGCTCGCCGGCTACGCGCTGCCCGTGGTCTGCGAGGCAAATGGCCGCACCGATCTAGTCGTCGCCGGGAGCGGCAAACTCAAGGGCTACGATCCCGCGACCGGACGCGAACTCTGGACCTGCAACACCCTGCTCCGCACCATCATGACCACACCGGTGGTGCATGACGGCATCATCTACATCGCCGTGCAGAGCTACGGCGACGCCACGCGCACGCTGAAACACGCCTTGCTCGAATGGCTCGATACGAATCAAGACGGCATCCTCGCGCGCGCCGAGACGCCGAAGGAATTCCACGTGCGCTTCGATGCTTCCGACAAAAACCGGGACCGCGTCGTCGGCCCCGAGGAAATGGATACCGCCTTCCAGAGCCCGGAGAACATGGCCGCGGGCGGCAACATCATCCAGGCGATCAAAGGCGGCGGCACCAGCGATGTGACTCGGACTCACGTCCTCTGGAACCTCGACCACAAGACGCCCTCGAATCTTTCCTCGCCGCTATTCTACAACGACCGTCTTTACCTCGTGAAGAGCGGCGGCCTCTCGAGTTGCTACGACACCCGCGATGGCAAGGTGCTCTGGGAGCGCAGCAGGCTGGGAAATTTCGGCGACTACTTCGCCTCGCCCATCGCCGCCGATGGCCGGATCTACATCGCGGGAAGGAACGGCTTCATCGTGGAACTTGCCGATGGCCCGGAACTGAAAGTGTCGCGCAAGCACGACATCGGCGAAGAGATCATCGCCACCCCCGCCATCGCCGATGGCCGCCTCTTCATCCGCACCCGCGAAAACCTGATCTGCGTGTCCGACGCGGCGCCGAAACCTTGACCGGTCATGTGGAGAATTCTTGCTCTTTGCCTCGCCCTCGCCGCGCCCGTCTTCGCGGGACCGAAAGTCACCATCGTCATCGGTGACCGAGCGCCCGCGCTGGAGAAACTGGCCGCGGAGCAACTCGTCCAGGATTTGGCCGCGCTCTTCGACGCCGAGACGAGCATCCAGACTTCACTCCCCAGAGCGGCGGGCGCCGCGATCCTGCTCGGCAGTCCGGTGACCAATCCCGCCATCGCCGGCGAGGCGTGGCCAAAGCTTTCCGCGCAAGGCCACATCCTGAAGAGCACGGCCCAAGGCCTCATCGTCGGCGGGGGCAGCCCGGTGGCCACGCTCTGGGCGGCGGGCGAGTTGTCCTATCGCTTCGGCATCCGCCACCTGCTCCACGGCGACGTGCTGCCGATCGAGAAACCGGCGTTCAAACTCGATGGCTTCGACATGGTGTTTGAAGCGAAATCCAAGTCGCGAGCGTGGGATGGCTTCAATGGCCAGGCGTTTGGTCTGGACTCCTGGAGCGCCGAGGATGGCGACCGGCTGCTCGGACAGCTCGCCAGGCTCAAGTTCACGCACCTCGTCCTGCCAGAGAAGATCGTGCCTTTCACTCCGCTCACCGTCGCGGGCGACTCCGCCGGACGCACCGCGTTCAAAGGCGCGAAGACTTTCGCCAATCCCGATGCGGCCGCCGTGGTCGATCGCCTCAAAGCCAGGGCGGGCGAGTTTGGCCTTGGCGTCGTCGTTGCAAAATCGGCTGATGCCGCCATGCCGCTGGGAGCTCCGAACAACTCCGTGTTGCCACAATTCGCGTTGCAGAAACTTGCGGCCGAACTCGCGACGCATGATCGCCTCGTCGCTCGAGCCATTATGACCGGCGACCTCAATGCGTCCGCGCATTTGCTGAGCCGCGCCGCCGTTGATGAAAAGATCACCGCAGAGCACGCCTTATCCGACCTGGTCACGCCGATTTGCGGCGAAGGCGTCGCAGAACGTTTGTGGAAGGGTTTTGCGCAGGTCGAAAAAGCCGCCCAACTCATCGCGGCCAACGATCCCGCGATCGGCGTGCCGGACGCGAGGATGTTCCTGCGCCATCTCGAATCCAAAGCTCCGCTGCCCGCCTGGATCACCGAGGTGAAGACGCTCTATGCCGGCGCGATGAATGAGATGTATCGCGGCAACACCCGCGCCCGCGGCGGAGCGCGCCCTTTCATCCTCTATCATGCGAAGCGCCTGGAGTTTGCCCTGCACTATTTCACCGCGCTCGAAGCGCTCTACAAAGCGCACGACGCCAGCGCGCGGACCGAATCGCTGGAGGCCGCCCTCGAATCCACTTACAACGCTCTCAACGCCTACGCCGATGTCGCTCGCGACCCCAGCGATCGCGGAGTCATCGCCTTGTTGAATGAGCACGGTTACCGCGCCCTGCAGAAGGTCATCGACGCCGGATCAAAGTGAGGACGCTTCGTTTTCCCATGCCGCTCCGCGCATTCATCGACAGCAGCGCGGCACCCGGGCTGTGACAATGGCGGCGCCCTGAAAAATATCGTTTCCGCATTGTCCGGCGTGGCGCTGTCGCCTCCCGCCGCACTCCAAAGAGCGCAGCCCGTGCGAGCCATCAAACCACGGCTGACAGGACACTAGTTCTTCCTCACGAGGATGCGGAGGAAACGCCGGTCGGCCTCGATCGTGTCGCGCGCGGTGACCGTGCGCTGGGAGCCGGTGCCGCTCTGGGAAATGAAACCCGGGCCGGCCGGCATGGCGGTGCCGGCGGCGGTGCAGACGTCGATCCAGGTCGTCAGGTCGCCGGACGCCTGGACGATGTAAGTCATGTCGCCGGTGCTGATCTGGCGCGGGAAGGTGATGGTGAGGAAGCGGCGATCCTGGCCGGCGATGTTGTGCGTCTGGAGCGTGGGGGTGGGGAGCGCGTTGGCGTTCGAAACGGTCGGAGTCAGAGAGAAGGCGAACTCTTCCAGGTTGGTCACGCCGTCGGTGTTCACATCGGCGTCGGCGGCGGATTGGGCGGTGGGAAGGGCGTAGCCGGTCTTCCAATCGTCGTAAGTGAGCGGACGCGGAAAGCTGGCGAGGAGCTGGACGTAGGCGGCTTGGGAGTAGATTGCGGGCTCGGTGATCTCCCATGAATTTTGCGGCCACGAGGTGTTCCAGTCCTTGTACGCTTTCTGGATCGGCTGGCTCTGCGGAGGGCTGATCGTGCCGCCGTAGGCTGCATCCGGGGCGTAGTTCGGATTGGCGCCGCCGGTCACGTAGCCGGGGGGCGGGCCTTTGGAAGAAGTGAGCGCATTGTCCCACTGCGTGCCGTCGGAGAACCATGAGTGGTAGATCTCATTGGCGCATTGGTCGCCGCCGTAGCCATACATATTAGTCAGGTAAGTCATTGAGAGCGGGTTGACGCCGTGAAAGTAATGCAGGAAACCGCCCGCCGCGGCGCGGTAGTTCGCGGCGTTGGGCGCATCGAGGCCATAGGTGAGTTGCTGGCGGAAGATCATGCCGACATGCCCCTTCACGGTATTGCTGCCCCACGTGTAGTCCCCGTCTTTCAAGTAAGCGCGCCAGGCATCCGTCTTCCCCGTGAACGCCGGCAGAAACTCACCACCGCCCATCGACGACTGCTTGCGGCTGCGAATCTCGCCCGCCACCGAGGCAGTTACGCCGGGAAGATTCGAGTAATAGAGAAGTGCGTCCTGGGTCGTGGATTCAAAGCCGTACCAGTAATACCACTGCATCGACTGCGCGTTGAGATAGTTGGCTTCGACGTAACTCTTGTAAGTCGCCTCGCCTGTAAGTGCGTAGAGATAGATCGCCGCGGTCAGCTTGAACATGCTGCGGCCATAAGCATCCACCTCCGGGTTCACACTCGAGAAACCCGCATTGCTAAAGATCACGCTCGGATTCGCGACGCCCCAAGTCCACGCGGCCACGGCCGCGGTGCTCAGCGTGTTCGCGTAGCTAGTCTGCCCGATCGAGGAAAATACGCGGGACGCGTGCGCGAACGTGGCTGCCGTGGCGAACGTCGCCGACGTGCCCGCCGCGCCGTAAAACATCTGCGAGGCATCCGCGCTCGGCGGCGCCGCGGCCTGGAAGCCCGTGACGCCGACCTTGCTCAAGACCGAACCGTTCGCGTTCTGCATCCGCAACAGCCAGTCGAGTTCCCACTTGATCTCATCGAGCAGGTCGGGAATGCCGTTGCCGGATTCGGGAATATTGAAGTCGTCGTTCCAGATGAGTGGGTTGTGCTCATAGGCGAGCAGCAGGTCGGAGAGCGTGCCGCACGTCCAGTTGGTGTACTTGTTGTAGTCGCCCGCATCGAACCATCCGCCGCGCAGATCCTTCGCCAGTGCGGCGTTCCCCGGATCGGACACCAGCCGGCACTGCGGGTCTTGGAGCGGGCCGAGGTGGCTCGCGGTATCGGCCCACTTCGCGTCGGTGAAGGGCGGCTGCTTCGCACATCCGCGACGCTGGTAGAAGAACACGCGCACCGCCTGCTTGAGCACGTCGCGATAGACGTCGTGCGCCACGCGGAAGCGATCCGAGCGCACGTCATTCGCCGGATCATAGACGTAGTATTCGCCCCACTTCGTCACCGCCGAGAAGTCAAACCACCACACCTTGTCGCCCGACTGCGCATGCGTCGCCCCGCCATTCCACACGGTGCGTGCGGCGGAGAATGCGACGGCATTCGTTCCCCACTCGCGAACCTCCACCGTCGCACCCGGCGTATAGGAGTCCGCCGCATTGAAGCCTGTCTGGGGATCGGAAAGCACCGCGATCTTCGCCATCTCCGGCATGTAGCCAAATTGGTCCACGGCAATCCTGCGGGAAGCCGTACCGGGCGGCGCGGCATGCAGCGCGGTGAGCGAGACGAGGCTGAGCAGGAACGAGGGGCGCACGTCCGACCATCGGATTCCCCAGCGACACCCGCAATGGGTGAAAAGCGAAGTTCACCTTACGGCAGCCGGCGCGCTTGTTCCCGCCGCGGACTTCTGGGGCAAGCGGACGCAGGTTCGGATTCGTTCCTGCCGGGCTAGCGTTGCACCTTCCCGCTCGGAGTGAGGGGAATGCTGGCGACGATGCGGAATTCGAGCGGCACCTTGTAACTGGCGAGGCAGCGGCGGCAGTGGGCGACGAGCGCGGAGTTCTTCGGCGGGGCGGCGGGATCCGCGGGGACGATCTCCGCCACGGGGACGGCGCCGACGCGGGCGTTTGCTTTGCCAAAGACGCGGGCGAACCGCACCTCGGGCAATTCGCGGAGCACGGCTTCCACTTCTTCAGGAAAACACTTGAGGCCCGCGACATTGATCACCGAATGGCTGCGTCCGAGCAGATGCACGTCGCCGTCGGCGTCGATGCGCGCGAGGTCTCCGGTGCGGAACCAGCCGTCTTCGGTGATCTCCTCGCGCGTGCGCCATGGGACGAGGTAGGCGTCGAGCATGCCGGGACCGCGAAGGAACAGCTCCCCTTCCCCGCGCACCTCGGCAGCGTAGTCGGGAAGCGGCCTGCCGACCGACGTCGGCTTCTCGCGGGCACGCTCGAAATTGATCAAAGGCAGGCCGACTTCAATGATCCCCATGCCTTGCGAAAGCGGCACGCCGAAGCGCCGATCAAAGGCCAGCGCGGTCGCGAGCGGAAGGGTCGCCGCAGTCGAGACGGCGAGCCGCAGCGTGGGCCACGCGCGTCCCGAGCCTTCCGCGGCGAGGAGCGCGTGGTGGAAGGGCGCGCCGTAGAGGACGGTGCCACCGTGGGTGGTCGCGGCGTTGAGCACGTCCTCGGCGAGGTGGGAGTTTTCGATCACCGTCGTCGCGCCGTGCAGGAGGTAGAGCATGATCGAGACGGCAAAGTGATGCGCCATCGGGAGGATCCAGATAACGCGATCGGCCGGGCCGATGCGCAGGCCGCGGTTCGCGGCAGTAACCCGCGCGAGCAGACTCTCGTGAGAAAGGACGACGCCCTTGCTGCGGCCGGTGGTGCCGGAGCTGAAGCGGATGAAGGCGGGGTTCAGCGCGGTGAGTTTCGCCTCGTCGAACGCGAGTGCCTCGACGGGCGCCGCGCGCACTTCCCCGTGCGCATCGACAATCGCGCCGACGCCGGTCTCGCGAATCACGCGTTCGCGTTCGCGAGCCACGAGTTCGCTGGCGATGGGGACGAGACATTTCCCCGCGCGCACGATCGCCAGGGCGAGGACGATGTGTTGAATGCCATTCGGGCAATCAAGGCCCACCCGCGCGGCGGGAGACGCGGCGATCTTCGCCGCCGCTGCGTCGGTCAGTTCGAAGAGCCGGCCATAGGTGACCGCCTCGCCTTCCGCGATCAGCGCCACGGCGCTCCGATCCGCGCGGCGGTAGATTTCTTCGACGATGTTCATTGCTGCACGGTCACTCGCGCCGCGCGCACGGCGAGGGAATCCACATCGCCCTGTGCCACCGCGATCGCCGCCGCGAGGCCCGCGGCTTCGCCGGTGGCGAAGCAGGTGCCGATCACGCGGATGGAGGCCTGCGCTTCGTGGCTGCACGAGATGCAGCGGCCCGCCATGAAGAGCCGGTCGTGATCGCGCGCGCGCAGGGCGCCGAGCGGGATCTCGCACGCGCGTCCGCTTTCGGGATAACGCAGGCGCGGGCCGGTGTTCGTCTCGCGCAACTCCATCGGCCAGGTCGCGAGCGCGACTGCGTCGGCAAAGAAAGCACCGGCGAGCAAGTCGCTCTCGGAAAGCCGCGCCCGGCCGACCAGCCGCCGGCTTTCGCGCACGCCCAGCCGTGCGGGAAAGGCGCTGATAAAACTGCCGCCAAATCCTTCCACTTCCTCGCGCAGAAAAGCCGCGAGCGCTTCCGCGATCTCCCGTCCTTCCATCTCCAGCGCGGTGAGACACGCGGCCTCGGTGGGTTGGTAGAAAGGGCCGCCGGAAAGATCGATGGTCACGAAAACCTCCCCTGCCCGTCCGCTCTCACGGAGCGCGGCGCCGAGCACACCCGTGGGGAGCCGCTCTTCGCGCACCGCATCCACGAGCCGCCGCGCGAGCCGCAGCCGCGCGGCCTCGGCCGCCGCGCCGCCCTCGACAGCGCCCAGGGCAAAAATGAATGCCGGCCGCTGCAATCGCTCCGCCGGCTCCTGCTCAAACTCCGCGCCAGCGAGGGCCGCGACGTTGCCATCGCCGGTCGCATCAACAATCGCCTGCGGCACGATCGTTTCCCGGCGCCCGCGGCAACTCACTTCGACCGACGAAAGATCCTCGGCGACTCCTATGAGTTCCGTGTGGAGCCGCACCTCGAGGCCCGGCGTCTCCCGCGCGATCACATCGGCGAGGCGGGCGAAGGCGGTGGGCTGTTGGAGGAGGACATCGACGCGGCCCATGCGGACCGGACCGCTCGCGCCGCCCGCGAGCAGGAGGCGGCGGGCGAACTCCTCGGGGAATCCGACATTGGCGATCCGCGGCGGACCGTCATCCATCGGCAGCCGGTAGAGCCCGCAGATGGAATGCACGAGCGCGGCGGGCGCCATTCCGCCGAGCGAGCCGTGATGCTCGATGAGCAAGGTGCGCGCACCGAGGCGCGCGGCGGAGACCGCGGCCGCCAGCCCGGCGCTCCCACCGCCAGCCACGAGCACATCAACGTTCATCGCTCAACTCCGGTCGCGTCTCGCCGAGACAATCTTCGATGACCTGCGCCGCCATCAACCGTCGCTCTTCATCCGAAAGACAGCCTTCCCTCCAGGTGACGGTGATCGTCACGCGGCCATCGCGTTCGCTGAAAAAGACGCCGGTGCCGGGCGGTGTGCCGAGACACGGCAGGTGAAAGCCGTTGGTGATTTTCGCGCCCGCAAACTCGGAAATTTCCGGCGCGAAGGAACCCGTGTGCGAGTGAAAAAACGAACCGATCTCGCCTTTGAACTGCCAGCGCACCACGCGCATGAAGAGTGACGCGGGCAGCCGCATCATCAGCTCCAGCACGGCGCTGAACGACTCATCGAGCCGCGCGCGCGACATCTCGGCGAACTGCGCCTTCATCGCCGCCGCCGCGCCCTCGATGGTCGCCAGTTCCTCCCGCTTCGCGGCGAAAAAAAAGACCGTGACTTGATTGTGAAAGAGCGGTCCACGCGCGCCGCGTTTGCGCGTCTGGATCGGCACGCTGGCCACGAACCCACCGGGGGACTGGCCGCGATGGCGGAAGACCCGATCGTGCGCGCGCGCCGTGCAGGCGACATAAAAGGCCATCGGGAAAAGCGCGCCCGTCATGGACTCGACCCGTGCGCGAAGCTTGAGCGAATCGCCCTTGTCGAGCGTGATGATCTGGTAGTGCCCACGTCCGGCGCGCGCCCGCGGCCCGCTCAGCGAGGCGAAGCCGAGTTTCGCGAGTTCCGAAAAACGATGGATGGCGGGTTTCGTTTTGAGGATCAGTTCCTGGATCGAAAGCGGCGGGCGGACGGATTCCTTTCCCTCGATGGGCGTGTCGATGCCTTCGGCGAGCCGTGCGATTTCCACGAGCAGCAGTTCGGCGCCCTTTCCATCGATCAAGGTGTGCCGCCACGAGAGCGCGACGAGGCATCGGCCATCGCGGAGTTCCACTACATCGAGCCGCGCATTGAGTTCCATGCCTCCGCCTTCGATCGGCTCGGTCATGATTTCCTGGAGCCGCGTCATTGCGTCGGCGACTTCGCGCACATCCGTCCCAAGCGCGCCCGGGGACCCGCTTTCGCGCCACAGGCCGATCGGCAACGCCGGCGGCGTGATCGCGGGGAGTTCCCAATAGGCCAGCCACGTGCGCCAACTGCGACGCAATCGCGCCGCGAGGAGCGGGTGTTTTTCCACCACCCGCGCCGCCGCCACGCGCAGCCTGCCGAGGTCGGGCGCGCGCTCGAGTTCGAGCACCGATTGAGTGATGTGCGCGCCCTGGCCGGTGCGCCGCATGAAGGCATCGAGCGCGAGGAGAAAACAATCCGCCACCCGCACGGGCACCCGCTCGGGCCTCCTCCGCCCACCTCCATCTTCGCCTGAGGCGGCCACCGCCATGTGATCCCTACGCGGCGAGACGCTCGCGGATAATCTGCGAGAGATGCCGGACGGTGCTGAAGTTCTGCTTGGTCAGCGCGGATTCCGGGATCGAGACGCCGTATTCCTCCTCGACCAAAATGAGGAGCTGCATGAGCGCCATCGAATCGAGCCCGGCCTCGTAAAGATCGGACTCGGGGCCGAATCCCGGCTGCACCTCGAGGAGCCTTTCACTGACCAAGGTCACGAGCTGCTGATCGAGATTTTCGAGCGCGGGGATCGGTTGGCTGGGCATCGGTGAAGCGGTGTGAGTTAAAGGATGCGTTCCGACCCGTCAAGCGCCCAACTGGCGTGGCGTCAGCGGGGCCGCGGATGGCTACTCGGGTGCGTTGCGCGGGATCGCTATTTCCCTGAGACCTTGCGCCGAAAAATCGCCGTCGGAGAAGGTCACGCCATGATTGATGCGGGAGCCATCGAGTTCGGTCACGGTGCCCCGCGGTCCGCGGATGGTGAGGTTCGCCGGGATGGCGCGACCTTTGTCGTCGGTCACCACGCGCGTGGTGTCGATGCGCCGCACCAGCCGGCCTGGGGCGCTATATTTCTCGATGCGGAGCGGCACGAGGCGGCGCGTGTCCACCCAGGAGCGGACGCTGGAATAGGAGGCGTGTTCGCCCTTGCCGGGTTTGGATTCCAGGATCGTACAGTTGACCCGATCGAACACCTCATTGCCGACGATCGCCTGCTGATCCCACGCGAAGAAGTTGTCGATGACATCTTCATAGGAAAGCGCGCTGTCGAACAACGGTTCATCGAGCTGCCCGGGGGTGAGTTGGCGGATGGTATCAGGCGGATTGTAGAGAGCGCCCGTGATGCGGTTTCCCGATTTTCGCAACAGGACCGATTCGCCTTTGCGCTCCTTCGGGAACAACACCTGATAGACGAGATCGGTGCCTGCACGCGACGCCCGCGATTTGATCTGGAGCTGGAGTGCGCCCCCGCCGGAGTTCTCCATCCGCAGGCGGATGTGCGCCGTGCCGTCTTGCTGCTTTGCGCTCAAGCGGCCGGCCAGTTCTGCCGCGGTCATCGCTGCGGGCTCGGGTTCCGCAGCGATGGCGAAAACGGAAAGGATCACAAGGGCGAGGGCGGCGGCGAGGAAGCGGAGATTCATGGAGGCAGCAGGTTTACGATTACGATTCGAGGGCCGCGTTGTTTCCGGTGGTGAAAGTCAGCCTTGCAAGGCGAGGCTCGGCATCAGCCTCGAGCTGCGCCATGCGGGATAAAGGCCGCTGATCACACCGACGACCACCGCAATTGCGACGGAGGTGAGCATGAGGCCGACGCTCAACTCAGGTTCCAGGAGGCCGCGGATGGCGGGCGTCGTCTTCATGACATTGACGACCGCCACACCGAGCGCCACGCCGACGATGCCGCCAAAAAACCCGAGCATCGCCGACTCCCACAAGATCATCCGAACGATGCGGCTGCGCTTCCAGCCGAGCGCGAGGAGGATGCAGATCTCCTGCTTCCGCTCAAACACGGTCATGAGCATCGTATTCATGACACCGAGCACGCCGACGAGCACTGCTAGCAGCGAGGTGCCCCAGCTCATCGCGTTGATCATGCGGTAGCCCTGGCTTTCGCGAATGTGCTCGCCGGCCACCTGGGCGCGCGCTTCCGGGATGCGCCGGGCCAGCTCTTCGCAAATGCGATACATCGCGGCCTCGCTGGTGCCGGGGGTGACGCGGACGTCGATCGCATTGATCCGGCCCTGGCTGCCCATGATCTCCTGGAGCACCGGCAGCGCGAGGATGATCGAGCCATTCTCGACCAGGGCTCCACCGTCCACGATGCCGACCACGGCCAGTTCCTCGGTCTCGATCTGGATGGTGTCGCCGACCTTCTTGCCGAGCACCTCCGCAGCGGTCTTTCCGAGCACCACGGCTCGTTGCGCCGCATCGCGCGGCATGTGTCCGGAAAGAAGCTTTAGGTTTCCCCACGAGAATCCGCCCCATTCGCGTCCGGAAATGATCATTATGTCAGAATTCTCAACGCTCATGAGCTCGACCAGGATCGCGCACGTTGCGGCCACGCCAGGCAGGTTTGCGATCCGTGCCTGTGCGGCTTGGGGGAATGGCTTCGGTGTGAGCGAGCCGCGCATATTGTGCACGACGATATCGGTGCCTCGCGATTTCATCCCGGCTGTCCAACTGGCGACGAATCCGCGCGACATTCCGACAAGCGCGACGACGGCCGCGATGCCGATGGCGATCCCAACCAGAGTGAGGCCCGTGCGCACCGGGCGGCGCAGCAGTCCGCGCGAGACGACGGCGAAAAAAGTCATGTCAGCCGTTGGCGGGAAGGTTTGCGGGATCGCCGTCGAAAATAATGTAACCGTCCTTCATCTGGATCGCACGCGACGCGCGGCGCGCGACGCTCATGTCGTGCGTTACGAGCACGAGCGTCATGCTGCGCTCGGCGTGCAGTCGGGTGAGGAGTTCCAGGATGAGGCCCGCGTTTTCGCTATCGAGGTTTCCCGTGGGCTCGTCCGCGAGGAGGACCGATGGCCCATTTGCCAGACTGCGAGCGATGGCGACGCGCTGCCTTTCGCCGCCGGAGAGTTTCGCGGGAAAATGGTCGGCCCGATTTTCGAGGCCGACCGCCTTCAGCAGCTCGCGCGCACGCGTCCTCCGCTCGGAGATGGGACGAGGGGTCTCGAACATCGGTATCTGCACATTTTCCACGGCAGTGAAGGCCGGGAGAAGGTGAAACGCCTGGAAGACAAAACCAATCTCGTGAGCGCGATAGCTGGCGGGGTCCGGCAAATCGGAGAGCGACGCGCCGCGAAAAAACAAGGATCCGGCACTCGGGCGGTCGAGCGCGCCGAGCAGTTGAAGCAGGGTCGTTTTCCCGCACCCGCTGGGGCCGATCACCGCCACGAACTCATGCTGACCGATGCGAAAATCCACGCCGCGCAACGCCTGCACCTGGCCGTCGTCGTACTGTTTCTTCAGGCCTGTGGCTTGGAATAGACAGACGGGATCGACGGCAGGCGCAGAGTCCGACGATGCGGGGTGGATCGCCACGTTCGATGGCGAGCGGTCAGTAGGAACGGATCACACGCGTTTCATGACTGGTTGCGGCTGGCGCCACGCGCCTTTCTTCCACGGTCGTGGTCGTAGTGCTGGTGCGCCTCGGATGATCGTCATCATCGTCGTCATGGTCCTCCACGGTGGTGCAACTGGTGGCGAGAACGCTTACTGCCGTGATGATGGCGATGTGGAGTAGGGCTTTGAATGGATTCATAGGTGTCAGGATTCACAACCGTATCGTTTCAAACGCGCGATACGGTTGCACTCGTGGTCGCTGCATTCCACTGCGCGCCGGCGCGGGGGTTCGCGAGGCTGCGCAGCAAATCCAGCAACGCGTCGCGATAGCTGAGATACGGGGTGCGTTCACCCGGCACCTTGGGCATCAGGTCGGCGGTGTGCTGGGGCAGTTCGGCGTGCGGCAGGCCGGCATGCTGGTGATGCACGCCATGGAAGGGCTCATGGAGCAGCGTGAACGCAACGACGCGGCCCAGCCAGGTCTGCGCCACGATGCTCCGTGTTGCGCTGTTCACGGTCGAACCGGTCAATCCCACATGCTCGATGTATTTGCGCCAGCTCTGGAGATTCGCCGCGAGATACCCGGGACCGAGGAACATCCAGAGGAAATACTCCCACGCATTCCAATGCGCGACTGCCGACAGGGTGCCCGTCCAGACCACGGCGCTCAGCCCGAGTTCCGCCCAGATCCGCCGGCGGATGCGTTTGCTGCGGACCGGTGTTTTGGCGGAAAGGAAGGCGCGCAGGAAAATCAGCGGCGAGTAGAACATGCCCGCCGTCAACTCGAGGAATGCGGCGGCGCACCGCATCCACTTGGGCGCGCGCGTCTGGACCAGCGGCCACATCTCCTGATCGCGCTCGGAAGCGAGGTGCAGATGGTGGGTCTGATGCACGACGCGGAAAAGCGTGAAACTCATGAAGCTGAGTGCGCCGATGACGACGCCTTCGACGTCATTGAAGATCCGATTTTTCCGGAGCAGCGCGTGGGAAGCTTCGTGAAATCCGATCAGAAATCCGTGCATCAAATGACTGACGATCAATGCGAGCGGCACGGCCAGCCAGATCCAGCCATGATACACAGCCGCGGCCAGCACCGCCTGCGTGGAGAAGAAAAGGATCGAGACGACTTGGAATGCGGAGCGGCTCATCCAATGCGGCTCGTGCGACTCGATCGGGATTGCGGAGGTTGCATTCATCGGAGTGAAGCCGTGAGCGCCGCGATCCGGCTTTCCGGCGAGCGGCAGGCGTGGGTGAGGCAAACTTGAAACAGACGATCCAGCTTCTCAACCTCTGCCTGGGAAAAAAGGCTCGGACGGAACAGCCACGCGACCTCCAGCGCGTCGCTCTGCTCCGTGACTTCGCAGCCCAGATCGAATCGAGCCGTGCCGGTCGATCGCATCCGGAGCTGCGCCGAGATGGTCGGCAGCGTGATGTCGGGAATTGGATGATTTTGCAGCGCAAAGCGCACTTGAAAAACCGGGTTAGATCCCGGCTCGGGACGCTCGCCAAGCGCATTCACCAGCTCGACGAAGGGCATGGCATTGGCGAAGGCATCGACCGTGGTCTGATGCACGGCGCGCAAGGTTTCCAGGAACGGACGCCCCCGGTCCACCTGGCCGCGCAGGGGCACATTCCCCGAGCAATAGCCCATCGTCTCGCGCACTGCCTGTTTGCTGCGATTGGCGACGGGCGTGCCGACGACGATATCCTCCGCGCCGGTCCATTGCGAAAGCGTCACCTGGAAACCCGCGAGCAGCGTGCTGAAGAGCGTGGCGCCGCTGCGTCGCGCGACTTCCCGCAGGGCGGTGCCGAGCTCGGCGGGAATGTGCGACACCCAGCGTTCCAGCACGCCCGGCGCGGCCGGCGGAGTCCACAAACGCCGGCTCCCGGCGAGCGTCCCTTTCCAAAAAGACGCACGGGACTCGATCTCCGCGGGTTGCCAAAACGCGCGCTCGGCGACTCCCCATGCGGTGTAGGAAAGCGGCACCGGCGGCAGCGGCCCGGACTCGCCCATCATGCCGGCCATGTACGCGCCAAATAATTCGCGCACGAAAACTCCGAGCGTCCAGCCGTCGGCGATGGCGTGATGGATGGCGAAGACGAGCACTTGATCGTCGGTCGAACGCCGGAGGAAGGTCGCGCGGTAAAGCGGCCCCTGGACTAGGTCGAACGGCTGGTGGAAAAGCTCCCGCGCCAGTTCCTCCAAGCCTTCGGGCCGGCCTTCCGCCGGCGAGAGATCGCGGAAATGCAGGTTGGGTTCGACGCGCTTCCGGACCATTTGCAGCGGGCGTTCCTTCCCGGGAATGAGCGAGAGCCGGAGCACTTCCTGGCGCTCCACGACGCGGCGCAGCGCGGCCTCGCACTCTCGCGGGATGAGGAGCCCGCGGACGTGGATGAGGCAGCAGATGTGGTTCGCTGGATCGCCGACGGGAATGGCGGTCGTCTCCCGGAGTTCCCGCTGGGGAAATGTCAGCGGGTGGAGGCTGGCTTCACCGGTCTCCAGCCATCGCTTCAGGCGCGCGCGTTTTTCGGCGGACATTCGCGGGAAGTCAGGGCATCGCCTTTTCGGCCGGGGTCACCTCACCCTCCGTGTCGTCGCCGAGCAATCCGGCGATCTCGTCGTCGGAAAGCGCGTCGAGGTCCACCTCGGCCGCGGGCGCGGTTTCCACGACGGGAGCGGGGACCGTCGCGGCGGGGGTGGCACCGCCCAGGTGAGCGGCAATCAAGGTCGCGATCTGGCCGATCGTGCGGGCGCGCATCAGGCTGGTCGGAGGAAGTGCGACGCCGACGGCGGCTTCGAGGGAGTTCTCGATCTCGACGCCCATGAGCGAGTCGAGGCCGAGGTCCGTGAGCGGCTGATCTTCGCGCAAGGAATCCGGCTTCACCCGCAACACCGAACTCACGACCGAACGCACCGCCAGCGCGATGACCGCCAGCTTTTCTCCCGGCGCGGCGGACTCGATTTTGTTCCGCCAGTCGCTGGAGACGCCGTTGCTTTCCTGGCTCTCCACGGTGGCGAAGATGCGCTCGAGCAGCGGGTTTTCCTGCATGCCGCGGAAGAACGTTCTCCATTTCGCCCAATCGACGCGGATGGCCGCGACCTGCGTGTTCCCGGCGCGGAGCGATGTTTCGAGAATCGACGTGACCTCGCCGGGCGAGAGTTCCGTGGTGCCCTGGCGCGCGAGGAATTCGCCGACGCGTTCGTTGCGCGCGACGTAACCTTCGCCGCCGAGCACGCCCCAGTTCATCGTGAGCGCGGGGAGACCGAGCGCGTGGCGATGATGCGCGAGGGAATCGAGGAACGCATTCGCCGCGCTGTAGTTTCCCTGCGCGGGATTGCCGAAGATGCTCGAGATCGAGGAGAACATCACGAAGCAGTCGAGCGCGTCGTCGCGCGTGCCCTCGTGGAGGAGCCAGGCGCCGTGGGCCTTTGGTGCCAGCACGGCCTGCATCCGCTCGGGGGTCAGCGCGGTGAGCGGCGCGTCGTCGATCACCATCGCGAGGTGGAAGACGCCGCGCAGCGGCTGAGAGCCTTTGTGAATTTTTGAGAGCAGCCGCGTCACGTCTTTCGCCGCGCCGATGTCTGCCTTCGCGACGTTCACCGCGACGCCGCGATCCTCCAGGCTCTTCACGAATGCGATCGCCTCAGGCGTGGCCGCACCGCTGCGGCTGGCGAGCACCAGATGTCGCGCGCCGCCTTGCACGAGCCATCGCGCGAGCACTTTCCCGAAGCCACCGAATGCGCCGGTGATGAGATAACAACCGTCCGGCTTGATCTCAAACGGAGGCGCGAGCGGCTCGCCGCGGCGCGGGACGAAGGTTTCCGGAAACGACACCACGACTTTGCCGATGTGCCTGCCCCCGGCCATGAGCCGGAACGCGGCATCGACGCGGCTCGCGGGGAAGGCGCGGAACGGCAGCGGACGCAGCGCGCCCGCTTCGACCAACTCGGCGAGTTCCGCGAGCATTTCGCGGGTCAGCGCTTCGTCGCCCGCGAAGACCGCGTCCATCGCGACGACGTGGAAGGAGGCATTGCGCCGCAGCGGCCAGAGCGGGATGCGGGAGTTTTGGTAAATGTCGCGCTTGCCGATCTCGATGAAGCGCCCGAACTCCGCGAGGCACGCGAGGCCCATCGGGATCGCTTCGCCGGCCAGGGCATTGAGCACCACGTCCACGCCGCGCCGGCCCGTCAGGTCCATCACGGCTTCGGTGAAATCGCCGCGTCGCGAGTCGATCACGTGCTTCACGCCGAACGTCTCCAGCAGCGCGCGCTTCGTCGGGCTGCCGGCGCTGGCGATCACTTCCGCGCCGAGGTGATGTGCGATCTGAATGGCCGCCATGCCCACGCCACCGGCGCCGGCGTGGATGAGGATGCGCTCGCCCTTGCGCAGCCGCGCCACGTTTTTCAGCGCGTGCCACGAGGTCATGAAGACGACCGGCAGCGTCGCCGCTTCCTCGAAGGACAAGCCCGCGGGGATTTGCCGCACGTCGCCGCCGCGCGCGACCGTCTGCGTGGCGAGGCCGAAGACCGCGAGCCCGAAGACGCGGTCGCCCGGCTTCACGTGAGTGACATTCGCGCCGACCGCATTCACCACACCGCCGACTTCGTCGCCGAAGATGCGCGCGTCCGGCGCTTCGCCGGGATAAAGCGCGAGCGCCTTGAGCACGTCGCGGAAATTCATGCCCGCCGCTTTGACGTCGATGAGCACTTCGCCGGGGCCGCATGGCGGCAGGACGAACGGCGAAAACCGAAGGGAATCGAGATGGCCACGCTCGCGCGATTCGAGAATCAGCGGCACCGCCGGATCGAGCGTCTGCTCGACGCGCGGACGCCCGCGGTCGAGACGCTGCACGTAGCGGGCCTCACCGCGGAGGGCGACTTCGCGCTCCGTGTCGGCACGCAGCAGTTCGCTCCAGAGCAGCGAGTCATCCGGGGCCGCGGCGGCGGGTGGCAGGTCGATGCCGCAGCAGACGAAGTTCGGATACTCATTGCGGATCACCCGGAAGAGGCCGATGGCCGGGGCCTGCGCGACCGCGGTGGCGGAGAGGTCGCG
>JANOAZ010000214.1:0-9071 GCA_031411395.1 Chthoniobacteraceae bacterium
GATTCTTGCTTTTTGCTTTGGCCATATAGGTTGCGCGCTCGCTTTGGCGCGGCTCTTTCGAGGGCACTGCATAAATCTGAAATCTGAAATCTGAAATCCTAAATCCAATGCCCCGTCACGATGGCCGCGCGCCCGATCAACTCCGCCCGATTACTTTCACTCCCGGCATCGCGCCGCATTCCACGGGGTCGGTGCTCGTCGCGGCGGGTGATACGCGGGTCATTTGCAGCGCGATGATCGAGGAAAGCATCCCCGGCTGGATGAAAGCGCAGAAGGTGCCCGGCGGATGGCTCACAGCGGAGTACTCGATGCTGCCTTACTCGACGCTGGATCGAAAGGCGCGCGACTCGATGAAGGGCCGGCTCGACGGCCGCAGCGTGGAGATTCAACGGCTGATCGGGCGTTCGCTGCGCGCGGTGGTCGATCTCGATCTGCTCGGGCCGCGGACGCTGTGCGTCGATTGCGATGTGCTCCAGGCCGATGGCGGGACGCGCACCGCCGCGATCACCGGCGCCTGCGTGGCGACGGCGCTCGCGGTGCAAAAGCTGATCGCCGCCGGGTTGATCAAGCAGTCGCCGCTGCGCAAGATGCTCGCGGCGGTGAGCGTCGGAGTGGTCGGCGGGGTTCCCTTGCTCGATCTCAATTACCTCGAAGACAAAGACGCCTCAGTGGACATGAATCTGGTGATGACCGAGGACGGGCACTTCGTGGAAGTGCAGGGCTCCGGCGAGGAGCAGACCTTCAGCGAAGCGGAACTCACGGCGATGCTCGCGCTGGGCAAAAGCGGGATTGCGGAGTTGATCGACCAGCAGCGAGCCGCTATCAGGGGCGCCCTGCCGGTGGCCTCTTAACTGCTCCCGAGCGCATTCCATTCATGAAAAAAGCACTCATCACCGGCATCACCGGACAGGACGGCTCGTATCTCGCGGACCTGCTCCTCGCCAAAGACTACGAAGTCCACGGCATCATCCGCCGGGCGAGCACGTTCAATACGTCGCGCATCGACCACCTTTACCAGGATCCGCACGTCAATGGCGTCCGACTTTTTCTCCACTACGGCGATCTCTCCGATTCCCTCAATCTCACCCGTCTGATCGACCGCATCGGGCCTGAGGAAATCTACCATCTCGGCGCGCAAAGCCATGTCCGGGTGAGCTTCGACATTCCCGAAAATACCGGCGACGTGACCGGGCTCGGCACGATCCGCATCCTCGAGGCGATCCGCGAGGCACGGGTGCCGGCGCGCTTTTACCAGGCGAGTTCGAGCGAGATGTTCGGCAAGGTCCAAGCGGTGCCCCAGACGGAGACGACGCCCTTCTGGCCGCGCAGCCCGTACGGCGTGGCGAAGGTGTACGCCTATTGGGCGACCGTGAACTACCGCGAGAGCTACGGGATGCACGCGAGCAATGGGATCCTCTTCAATCACGAGAGCCCGCGGCGCGGTGAGACTTTTGTGACGCGCAAGATCACGCGCGCGGTGGCCGCGATCAAGAAAGGCACGCAGAAGGCGCTCTTCCTCGGGAATGTCGATGCGAAGCGCGACTGGGGCTATGCGCGGGAATATGTGGAGGGGATGTGGCGGATGCTCCAGCAACCGGAACCCGATGACTACGTGCTGGCGACCAATGAGACGCACACGGTGCAGGAGTTTTGTGAGGTCGCTTTCGGACACGTGGGTCTCGACTGGAAGGAGTTCGTGAAATTCGACGCGCGCTACGAGCGCCCGGCGGAGGTGGAACTGCTCATCGGCGATCCGGCGAAGGCGAAGGCGAAGCTCGGCTGGGAGCCGCACACACGCTTCGTCGAGCTCACGAAGCTGATGGTCGATGCTGATGTGGCGATGCTCGACGGCAAGCCGCTGCATCTCGTCGATCCTCCGCTGTAGAGGCGTGCGCGGGGATTTGCCTGCCGCACTGCGCCACGGCGGTCTGCCGCTGATCGCTACGCCTTGCCGCTGAGGCCGAAGGCTTCGTGGGCGAGGTGCGCGGCTTCGGTGATCTTGTCTTCGGCGATGACGACCGCGGTCTTGATCTCGCTGGTGGAGATCATCTGGATGTTGATGTTCCCGGCGCTGAGGGCCTCGAAGAGCTTCGCAGCGACGCCGCTGTGGCTGCGCATGCCGATGCCGACGATGGAAAGCTTGGCGATGCCTTCCTCGGTGACGATCTCCTTGGCGGCGATTTCGCCGAGGATTTTCTCGAGCGCCTTTTGGGTCCGGGCGAGTTCGTCTTTGTTGAGAGTGAAGGAAATGTCGTTGGTGTCGCCGACGCTGTCGCTCTGCACGATCATGTCGATGATGACATTGGCGGCCGCGAGCGCGCTGAAGATGCGGGCGGCGGTGCCGGGCCGGTCGGGCACCTGGCGGATGGTGACCTTGGCCTGGTTTTTTTCGATGCTGACTCCGCGGACGACGACGTTTTCCATATCTTCAGTCTCCTCTTTGACGATGGTTCCTGGGTTGTTGTTGAAAGAGCTGCGCACTTCGAAGACGACGCCGAATTTCTTGGCGAACTCGACCGAGCGGGATTGCATGACTTTGCTCCCGCTGGAGGCCATCTCGAGCATTTCATCGTAGCTGATGGCGTCGATCTTCCGGGCGCTCGGCACGATGCGGGGGTCGCAGGTATAGACGCCATCCACGTCGGTGTAGATCTGGCAGACGTCGGCCTTGATCGCAGCGGCGATGGCGATGGCGGTGAGATCGGAGCCGCCGCGGCCGAGGGTGGTGATGCGGCCATCGGTGGTCTCGCCCTGGAAGCCGGCGATGATCACGATGTTTTCCGTTTTCAGGTAATCGTGGACCTGCTTCGGGGTGATGTTGGCGATCTTGGCTTTCGTGTGAACGCCGTCGGTGATGATGCCTGCCTGTGCGCCGGTGAGAGAGACGGCTTTTTTCCCCAAGCCATGAATGGCCATGGCGGTGAGGGCGATGGTGGTCTGCTCGCCGGTGGAGAGGAGGACGTCCATCTCGCGCTCGTTGGGGTTTTGCGAGACCTGCTTGGAGAGTTTGATGAGATTGTCGGTGACGCCGCTCATCGCGGAGACGACGACCACGACCTGATGCCCGGCCTCCTGGGTGGCGATGACGCGCCGGGCGACATTGAGGATGCGCTCCGGGGTGCCGACGGAGGTGCCGCCATATTTCTGGACGATCAGGCTCATGGAGAAAAAAGGGCGGGCAGTGTTGGAGCGCGGGTGGGGCTTGTCAACCGCCGCTGTGAGCGGTTTTAGCGAGCGGTCGCGGGGGGCATCCAGCCGACGCGGAGCTTGCGGTTTTCCTGCGTGGCGCGGAAGTGGATCGCGCCATCGCGCTGCGCGATGAGGTGGCACTCGATGGGGGTCTCTGGGCGGACGTCGCGGATGATGAAATTGCCCAGGGCGCGGGGAGGGACAGTGCCGCTGCTTTGGCCCTGCTGAAGGGCCACCCGGGCCTCGGCGCCGGCGGCGCGCCATGGAAATGAGGCGTGCGCCGGGAGCGGGGCGCCGGCCTGGAGGGCCATGCCACCGTCGCCGTCTTCGAGAGTGAGGACGACGGGTCGGATGAGGTATCCGGTCTGGTGGACTTCGAGCGGGACACCGCAGCCGGTGAGGAGGCCGTTCCAGGCGTCGATGGTGGCGCCGGCTTGCTGCTTGAATTCCTCGGGGACGTCCTTGCTCAAGGCCGCATTGCGCAGCACGCCGACGGCATCTTTTACGAGGCCGAGCTGGTGAAGAACCTGCGCATAGGACCAGTCGAGGCGCTTGGAAAACTTCCCCTCGTCGATGCGCGGTTTGATCACGCTCGCGAGCTTGGCAAAATCACGGGCCTCACCGATGGCTCCAGTGTACTGTAGGAGGACTTCTTCGCTGTCCGGATTAGTCTCGTACGCGCGCTCGGCCCACTTCAGGCAGGTGCGGGCATCGCCGCGGCGGCGGGCGAGGTCGCTGGCGAGGATGAAGGCCATCCAGGATTTGTGTTCGGCGGCAAATTCGGTGAGTGCTACTTCTTTCTCCGGGTCGTGCTCGGTGGGCGAGAGGTCGAAGTAAATGGCGATCGCGGGCTGAGCGTTTGGGTCGAGTTCGAGGACTTTTTCGAGTGCGGCCAATTCTGCCTCTTCGTTCTCCTCGGCGCCTTCCTCGGCATACGATTGTGCGAGGCTGAAGAACCCGCGGGGATCGTCGGGGAAGAGTTCGGTGTAGCGGATAAAGGTCTTCCGCGCCTGTTCTTTTTGACCGCCCATGATCAGGGCGGCGCCGAGGGTCATCAACGTGCGCTGGTCGTCCGGGCGGAGTTGGGCGGCGCGCTCGACGGCCTTGAAACCCATGTCCGGCACGAGGCCGTCGCGGAGCAATTGTTCGCCGTGTTTGAGCAGTTCGTCGGGGTTGTTGCCCACGGTGTTGAGCTGGCCGGCGAGGTGTTTCCGGTAGGTGGCGATGTCCACGTAGCTGACCGACGCGGGATCGTTCGGGTCGCGCACGACTTTCACGATCGCCCGCAACTGCGCGAGGCTCTCAAGGGCGGTGGCATCTCGCGGCGCGAGTTCCAGTACTTGCTGAAAGGCCTTGATCGCTTCGTCGCGTTCGCCGCGCATGGCGAGGAGGATGCCCACGTTGTTCCAGAGCGCGGGGACTTTCGTCGTCTTGGTCGCGGCCTCGCGGTAGAGGCGGAGCGCGTCGTCTTCGCGGCCTTCGAGGCGCGCGACCATGCCGAGGTGATAGAGGGCAAAGGCGGTGCCGGGATACAGGCTATCAAATCGCTCGATCAGTTCCGTCGCCCGGGCAATTTCCGAGTCTTCGAGTGCTTCGGCGAGGTCGTCGAGGACATCGGCGGCATCGCGGAAACTCGCCCACGGTTCACCCGGTTCGTCGCCCATCGCGTCGATCGCATCGAGCACGTGCTCCATTTCGAAAGGGGTGCGGGTGGCGACTTCGTCCGGGATATCGAGAGGCCAGGGAATGCGAGTTGGAAGGCTGAAGAATGGCAGTTCCCAAGAGGTCGATTCGATCCAGCGATACGTGGGTTCGGACATGAGGGCGAAGAAAGGGCGCGCAGCTTCGGGTGGGGGCCGCAGGATGTCAAACGTCGCCGAAAACAGATATTCGGGAAGGTCAGAAGAATTGAAAAAAGACTTGTGGAATAATTCAGATGGATCAATAGTATGTCTCATATGGAAGAGACATCCAGGATACGTGAAGAAGCCCCGTCCGCCTTTCGCAAGGCTACTACCTCGGGCAAAGGAGCCGTCCGCCAACATCTCGCTGAGGCGGGAGAGCGAGGGTTTCGCGGGGGGGCGACCGCGTTGGTCGCGGTCGTCGCGCATGGGCTTCCCTTTGGGGAACTCGAAGCGCTCAGGGACCAGCTCGATCTACCGATGGATACCCTTGCCGGTTACCTTGGCTTGGCGCGGGCGACCTTGCATCGGCGCAAGTTGGCGGGCCAATTGACGCCGGATGAATCGGACAAGGTGTTGCGGTTTGCCCGGCTGCTGGGGCAGGCGCAGAAGATCTTCGGAGCCTTGCCGGAGGCGCGGGAGTGGCTGCGAGCCCCGCAGTATGGGCTTGGGGGAGTCGTGCCGCTGGAGTTTGCCGCCACGGAGGTCGGTGCGCGTGAAGTCGAGAGCCTCCTCGGTCGGATCGATCACGGCGTTTATTCGTGATCGTGCGAGCGTGGCGGATGGTCCGGGAGGCGCGCGCCGGGGAGGCTTTCAGTGGGGAAGGTGCGCGGCAGTTTGGCGGTCGGTGGAATTCGCCGGGCATGGTTGTCGTTTACGCAAGCGAACACCTCTCGCTCGCGGCCCTGGAGATCCTCGTGCATTTGCAGCCGCGCGGTGCGTTGCGCTTTGTTGCCTTTGCGGTGGAGTTTGACGACGTGTTGATCGCAAAAATGCCCGCCTCGGCATTGCCCGAACACTGGCGGGCGGAACCGCCGGGAGCGGCGACGATGGAAATCGGCGATGCCTGGGTGCGGGCGGGGCGCACCGCGGTGCTCTCCGTGCCGAGCGTGATCGTGTCGGAGGAAAGAAACTACCTGTTGAATCCGCTCCACCCCGACTTCAGCCGGATCAAGGTGCAGGCGCCGATTGAGTTCACCTTCGATCCGCGACTGATCGAGCCGGCAAAGTTCAGCCGCCGATGAGGCGGAGGATTTCCGAGCGCTCGGCTTTGGCGGGGATGACCGCGCCGCATTTTTCCTTCGCGATGTCGGGATCCTTGAGGCCGTGGCCGGTCACCGTGCAGACGATCTTGCTGCCCGGAGCGATCTGCGGAAAGGGGCACGTCGCGCAGGGTGCCGAGCCAAGGCATTTGAAAAGGCCCGCGATGCTGGCGGCGCTGGCGGGTTCGACGAAGATGCCTTCATTCGCCGCGAGCCACTGCTGGGCGAAAAGGATTTCCGCGTCGGTGACGATGTCGATCGAGCCGCCGCTGTCGCGAATCGCAGTCGTGGCAAGATCCCAACTCGCCGGATTTCCGATGCGGATCGCGGTCGCGATCGTTTCCGGTTTCTCGACGACTTTCCCGTAAAAGATCGGCGCCGAGCCCGCGGCCTGAAAGCCCGCCATCTTCGGGCGTTTGGTGGATTTGCCGAGCCGGTGGAATTCCTCGTAGCCCATCCAGTAGGCGCTGATGTTTCCGGCGTTGCCGACCGGCAGCACGTGGATGTCCGGCGCGTCGCCGAGCAAGTCGATGATCTCGAAGGCCGCAGTCTTCTGCCCTTGCAGGCGGAAGGGGTTGATCGAATTGACGATCGCGATCGGCTCCGTCTCGCCGATCTCACGGACGAGCCGCAGGGCGTCGTCGAAATTGCCGTCGATGGCCACGACCTTCGCGCCGTACATGAACGCCTGCGCGAGTTTGCCAAACGCGATCTTCCCCGCTGGCAGCAGAACGATGCACGCGATGCTCGCGCGTGCGGCGTAGGCGGCGGCGGCGGCGCTGGTGTTGCCGGTGCTGGCGCAAATGACGGCCTGGGAACCCGCTTCCACCGCTTTCGACAGCGCCATGGTCATGCCGCGATCCTTGAATGAACCGGTCGGATTCAGTCCCTCGTATTTGATGAACACCTCACAGTCGCGCCCGACTCGCGCGCTCAGTTTCGGCGAGTGAATGAGCGGCGTGGAGCCTTCATTCAGGGAAATAAACGGCGTCGCGTCGGTGATGGGCAAATACTCGCGCCAGCGCGCCATCACCCCGCGGTCGTGGAGCGGTAGGGCGATCATTCGAAGTTTTCCACGCGGATCATCCGGGGCGCTTTTTTCACGCAGGCAAGCGCGCCGATTTTCTCCAGCGCGGCCGACATTTGGCCGTGCGTGGCCTTGTGAATGACGAGCACGAGCGGCACCGCTTCGCCCTCATTGCCTTCGGGCTGGAAGATCGAGGAGATGCCGATATTCAGCGCGCCGAGTGTGCCGGCGATCTGGGCCATGACGCCGGGGCGATCTTCGACGAGCACCCGGAGGTAATACTCGGAGACGATCTGATCGAGCGGCAGGCAGGTGCCGTAGAGTCCGTGCGGCATGAAGCCGTAGTTGCTGCGCGGCGATTGCAACGCGCTGGCCGCGTCGGCGATGTCGGCGATCACCGAACTCGATGTGGGATCCTGGCCCGCGCCGCGCCCGTAAAAGAGCGTTTCGCCGACGACATCGCCGTGGACTGCCAGGGCGTTGAACACGCCGTTGACGCTCGCGAGCACGTGCTTCTGAGGGATCAGCGTCGGGTGCACGCGCACCTCGATCGCGCCGCCGGGCCCTGCCTTGATGATGCCGAGGAGCTTGATCGAATAGCCGAGCTTCTTCGCGAAGAGGATGTCGTTGGCGGTGATGTTTTCGATGCCTTCGACGAAGATCTTGTTCTCCGGCACCCAGAAGCCGTAGGCGAGCGATGCGAGGATGATCGCCTTGTGCGCGGCGTCCCAGCCGTTGACATCGAGCGCGGGGTCGGCCTCCGCGTAGCCCGCGGCCTGCGCTTCGGCGAGCGCGTCGGCAAAGCCCAGGCCGCTCTCGACCATGCGGGTGAGAATGTAATTGCTCGTCCCGTTGATGATGCCGTGGATCGACTTGATGTGGTTGCCGATGAAGCCCTCGCGGATCGCCTTGATGATCGGGATCCCGCCCGCGACCGCGGCCTCGAAGAACACCGGCACCTTGTGCTGCGTCGCCGCCGCGAAGATCTCCGGCCCGCGCTCCGCGAGCAGGGCCTTGTTGGCCGTGACCACGATCTTGCCGCGCTCGATGGCGCCGATGATGAAATCGAAGCTCTCCTGCTTCTGCCCCATCAGTTCCACCACGATCTGGATCGCTGGATCGTCGAGAAGGTCGCGGCAGTTTGTCGTCGCCAGGGGCTCGGGAACCTGCACGCCGCGATCCTTGGAGAGGTCGCGCATCGCCACTTTGCGCACGTCGAGTTCGAAGCCGAGCCGTTCCCGGAGCAGGGCACGATTGAGCGTCAGGTGTTTGAAAACACCTGCTCCGACGTTGCCCATCCCCGCGATTCCGACGCCAAATTTCTGCATATGGAAAGGGCGCGGACTATCGCGCAGCGAACTTTGGCGACGCAAGCGGATTCCCGGCCGGCAAAAAGGTGGCAGGCGGGACGCCGGAGCATGCTATGTGAGAAGCGAAGCATGAGTTTGACTTCGGATTTTCAGACCAGAAAAGCAGCCCGCCTCGCGCAACTCCGGCTCGCCGCAGCGGACTTCGAGGAGAAGTTCGCGCGCAGCTCCGGCCCGGGAGGTCAGCACGTAAACAAAGTATCTACCGCCGTGACGCTCCGCCATATGCCGACCGGCGTGGCCGTGACGGTACAGGACTCGCGCTCGCAATCGATGAACCGGCAACTCGCGTGGGAACGGCTGCTCGATGCGATCGAGCGCCAGCGCCGCGAGGAGCGCGCGGCGCAGCGCGCGGAGATTGAGAAAAAGCGGCGGCAGAACTCGAAGCGTCCGCGTGGATTGAAGGAGCGCATTCTCGAAACGAAGAAGCGGCGCTCGAAGGTGAAGAAGCTGCGCGCGAAAGACTGGTAGCGTTTGCGGTGTGCTGGAAAATTCACCAACCCGTCATTCCGACCGGAGCGGAGCGGAGTGGAGGAATCTCTCG
>JANOAZ010000215.1:0-17752 GCA_031411395.1 Chthoniobacteraceae bacterium
AGCGGAGCGGAGTCGAGGAATCTCTCGCATCCGTGGGCGAAGCTGGCGCGGAGCGAACCGCGCAAAGCGCTCCGCACCGCCGCTGCCCGCGGATGCGAGAGATTCCTCGGCGGCGCTCCGCTCTGCTCGGAATGACAGGATTTTTGGGGCGGCTGCGCCGCGGTGGAGCAGCGCGCTTGCGGCGCTCTCGCTTGCGCTGAACGCCATCGCCGACCCTCCGCCACAGCTCCCGCGCATCCCGCCGAAGTCACCCGCCGAGGCCGCGAAGACCTTCCGCGTGCTCGATGGATTCCGCATGGAACTCGTCGCCGCCGAGCCGCTCGTCGCCAGCCCGGTGGCGATGACTTACGACGAAGACGGTCGCGCCTACATCTGCGAAATGCGCGACTACCCGTACACCGACAAGGCGCATCACAAACCCAGCCAGGAGAACCCGACCGATGCGCCGATCGGCCGCATTCGTCTGCTCCAGGATACGGACGGCGACGGTGCCTGCGACAAGGCGACCATCTTCGCCGAGGGCCTCTCGTGGCCGACCGGAGTCGCGTGCTGGCAGGGCGGCATCTACGTCGCGGCGACGCCCGACATTTGGTATCTGAAAGACACCGATGGCGATGGCCGCGCCGACGTGCGCCGCAAGGTCTTCACCGGCTTCCGCAAGCTCAACGTGCAGGCCGTGATGAACAATCTGGTGTGGGGACTCGACAACCGCATCCACGGCGCGGGCGGCAGCAATGGCGGCGAGATCCGCACGGTGGCGACGCCGGACGCGAAGCCGCTCGTGCTCTCGCGCAGCGATTTTGCCTTCGATCCAGCGACGGAAAAACTTGAACTGCTCTCGGGCGGCGCGCGCTTTGGCGGGTCGTTCGATGACTGGGGGCATCGCTTCCTTTGCAACATCCGCAATCCCGCGCAGCACATCGTCCTCCCGCAACGCTACCTCGCGCGGAACCCTCACCTCGCCGCGCGCAGTCCGCTGAACGACATGGCGGAATCCGGCGATCAACTGCCGGTGCATCGCATTTCCGAGCCCGAGCCCTGGTGCGTCTTGCGCGCGAAGCGCTGGTCGGGCGAGCGCGACATCGTGATGCCCCGCAGCGAGCTGGTCGGCGCGGGCGTCGTCACGGCGTCGAGCGGGGTGACGAGCTACCGCGGCGGCGCGTATCCCGGGCAGTATCGGGGGAATGTTTTCGTCTGCGAAAGCGCCGGGAATCTTTTCTACCGGCTGAAGCTCACCCCCGACGGCCCCACCTTCAAAGCGACGCGCGTGGACGGGGATCGGGAGATGGTCGTCTCGACCGACAACTGGTTTCGCCCGGTCAATTTCATCAATGCGCCCGACGGCACGCTCCACGTTCTCGACATGGTTCGCGAGAACATCGAGCACCCGTGGTCGATCCCTGAGGACATCCACGCCGCGGTCGATCTCGAAGCGGGCCGCGACATGGGCCGCATCTGGCGGCTTGCCCCGCCGGGCTTCAAGCCGCCGCCTCCGCCGAAGCTCGGCTCCGCGAGCATCTCCGAACTCGTCGCGGCGCTCGATCATCCAAGTTCGTGGTGGCGCGAGACCGCGCAGCGGCTGCTTTTCGAGCGCCAGGACAAGAGCGCAGCAACCGCGCTGCGAGAGCTGGTGCGAAGCGGACGCACGCCTCAGGGCCGCCTGCACGCGCTGTGGACTCTCGACAGCCTGCGCGAACTCACTGCCGAAGATCTGCTCGTGGCTCTCCGTGATGCGGAAGCCGGGGTGCGTGCGAATGCGGTGAGGCTCGCTGAGCCGCGGTTGAGTGACGCTCCTCCGTTGCGCGATTTCGTGCTGACGCTCGCGGATGACGCTGATCCCGGCGTTCGCTTGCAGGTGGCGTTCACCCTTGGGGAAACGGATGACGCGCGGGCGCTCGGGGCGCTCGTTTCGATTGCCCGTCGCGATGCCATCGATCCGTGGATTCGCACCGCCGTGCTGAGTTCCACCGCGACAAGCAGCGATCAGCTCCTCGCTCAACTGCTCACCGATCCGGAATTCCCCGGCGCGACGGACTTCATCCGTGAGCTGGCGCAGATTGTCGGAGTCCGCGGGGTGCCGCGCGAAATGCAGCGCGTCCTTGGATTTGGTGAGAATCGTGGCGCCACATTTCGCGAAGTTGTCGCCGGCATCGGCGACGGCTTGAAGCGTTCGGGCCGGAGCCTGCGCAAAGCCGGACTTGCTGGTCCCGCCGCGCGCTCCATCGAGCACACGCTGGACGAAGCCGCGCACGATGCCGTGGATGCGAAGGCCACGGTGGAGGCTCGTTCCGCGGCGCTTCAGTTGCTCGCCTGCGACGAGTTCGACCGCGTGAAAGCCACGCTGGCCGGTCTGCTCGAAGCGCGGCAGCCGCAGGAGATCCAGCGTGCCGCCGTCGCGACCGTGGCGAGCTTCAACCGGGCCGAAACCGCGCCGATGTTGCTCGCCCACTGGAACACGTTCACTCCCGCGGTCCGCGTTGAGGTCGTGTCCGCCATGCTCGGAAATCGTCTGCGCGTGCCGGCGCTGCTGGAAGCCATCGAGCGCGGCGAGATTCCCGCCAACCAGATTCCGTTTGCGCGGCGCGCGCCCCTCCTGCGGAGCGCGGACGCAAAGGTGAAGGAACTCGCGGCACGTCTCTTCGGCGATGGCTCGGCAGGTTCGCGCAAGGAAGTGGTCGCAAGATACCAGCCCGCGCTCGCATTGAAGGGTGACGCGGCGCGGGGGCGGAAGGTCTTTGAAGCCATGTGCGCCGCCTGCCATCGCGCGGGTGACATCGGGACCGACGTCGGGCCGAATCTCGCGACGATCCGCCAGTGGAATCCCGAACAGGTGTTGATGAACGTCCTCGACCCGAACCGCGAGGTCGCGCCGAACTTCATCAGCTACCTCATTGAGACGAAAGACGGACGCACGCTCGACGGCATGATCGCCGAGGAAAGCGCGGCGAGCCTCGCTCTGAAGCGCGCGGGCGGCGTCGTGGAGACCGTGTTCCGGCAGGACATCGCGCAACTCACCGCCTCCAAAATCTCCCTCATGCCCGAGGGAGTCGAAGCCGCAATCAGCATCGAGCAGATGGCCGATCTCATCGCCTTCCTGCTCGCCGATCCCTCCCCATGAAATCCCCTCTCTTCCCGCTCGCGCTCACCGTCTTCCTCACCGCATCCGCGTTCGCCGCTCCCCCGCCCAAGCTCGACTTCGGCGCTGTGCGCGAGGAGCACCTCATGATCCCGATGCGCGACGGGAAGCGGCTCTCGGCCTACGTCTTCTTCCCGCCGGGCGAGGGAAAATGGCCGGCGATCTTCGAACAGCGATACGCGGACATCAGCAGCGCCGGCTCGCGCAAGGCGGCGGCGAAATTCGCCGAAGGCGGCTTCGTCATCGCGCTCGTGAACTACCGCGGCACGCACCAGAGCGAAGGCGTGTGGCGGGGCTATCGCGCGCTGCAATGGGGCGAACTGCGCGACGGATACGACGTGTGCGAATGGCTCGCCGCGCAGCCCTGGTGCACCGGGAAGATTGGCACCTACGGCGGCTCGCAGGCGGGCTACGCGCAGAACTATCTCGCCATCACCCAGCCGCCGCACCTTCTGGCGCAATACATGACCGACACCGGCCTGAGCCTGTATCACGAGGGTTATCGCATCGGCGGGGTGACGCGCCCGGAGCGGTTCAAGGCCGGCGGCAAGGTCGCTCGCGAGATCGCCGACAACGACGCGCTGCTGTGCGAATGGGACGCGCATCCCGACTACGACGAGTACTGGCGCGACGAGGATTGCACGCTGCATTTTCCGAAGATGAACGTGCCCTGTTTCACGATCGGCAGTTGGTACGACTTCATGGTGCAGGGCTCGGTCGCCAGCTTCATCGGCCGGCAGCATCGCGGTGGAGAAAAGTCGCGCGGCCAGCAGATGCTGCTCATCGGGCCGTGGCTGCATGGCGGCTACCCGAAGTCGAACAAGATCGGCGAGCTTACCTTCCCGGAGAACGCGATGTTCGACGTCCATGCGCACATGACGAGGTGGTTCAATCACTGGCTTAAGGGCGAGGACAACGGCGTCGAAAAGG
Organism: Chthoniobacteraceae bacterium; assembly: GCA_031411395.1. Classification (GTDB taxonomy): domain Bacteria; phylum Verrucomicrobiota; class Verrucomicrobiia; order Chthoniobacterales; family Chthoniobacteraceae; genus Chthoniobacter. The sequence goes on from JANOAZ010000215.1 coordinate 4,067, forward strand.
AGCCGGCCGTGCGCACCTACGTGATGGGCGCGGTGGGCGAGGATGGGGCGCCGGGCAACGTCTGGCGCAGCGCGGCGGATTGGCCGCCGGTGGCGGAGGCGACCTCTTATTTTCTCCGCGAAGATCAGACGCTCGGTATCACCGCGCCTTCCGAAAAATCGAGCAGCACCTCCTACCGGAGCGATCCGCGGCAGCCGATGAGCATCCCCGGCACCGCGTTTCCCGGCGCGAGGGATGCGCGTCCATTTGAAAGGCAGAGCGAGGTGCGGACGTGGACGACGGAGCCGCTGCGCGAACCCGTGGAGTGGACCGGCGAGGTGAGGGCGGAGTTGTTCGTCAGTTCCACGGCGCGCGACACGGATTTCATCGTGCGGATCAGCGACGTGTATCCCGATGGGCGCAGCATGCTGCTCATGGATTACCCGCTGCGCGCCCGCTACCGCGAAGGCTTCGACAAGCAGGTGCTGCTCAAGCCCGGCGAAGTGGTGCGACTCCCGATGCACGTGGGCTGGACGAGCATCATCTTCAATCGCGGGCACCGCATCCGCGTCACCGTCGCGAGCACGGGGACGCCGCTCTACGAGCCGAACAATCAAACCGGCGGGCCGCAGACGCAGGACTGGATGAAGGAGAGCGTCGCGGCGACCAACTCGATCTGGCACGACGCGGCGCACGCTTCGCGGATCATCGCGCCGGTCCGTACTTCGCGATAGCCGCATGACACAATACGGGCTGGCTCTCGCAACGCTTGTGAAGAAAGCATTTGCGGATTCCGCCCTATGATCGCCCGCAAATTACTTCTCCATACCACCGCATGGGTCTCGCTCCTCGCGCCCGCACTCCGGGGAGCGGAGTCGAAGGTCGTGAGCACCGGAGAAAAAAAACCTGAGACGCCGCTGTTGGGCTTTTTCGGCGGCGCGGTGGTTTTCGATTTCGAGGAACGCCTGCGCTTTGAAGCGCGGAACAACAACCGCGACTTCAACGACGCGGTCAATGATCCGACCGACGACTCATGGGTGCTCAGCCGATTCCGCCTGGGTGTGGCCCTCCGGCCCACGCCGTGGCTGAAGGTCTATGGTCAAATGCACGATACGCGCGAATGGGATTCGGACCGCGTCAACAGTCCCGGGGTCGGCGGCACGGAGGGGGGCGATAATTTTGATCTTCGCCAGGCGTACGTGGAGTTGGGAAATCCACAGGCATTTCCACTGAGCGTGACGGTCGGGCGCCAGCCTTTGAACTATGAGAACTTCCGTCTCGTCGCCGATCCCAACTGGGGCAACTTCGGGCGGACATTCGATGGGGTGAAGCTGCGGCTCCAGAAGAAGGGCTTGGGCTTCATCGACCTCTGGGCGGCGCGCCCGGTGCAGATCAAGGAAGAGGTGATCAACGACAGCGACAGCGCCGACAATTTTTGGGGACTGTTTGCCAGCCTCGAATTCCTGCCCTTCCAAACCACGGATCTCTATGTCCTCTACCGGGACAAGGCGGACAATCAGCCCGATCTGGACCCTTCGAACAAGCTCGACCCACGCGGCACCTGGACCGGTCCCGCTCAACGGGTCACGACGATCGGCACGCGCTGGAACTCGCGGAAGGACGCGTTGAAGGGCTGGGATTACACGGGGGAATTTGCGTTCCAGTTCGGTGAGCTTTGGACTGGCGATCGCACCACGCCGCGGCTCGGCCATCGCGCTTTTGCCACCGCGCTCCTCGCCGGCTACACCTTCGCGGATCTCGCGTGGAAGCCGCGCGTCGGCGTGGAATATGACTACGCCAGTGGCGACCGGAATCCGGACGATGGCCGCAGCCAGTCCTTCCAAAACCTCTTCGCTTCGAACCACGCCCACTACGGGTTCATGGATATTTTCGACTGGCGCAATCTGCACGATGCGCGTTTCGCCCTCAGCGCGCAGCCAGTGAAGAAGATCACCACGACGCTCGACTACCACGCTTTCTGGCTCGCCGAGTCCACCGACTACTGGGCTCGGGGAAACAACGGAAACTCCACCATGCGCACGACCACACCGGGCGGGGCCGATGTCCGGCGGATCAACGCGAGTAACTTCGCCGGGCAGGAATTGGATTTCACGATCACCTGGAGGCCCACGAAGGAATTCAACCTCCTCGTGGGCTACAGCCATTTCTTTGCCGGCGATTATCTGCGCGACACCGGACCCTCGGACGATGCCGACTTCGGATACGTGCAGGCGCAGGTCGTTTTCTGAGAGGGTGTGCGCGAAGTCCTTTGGCGCGCAGCGGCGCATCCAAAAAATGTCATTCTGAGCTTGCGAAGAACCTCCGAGGAGGAGGGGGGGACAAGCGGGGGACGGTGGACGGGCGAGCTGATCTCGGTGGGCAGCGGTAGTGCGGAGCGAGTGTCGCGGGAGAAGCTCCGCACCGCCGCTGCCCCACGGAAGTCAGTGATCCTTCGCAAGCTCAGGAAGACGGTTTTTTCGATGGGCGCTGCGCGCCGGTTTTCGTCCCGCGCGCCTCGCCGACTTTCGGTACACCCTCCAAGTGGGCGTCTAAAAAGGTCGGAATCGGGCCGTCTTACTCTTTGTCTTGCTCCTGCTCGTGCTCCTCCGAGCTTCATGGGCGCAAGAGTAAGAGCATGACAAAGAGCAAGAGGAGGGCGCCTCGGAGTTTTAGACGCCCTCTATGGCCGCGCCACGAAGCGCCGCATCGGGGCCTCGCAGGTGGTGCTCCACACGCAGATCTCGCCGCTGTGATCGCCGCTCGCGAAGGTGCGGCGGTCCGGCGCGAGGGCGAAGGAATCCACGCTGTCGTGGTGCCCGAAGAAGGTGAGCCACACGCGGCGGTCGCTGTATTGGAGCAGGCGGACGATGCCATCGGTCGAGCCCGTGAGCAGGCCGGAGTCGATGGGCAGGAAGGTCTGCACGCGGCGTCCGGCGTCCGCGAAGTCGGCGGCGAGCTTTCCGTCGCTCGCATCCCACTGATGCACCGACTGGCCGCGCGCGACGGAGATCGCGGTCGAGTCGCGAGGCGGGAAGGCGGCGCTGAGGACCGGCGCGTCGTGGCCGGTGTGGGTCGCGAGCACTTCGCCGCCCGCCGTGTCGAAAATGCGCGCGGTGCGATCGCGACTCGCGCTGATGAAACGCGCGCCGTCCGGGGCGAACGCCACGGTCTGCACCCAGTCGGCGTGCTGTTTCCAGATGCGCGTTTGCTTTCCGCTCGCGGTGTCGAAGCGGCGGATGGTGCGGTCGCCCGCGCCGGCGAGGAGCTGGCTGCCATCCGGGCTGAAAGCGACGCTGAGCGCCGTCTCCGGCAGGTCGCAAAGAATCCGCGCCTGGAATTCCTTCGCGGGTTCGACGAGCCACACGGCGCCCCACTGCGCGGGCGAGCCGCCGGCGACGGCGAGGAGATTGCGCTTCGGATGCCACGCGAGCGCGGTGATGCGTTCGGGCATTCCGCCGATCCGCCGCACGAGCGCGCCGCTGTCCACATTCCAGAGCGTTACTTCGAAATATCCCGCGACCGCGAGCTGGGCGCCGTCCGGGCTGAAGGCGAGCGCCGTCGCGGGCACGGGCCGCGGGTAGTGTTCTGGCGCGCGCCGGAGCAGCGTTTCGCGCACGAGTTCCACGAGGGAACGTTCGGGCGGACCGCCGTCGTTGATCGCGCCTTCCTTGATCCAGCGTTCGATGAGCGCGATCTCGGGTTTCGGCAGGGCTTCGGCGCGCTGCGGCATGCGATCGTTCGCGTCGGACTCGATGAGCAGTTGGTAAAGCTCCGACTTTTCCGGCTGGCCGGCGACGATCGGAAGCAGCTCACTTTCACCCGCGCGCGACATGCGCTGGTAGGAATCCAGCCGGTAACCGCCCTTCGCCGATTCTTCGCTGTGACAGACCGCGCAGCGCCGCTGGAGGATCGGGGCGATGTCGCGGCGAAAGCTCACCGGTGGCGAGGCGGCCAGTGCCGTGGCGGCGAGCAATGTGGCGGCCAGGAGGCAGGCGGAAAGTCGGGAAACCGGCGTGGGGATGATCACCGCTCACATCACCCGCGGCGTGGGGCAAAGTTAGAGCGGTTGCCGCCACCGGGCCGCGTTCGCTCAGGGCGTCGCGGTGGTGGACTGGAGCGCGCGGACGATGACGGCGTCGAGCGCGTCGATGTCCACGGGCTTGGTGATGTGATCGAGGAATCCGGCAAGCATGCTTTGGCGCACGTCTTCCTCCATCCCGTAACCGCTCAGTGCGATCGCCCTCAACCCGTAATCGCGAAGGAATTCAGCACCGAGATCGTGCCCCTTCCCGTCGGGCAGGCCGAGGTCGGAGATCATGAGATCGAAGGTGCCGGCCGCGGCGAGTTCGCGGGCGCGCGCCACGCTTCCCGCGGTCGCCACGACGTAGCCGCGCCGGCCGAGCAGCCGATCGAGGATCTGTCGCGTGGGTTCGTGATCTTCCACGATGAGAATGCGCCGGGGCTGCTGCGCGGGAGCGAGTGCGGGCGATGCGGGAGTCGTCGCGGCGGGTTTGGCCGGGGAGTCGTCGAGGGGGATCTCGATGTGGAAAGTGGCGCCGCAGTGGCGGCCGGCGCTCTCGGCCCAGATGCGGCCGCGGTGTTCCGCGACGAGCAAGCCCGAGATGGCGAGGCCGAGCCCGAGGCCGCCGAAGCGGTGGGACGACGCCTCGCCGCCCTGGGCGAAGGCTTCGAAGATGAGGGGCATCTCGGCGGGGGTGATGCCGAGGCCGGAATCGGTGACGGCGAGGTGCCAGTGGTCGCGATCCGGGCTGGAGGAATGCACGGAGATGCGTCCGCCTTCCGGCGTGAACTTGACGGCGTTTTTCAGGACATTCCAAAAGACCTGCTGGAGCCGCACGGAGTCGGCGCTGGCGTGGTGCCGGTCGGCGGCGAGGTCGAGATCGAGCGCGAGATGGCCGGCGGCGATGTCGGGACCGAGCATCTCGAGGCTGCGCTGGAGGATGAAGTGCAGATCGGTGGGTTGGCGGTCGAGCTGGAGCTTGCCGCGGGTGATGCGGGTGACATCCAGCAAGTCGTCGATGAGCCGCGCTTCCAGTTCGATGTTCCGCCGGATCATCGCGAAGTCTTCGCGGATCCCGGGAGGCAGATCCGCCGCGCGTTCCTGGGTGGCGGCGACGAAGAGGACCGGGGTCAGCGGGGTCCGCAATTCGTGACTGAGCGCGGCGAGGAAGTCGTCTTTGGCGCGATTGGCAGCCTCAGCGACGTCGCGAGCGGCGGCGAGCTCCCGGGCTCCCAGCACCCGGTCGGTCACGTCCACAGTGATGCCGGCCATCCGCACAGGCTCTCCACTGGCCGGGTCCGTCTGCGCCGCGCCTTTGCCAAAAAGCCAGCGCACGGAACCATCCGGCCGGAGCACGCGATATTCGCATTGGTAGGTGTGCGGGGGCGTCTCGAGTGCGGCTTCGAGGGTGGAGCGGACCCGCTCTTGATCCTCGGGATGCACGCGCTGGAGGAAGCCCGCGTAGGACGGCGCCACGCTCTTGGGCACGCCAAACATATCGAAGGCGCGATCCGACCAGGTGAGGGCGTCGGTGCGCAGGTCCCAATCCCATGCGCCCATGCCCGCCGCTTCCAGCGCCAGGGTGCGCTGGCTGGCGGCATTCAAGGCGGCGACTTCGGCGCGCTTCAGATCTTCGATGTCGGTGTTCGAGCCATACCACTTCATGATGCGCCCCGCGTCGTCGCGGGCGGGCACGGCGCGGGTCTTGAACCAGCGATACTCCCCATCGAAGCGCCGGATGCGGAATTCGACGTCGAGTACTTCGCCCGAGGAAACCGTGTGCTGCCACGCGGCAGAGAGGGCTTCGCGATCGGCGGGATGCACGGCTTCGAACCCCGCGGAGCCGAGTTGCTCCGCCTCGGGCCGCCCGGTGTAGGCGACCCACTGGCTGCTCAGGTAGTCGCAGTAGCCGTCGGGCCGGGAGGTCCAGACTAGTTGCGGCATGGCCTCGGCGAGCTGCCGCCAGCGCTGTTCACCTTCGCGCAGCGCTTCCTGCGCCTGGATGCCCTCGGTCACATCCATGGTCACGCCGATAAAACGCAGCGGCTGGCGCGCACCGGCTGCCCCGGAGAAGAACACTCGCCCATGCAAATCGAGCCAGCGCAGCGATCCATCCGGCCACAAGACCCGGATCTCGAGTCGGAATTTCCCGTCGCCTTCGCCCGCGAGCGCCGCCTTGCCCGCCGCGATCAAGCGAGCGCGATCCTCCGGCAGGACGCGCTCGATCGCCGCGTCGAGGTCCAGCTTCGCGGCGATCACCCCGAGCATTCGGAAGCAGCGTTCATCGCCGATCAACTCGCCGGTCGCGAAGTGGTAATCCCAACTGCCAAGATCCGCGGCCTCGAGCGCCAGCCGGCGTTGCTCCGCGGCCTCGATAATCGCCGCCTCGGCCTCCCGGCGCGCGGTGAGATCGAGCGTGGCGCCGATCATCCGCACCGCGCGGCCCGTGGCATCGCGCAGCAGATAACCCCGGTCGAGCACCGAGGCGAAGGAACCGTCGCCGCGGCGAAAACGGTACTCGGCTTCCCACCGATCGTGCGCGGGATTCTCGATCACGCCGCGAATGCTCGCCAGCGTCCGCGCGCGGTCGTCGTCGTGAATTCGTTCCTGCCACCACGATGGGTCGGTGAAGGGACGCGCTTCCGGCCAGCCAAAGCGTTCGCCCATGGCGGCGCTCCAATGCACCCGGCCACTCGCCATCTCCCAGTCCCAGACGATGTCTTCCGTGGCCTGCGAAGCGAGGCGCAGCCGTTCCTCACTGGCGCCGACCGCTTCGTCCTGCTCCCGCATCTGGCGCCGGCCGCGGTGCATGGACTCGGCGATCGCGCTGATCGCGATCCCGCTCAGGATGAAGATCACGAGTTCCACCACCCGGTCGGCGTTATTCGCCGAGAACGTGCCGGAGGGCTCGATCAGGAACCAAAGTCCGGCCGCCGCAGTAAGGAGGGTGGCGAGGAACGCGGGGCCGAAACCGCCCCACCATCCGGCCACCGCGATGGCGAGGAAAAAGAGCGACCTCGGGGAATGCTCGCCCAGCAGCGGCTTGAGTGAAATCTCCCCGAGCAGCGCCGCGAGCGTGGCCATCGCAGCGGTCCCGTAGCGTGAAAGCTGGGAGCGTGGAGAAGATGTGGGCATCATCGCGCGAAAGTCCGGGAAGGAGTGCCATGGAACCGCGGCGGAAGGAAGCACGCAAGAGGATGGAACGTCGCTCCGCTGCGCACCCATCCACTCCCCATGAGTGGCCATGAGTGAAGCTCAGTGGTTCACCTAAAATCCGGCGATGAAGCTGAGCGCGGAGGCGTTCTGGTCACGGAAGTTCCGCCTCCTCCGCGTCCTCTGCGTTCTCCGCGTCGTCCGCGGTCTCGCCCATCGCCGTTTCCAGGTTTCACGCAGGTCCGCCCGCATTCATCATTCCCATCCGCGGAGTGCGGCGTTACATCCTCGGCGATGCTCAAGCTGCTTTTTCTCGGTGACGTCGTCGGCGAACCTTGCCGGCGCGCGGTGATCGATCTCGTGCCGCATTTCAAGGAAACGCGAGGCGTCGATTTCGTGGTGGTGAATGGCGAGAACGCGGCGAACGGCCGCGGCATCACCCCTAAGATCGCGATCGATCTGCTGCGCTGCGGCGTCGCCGTGATCACGAGCGGCGACCACATTTGGGACCAAAAAGAAATCGTCCCCTACATCGACACCGAGCCGCGCCTTCTGCGTCCGATCAACTACCCGCCGGGTGCGCCGGGCGGCGGCTCGATCGTGCTCGAAACGTCGAAGGGCAAGATCGCGGTGATGAACGTGCAGTGCCGCACTTTCATGAATCAGCCGCTGGAAAATCCCTTTCTCGCCGCGCAGGCCGAAGTCGAGCGGCTGCGCCGGGAGACGCCGGTGATCTTCGTGGATGTGCATGGGGAAACGACGAGCGAGAAGATCGCGATGGGGCGTTTCCTCGACGGCAAGGTGAGCGCGGTCTGCGGGACGCACACGCACACCCAGACGGCCGATGAACAGATCTTTCCCCGCGGCACCGCCTTTCTCTGCGACGCCGGGATGTGCGGCCCCGCGCAGAGCTGCCTCGGGCGCGAGGTCGAGCCGATCATCCAGCGCTTCCTTACCGGCCTGCCGGTGATGTTTCCCGTGGCGCGCGGCCCGGTGCGGGTCTGCGGTGCGATCATCGATATCGACGAGCAGAGCGGGCGGGCGACGCGGATCGAACGGGTGTCGGAGCTGTGGGAAGGCGCGTAGTCCGCACAGCGTCAATAACGCAGCGGCTTCACACGCCCGTGCGGACCAGCCACGCCCAGTTCAGGAGCAGCGCGCCCACCGCGAGGCAGCGGAGAGGCACGGAGAGCGTGGACGTTTCAAAGCGGAAACGAGGAAGCCGTGCGGCGAGCACCGTGGCGGCATAGAGATCGAAGACCGCCCAGCCGGCGAGAACCGCGGCGCAAAGTGGATTCATCCGCAGGGCTGCACCGAACTGGCCGCTGAGCGCGTAGGAAATGCACCGCGTAGCCCCGCACGTGGGGCACGGGCAGCCGGTGAGCGCGTGGAAGGGACACCCGGGGCGCGGCAGATCGAGCGCGAACCACGCTCCTGCAACCGCGGCCCCGGCGAGCGACACACCCAGCCAGAGCGCCTCGTGATCGAGTTCCCCGGGTCGCAGGCGGCGCCAGGCCATGACTTCGAGTTTATTGACCGCTCTTCGCCGCCACCGCAGCCAGGACGGGGATCAGAATCCCGAGCGCGACGGCGCCCCCGCAACACACGATCGCCGGCAGCAGCACCGCCAGGACCGCGCGACCGCCTCCGATCTCGTGCGTCTTCGACAGCCCGATGCAGACGCATACGAGGCTCCAGATGCCGCCGACGATGGCCCCGCAGATCGGCACGATTTGCAGGATGCTCGCCGAACCCTGCGCGTAGCAATAGGTCCGCAGCGTGGTCTCGAATGGCTGCTTCGCACCGCTGCAGATCATCAGCGAAAGGTGCAGGATGCCGGAGCCGATGAAGATTCCCAACGTGATCAACGCCGGCATCAAGACGGCGAGGATGATGAACACTCCCACGGTCATGCCGGCACCGAAGGGCATGTTCGACTGCTGCTGGCGCATCTCCGGCGGGATGAAGGACTGGCTGCTGATATTGAAGACGAGATTGTAGGCGAGGCCGACGATGCCGCCGATGGTGCCGAGCAGCACCACGTAGAGGAGCGGCGCGCCGAGTCCGCCCTCTCGTTTCATGTGGGCGAAGGTGGTCGAAGGATCGAGCAGCACGGCCTTCGTCGTCTCCCATGCGGCCTTGACGACCCCGACTTCCGCCCGGACCTCCCACATCGGGCCGGTGCGTTCGTCGTCGGTGCCGGTGGGGAGTGAGCCGCTCTGCATGAGACCTTGCATCACGGCGGGTTTTGCCGCGGCGGAGTAGGGCCTGCCGTCGAGGTAAACGATCTCGTTTGGCGGAAAATATCGGCCCGTCGCGGTGCAGCGGATCCAGCCCTCGGGTGGCGCTTCCTCGCCGGCAGCCGGGCCCGCCGCGCGCGCCTGGCTGAGCGGCGCCCAATCGGCCATCCCCTCGCACCAGACGAGAGTGTTTTGCGTGACCACGCCGGTGGCCAGCAGGTTGTCGAGTTCGGCGTCGGAGACGGGTCCCTGGCGCTGTCCGGATTGTTCGTAGTACCAATTCATGATGTTCCTTGTTCTGGGGAAAGCGGTCTTCTAGCTTGCGCCGCGCGGCACGAGAGGCCGCAGTGAAGATCAACCGCGCCAGCGAGTAAAACCAAAAGCATGCCCGACGTTTTGTCCCTGCCTTGCCCCGGTTGCCGCATCGGTCTCGCGCCGGCTGCGGTCGCCATGGAGGAGCCGATGGAGTGCCCCTCCTGCCATGTGCGGATCGAGGGCTCGGTCTTCCCCGCATTCTGGCGGGAAGATGACCGCGACGCTGCCGTGCCCGCGGGCGAAGCCGAGGCGGCGTGCTTTTTCCACCCGGAAAATCGCGCGGCGCTGAGCTGCGAACGGTGCGGCCGATTCATCTGCAAGGTCTGCGATCTCACCATCGGCGCGCGGCATCTCTGCCCGGCCTGCGTGAGCGCGGGGATCACGGGGGAGAAGCTCCCGGAGATCGTGCCGCGGCGTTTTTTATGGTCCGAGTCGGCGCTCTACTTCGGCACCGTCCCGCTCGTGTTCGGATTGGGAATGTGGCCGTTCATCGTGGTCACGGGCATCGCCGCGATTTTCTTCGCGCTCTGGGGCTGGAAGCGTCCCGGCAGCATCCCGCGCGGGGTGCGGCGCTGGCCGGCGATCGTGGGTTTGATCGGGGGCGTGCTCCAGATCGCCGCGTGGACCGGCATGATCGCGCTGCTTTTTTTTGGATTGCGCCTCCGGTGAACCCGCCCGCCGTCTCCTATCGCAAGCTGCCCGGCGCCGCGTGGAGCGCGTCCGGACGCTCCCGCCTGTGGCTCGCCGACGATCACCTGCTCGAGGCGAATGCGTTGTTGATCGTCGAGCGCTACCACCGTTTTTTCCTGCGCGACATCCGCGCGCTGCTCGTGCAGCAGACAAAGGTCGGCCGCGTGCTCAACATCGTTTCCGGCATCCTCACGTCCGTCAGCGTCATCGTCACCGCCGGGTTCTCCTTCGCCGCAGCGAGCGCGACGGCGACCGACTCGCGCATCGCCTTTTGGATTTTTGCCGGCTTCTTCGGTGTGGCCGCGCTGGGAGCGCTCACGTTCTGGGTCGTGAATCTTTTGCTCGGGCCGACGTGCCGATGCGTCATCCACACCACCGCCGGCGCACACCCGCTCGAAGCGCCGAAGCGCCTTCGCCATGCGCGCCATCTGCTCGCCGAACTCGCCCCGCAGGTCGAAGCCGCGCAGGGCGGCGCACCGGCTCTCGCCGCCACCCCGCCATGACCGTGGTCGCCCACCAGCGCTGCCTGAATCACGACGAGCGCGAGGCCGTCGCCCGCTGCCCCGAGTGCCGCCAGTATTTTTGCCGCGAGTGCATTACCGAGCACGAGGAGCGTGTCGTCTGCGCGTCGTGTTTGAAAAAACTCGCGTCAGCCGCAGTCCCCCCGCGCCGCCAGGCGTGGGATGTGTGGCCCGCGGCGCAGATTGCGGGCGGCCTGGTCATTGCATGGGTCGTCTTCTACTTCGCGGGCGAGGCGCTGCTCGCGCTGCCCGCCGAATTTCACGACGACCGGCTCTGGCAATCGCGCGTCATGAGCACATTTGACGGCTCCCTTCCCGATGATGAATAGAGCCGCCCGCTTGCGCGCGCGTCCCGCGCTGGAACTCATGGAGGAAGCCGTGCGCCTGCTCCGCGCCACACCCGCATCCGCGCTGCTCGCGCATTTCATCGGGAGCGCGCCGTGCCTGCTCTACTCGATCTATTTTTTTACGGACCTCAGCCGCAGCCCTTTTGCCCGTGACCATGTCGTGAGCGAAGCGCTCGGGTTCGCCGTGCTCTACGGCTGGATGAAATGCTGGCAGGCCGTCTTCGCCGCGCGGCTGCGCGCCACGCTGCTGCGCCAGCCGCCGCCTCGCTGGGACGCCGGGCGCCTCGTCCGCCTCGCCGCCGCGCAGGTGCTGCTCCAGCCGATCGGCCTGCTGCTGCGTTTTGCGGCGGGCGCGGTGCTGATTCCGTATGTCTGGGTGGCGACTTTTTTCCAAAATGTGAGCGTGCTCGGCGATGGCGGCACCAGCCTCCGCGCGCTGTGCGCCGATGCGTGGACGGAGACGAAACGCTGGCCGGGACAGGCGCACGGCATCGCGTGGTACCTCGCGATGTTCGGCATCTTCGTTTTCCTCAATATCGCCGCGCTCATCCTGACGATGCCGGCGTTGCTCAAGAGCTTCATGGGCATCGAGACGGTCTTCAGCCGGCATCCGCAGGGAATGATCGAGCCGACGTTTTTTGTGACCGTGCTCGCCGTGACGCATCTCCTGCTCGATCCCCTGCGCAAGGCCGCGGTCGCGCTGCGTTGCTTCCACGGGCGCTCGCTCCAGACGGGCGAAGATCTCGCGGTCGAGCTGGCCCGGGTGCGGCGCAGTGCGGCACCCGCGGTCGTGGCGCTCCTGCTCCTGTGCGGCGCGGCGCCGCTCGCGCTGGCCGAGACAGCGCCGCCACGGATCGAGGCGGCCGAGCTCAGCCGCTCGATCGACGACGTGCTGGAGCGGCCGGAATTCACCTGGCGCGCTGCGCACGGAAAACCCGAGAAGCTCGACGAATCGAAGCTCAGCGGCTTTGAGAAATGGCGGCGCGACGTCGTGAAATGGAAGGAGCGGATGATGTGGAAAATGAGCCGCGCGGTTCAACGCGCCTGGGATCGGTTCATGGATTGGCTCTTCCCGAAGCGCGGCGACCGCAGCGAAAGCGGCGGCTCAAAACATTGGTGGAGTTCCGTCCGCACGCTCTTTTGGATCTCGCTGGTCGTGGCGGCCGTGCTGCTCGCCGTCATCATCTCGCGGCGCTGGCGGCGTCCGGTCTTTACCGCATCCGCCGCCGAGCCCGCCGCGCCCGTGCCGGACCTGCGCGACGAAACGACGGGCGCGGAGCAACTCCCTGAGGATGGCTGGCTCGCCATGGCGCGCGATCTTTTCGAGCGCGGCGAACTGCGCCTCGCCCTGCGCGCCCTGTACCTGGCCGGACTCGCGCATCTCGGCAGCCGCGATCTCATCCACCTCGCGCGGCATAAATCGAACCGTGACTACGAACGCGAGCTGCGCCGCCGTGCCCGCGCGCAGGACGAATTGCTCGCCGCATTCGAGCGCAATTTGGAGGCGTTTGAACGCTCGTGGTACGGCGATCACCCCGTCACGCCCGACCTGCTCGGCGCCTTCTCCCAAAACCTCGACCGCATCCGCGCATGCTGAGGAAATCGCTGCTCACGTTCACGCTCGTCCTTCTGTTTGCGGTCGGATTCGTCTTCGGCATCGCGCGGCTTTTCGTGCTGCGCTACGAGGGCGGCGAGGTCTATCCGCCCTACTCGACGCTGCGGCCCGATCCGCTCGGTGCGAAGGGACTTTACGAAGCGCTCGGTCAGTTGCCGGGCGTTGAGGTCCGCCGCAATGTTCAACCGCTGAAAAAACTCCAGCCGGAAAAGCCGGTGACGCTCGCCTATCTCGGCACGGCGCGGGCGAGTTATTTTTCGGAGCGCGAGCTGCAGGAGTTCGACACGCTCATCTTCAACGGCTCGCGCGTGGTCATCACCTTCTTCCCGTTCGACCGCCCGCCGACGCCGGGCGCGACGCGGATGGAGGAGGAAAAACTGCGCGAGGAAAAGCGCGAGCGGCTGAAGGAGGAAAAGGCGAAGGACGAGGAGAAGTCTGGCGACGAGAAAGACGAGGAAAAGGACACGGGCCTGGTGTCGTTCGAGAAAGTGGCGAAGCGCTACGGCTTTCAGTTCGGCACGCTGCCCGCCGACGACGACAAGACCTACAACCGCCACGCCTTTCTCTTCGAGCCGGGCGCCGCTCTCGAGCGCGATCTGACCTGGCACAGCGCGCTTTATTTCCGCGATCTCACCCCGGAGTGGAAGCCGCTCTACCTCAGCGAAACGAAGCCCGTGATCATCGAGCGCGCCTACGGCCGCGGCAGCATCGTCCTCGCGGCGGACACGTTCTTTCTCAGCAACGAAGCGCTCCGCGACGAGCGACACCCGCAGCTCATCGCGCGGCTTTTCGGCGGTCCGCCGAC
>JANOAZ010000216.1:0-11842 GCA_031411395.1 Chthoniobacteraceae bacterium
AAAACGCCCACTCTTCATCGGAAACGTCGCTCTGATATCCGGTCTTGCGGTTGGTTTTCTTGGTGGCCATCCCAAGCTTGATGCCCGGCTGTATTTACATAGTACAGCTCTATCTTCAAGAAAGTGCATGACAGGCTCTAAGGTGACCCGATTGGATTTCCACAGGTAATGCCGATGAACTCACGCGAGTATCGGGAGCCGATTCCACGACGGATGAACCGCGTTTTTCTTCTCTTTCCCATTCGCTTCCGGCATTCCGCTGCACCTGAACTTCGCCGATTGCCGCCATGACTTTTGACACAGGTTATTTCCTGCTCGGCGCGCTGTTGATCGCCGTTGCGGTGTTGGGCTCGTTCGTCAAGCGGCTGCCGTTCACGCAGACGATGATCTATCTCGGCGGGGGCCTGATCATCGGGCCGCTGGGCTTCGGGTTGCTGACCTTTGATGCGCAGGCGCACGCGTGGCTGCTGGAGCGATTGGCCGAGATCGCGGTGGTCGTTTCGCTTTTCACCACGGGCCTGAAGCTGCGCGTCCAATTGCGCGACAGCCGCTGGCGAGTGCCGCTCCGGCTGGCTTTTGGCTCGATGACGCTGACGGTCGGACTGGTTGCGCTCGCGGGAGTTTACGGCCTCGGGCTGCCTTGGGGCGCGGCCATCCTGCTCGGCGCGGTGCTCGCGCCGACGGATCCCGTGCTCGCCTCCGACGTGCAGCTTGAAAATCCGAACGATCGGGATCGCCTGCGCTTTAGCCTGTCGGGCGAGGCGGGCCTGAATGACGGCACGGCATTCCCTTTCGTGATGCTCGGACTCGGGCTGCTGGGCTTACACGACCTCGGCGGAGGGGCGTGGCGGTGGTGGACTGTGGATGTGATCTGGGCGATTGCGGGCGGGCTGGGCATCGGCGCGATGTGTGGCGCCGTCGTGGGTCGGCTCGTGCTCTATCTGCGCCGCGAGCATCGCGAAGGTCTGGGCGGCGATCATTTCATCGCGCTCGGTCTCATCGCGTTTTCTTACGGCGCGGCGCTCTTGCTTCACGCCTACGGATTCCTCGCGGTCTTCGCCGCCGGCCTAGCGCTCCGCGCGGTCGAACGCCACCAGACGGGCGAGCAACCGCCAAAGGAAGTGCAGGAGACCGCGAGCGCGGAAAAGCGCGACGAGATCGCCACCGCGCCGGAGACCGCTCCCGCGCACATGGCCAGCGCGGTGCTGAACTTCAACGAACAGATGGAGCGCATCCTGGAAGTGGCGCTGGTGCTCATCATCGGCGTGCTGCTTTCGCCGAGCTACCTGCGCCTCGACGAAGTCTGGTTTATCGCCCTTCTTTTTCTCGTGATCCGCCCCGCTGGGGTTTTTGCCGGGCTGCTCGGAAGCCAGCGCGCGACCGCCGAGCGCGGGCTGCTTTGCTGGTTCGGCATTCGCGGGATCGGGTCGGTCTATTACCTCATGTATGCCACCAACCGGGGCTTGGACGCGGAGATGGCCTGGCAGCTTACGTCCATCACTCTCACCGTGATCGCCGTGTCCATTGTCCTCCACGGAATCACCGTCACTCCGCTGATGAGCTGGCACCATCGGCGAGGCCAGCGACGCGCAGCGGCGCGGTGATTTCGCCCACGGTCTATCCCGCTCATGACAGCGCGAGCCTTCGACGGCGCGCTCATTTTCTCCCTGCCGCTCGTCAAGACGCGCATCGCCAGTCTCGCCGCGCTGATAATTGCGGAGCTGGTCGGCTTCCCGCACAACTGCGGTTCCGAGCCGACCTTTCGACCGGCAGGACGAAGAAACTTCAAATGCGGGGGCGCACCCGTGGACCGCGATACGATGTCCTTAGCAAGATTATGAAAACCGAAAACTCGATGCACCGTTCCAATAACCCCGAAGATGGGATTGTAGTCCCTGCCATCCTTTGGTGGATGGGCGTACCGCTGTCGGTCGTGCTCATCCTCTGGCTGGTATTTTAATCGGAACAAACGCCTGCGCTGCGCGACCACCACCACGCCCGCGCCTCCTACTACGCCGCGCACGGACACAACACCCGCCCGGGGCAGCGAATGAAAGGGCTCCATCTCGTGCGTGGACTGCCCAGCGGAGCAGCCACTGTCCGCATCTCGCATGCGTTCGATTAACGAATTTCACCCATCCAAGGATCTCGGCGAGGGCGAAAGATTAAAGCGGTCAACCTCACACTAAGATGCCTGACGATCCTGATCTTTCGCCCACCGATAGTGTTCCCGACGAGCTGCTCTTTTTCCGCGATCCGACGACGCGGCGTGTTTTCCTGACCCGAGTTGCGGGGACCAGTGCAGCAGTGGCACTGGGGCAAGGTATGTTTTGCCCGCCGGGCGCGAGGGCTGCCGTTCCAGCCGAGGCTGGCGGTGCGGAGGCGGTGGAGGTGAACCTGGTCATCAATGGCCGCGGAACCAAGCTGCGTCTTGATCCGCGGGTGACGCTCCTGGATGCCTTGCGTGAGCATCTTCACCTCACGGGCAGCAAGAAGGGGTGCGATCACGGGCAGTGTGGCGCTTGCACGGTGCTGGTTGAGGGAAGGCGGATCAACTCGTGCCTGAGCCTTGCGGTGATGCACGAGGGGGACAAGATCACGACGATCGAAGGGCTCGGCACGCCCGCCAAGCTGCACCCGATGCAGGCGGCGTTCGTGAAGCACGATGGCTTTCAGTGCGGCTACTGCACACCGGGGCAGATTTGTTCGGCGGTGGGAATGCTCGGGGAAATCAAGGCCGGCATTCCCAGTCACGTCACCACGGATTTGCTCGGCGAGATGGCGGCAAGCGAGGAGGAGATCCGCGAGCGGATGAGCGGCAATCTTTGTCGCTGCGCTGCTTATCCGAACATCGTCGATGCGGTGCGCGAAGTGGCGGGTCATCAAATCGAAGCACGCGTATGAAAGCATTTACCTACGAGCGCGCGACGACTCCCGCAGCGGCAGCGGCGGCGCTGGCGGCGAAGCCGGGTGCGAAGTTCATCGCGGGCGGAACCAATCTGCTCGACCTAATGAAACTCCAGATCGAGATGCCCGCGCACGTCATCGATGTGAATCGGCTCGGGCTCGACAAGATCGAAGCCACGCCGGACGGAGGCCTGCGCATCGGCGCGCTGGTCCGTAATACCGACCTGGCCTCCGATGAGCGCATCCGCCGCGATTATGCGGTGCTGTCTCGCGCGCTGCTCTCCGGCGCGTCGGCGCAGCTCCGCAACAAGGCGACGACCGCGGGCAATCTGCTGCAGCGCACCCGCTGCCCCTATTTCTACGACACCACGAAGCCGTGCAATAAACGCGAGCCCGGCAGCGGTTGCGCGGCGATTGGCGGCTTCACGCGCAATCTCGCGATCATGGGCACGAGCGAGGCGTGCATCGCCACGCATCCTTCGGACATGGCGGTGGCCATGCGCGTGCTCGATGCGGTGGTGGAAACGATAGCGCCCGACGGGACCACCCGCGCCATCCCGATCGCGGAGTTTCATCGTCTTCCGGGCGAAACGCCGCACATCGAGACGACGCTCAAGCCCGGCGAAATGATCACCGCGGTCACGCTGCCTCCCCCGCTCGGCGGCCTGCACATTTATCGCAAGGTCCGCGACCGCACCTCCTACGCCTTCGCCGCGGTTTCCGTCGCGGCGGTAATGCTGCCGGGCGGACGCCATCACTTCGCCTTCGGCGGTCTCGCGCACAAGCCGTGGCGGGTCGAGGAAGCCGAGAAAAAGGCGACGCCCGCGGAGGTCGCCGAAGCGGTGCTCGCTGGCGCGCGCACTACGCCGCAGAACGCCTTCAAGGTGCCGCTCCTCGGCCGATTGCTCGCGTCCATCTTCGCCCAAGCCAAAGCGTCCGTATGAAATTCGACACGCCCGCCACCGCCAATCCCATCGACCGCGCGCGCGTCATTGGCCGTCCCACGGATCGCATCGACGGCCCCGCCAAAGTCACCGGCACCGCGCCGTATGCCTTCGAGCGCAATGATGTCGCGCCGAACGCGGCCTACGGCTGGATTCTCGGGGCAGCGATCAGCACCGGCCGCATCGTGCGCATCGACACGAAGGCCGCCGAAGCCGCGCGCGGCGTGCTCGCAGTCGTCACCTACGAAAACGCGGGCAAGCTCGCCAAGGCCAAGGCGCACACGGCGCGGATGCTCGCCGGGCCGGACGTGCAGCACTACGATCAAGCGGTCGCGCTGGTTGTGGCCGAGACGTTGGAGCAGGCCCGCGCGGGCGCGAAGTTGGTGCGCGTGGAATATGCGCCGGGCAAAGGCCAATACGACCTCGCGGCGGAGAAGGACAACGCCATCAAGAAGGACGGCCAGACTGGCCCGGCGGACTCGGCGGCGGGCGATTTCGCGGGCGCGTTTGCGCGCGCAGCCGTGACGGTGGATGCCACTTACACGACCCCCGATCAAAGCCACGCGATGATGGAGCCGCACGCGACGATCGCAGGCTGGAGCGGCGACCAACTCACGCTCTGGACTTCCAACCAAATGATCGCCTGGGCCGTGCGCGACATGGCGGAGACGCTTCTTATCAAGCCCGAAAAAATCCACGTCAGCTCGCCTTACATCGGCGGTGGGTTCGGTGGAAAGTTGTGGGTGCGTGCCGATGCGATCATGGCCGCACTCGGCGCCCGAGCAGCGAAGCGCCCGGTCAAGGTCGCGCTCGCGCGACCGCAGATCGCCAACAACACGACGCACCGCCCCGCGACCATCCAGCGCGTGCGTATCGGCGCGGGAAAAGACGGGCGCATCGACGCGATCGCGCACGAGTCGTGGTCGGGCGACCTGCCCGACGGCGGCTTTGAGACCGCCGGGTTCCAGACCCGTCTGCTCTACGGCGGCGCGCATCGCATGACCGCGCACCGACTCGCGACGCTCCACCTCGGCGAAGGCAACGCCATGCGCGCGCCGGGCGAAGCGGTCGGGCATCTCGCGCTCGAAGTCGCGATGGATGAACTCGCCGAAAAGCTCAGTCTGGATCCGGTGCAGCTCCGCATCCTCAACGACATCCAGCACGACCCGGAGAAAGGTCCCGAGCGCCCGTATTCCAGCCGGAAACTCGTCGAGTGCCTGACCGTCGGAGCCAAGCGCTTCGGCTGGGCGAAGCGCAATCCCAAGCCCGGCCAGGTCCGCGACGGCGACTGGCTGGTGGGCATGGGCGTGTCGTCCGCTTTTCGCAATAGCCCGACTCAGGACTCCGCGGCCCGCGTCCGCGTCGATGCCCAAGGATTGATCACGGTCGAGACGGACATGACCGACATCGGCACCGGCAGTTACACGATCATCGCCCAGACCGCGGCCGAGGTGATGGGTGTGCCGATCGAGCGCGTCACGGTGAAGCTGGGCGACAGCAAGGCGCCGGTTTCGGCGGGCTCCGGCGGGCAGTGGGGTGCCAATAGTTCGACCTCCGGCGTCTATGCCGCGTGCATGAAGCTGCGCGGCGAGTTGGCGAAGAAGGCCGGCTTCAACGCAGACGATGCGGTTTTCGAGGACGGCCAGATTCGCGCCGCTGGCCGCAGCATTCCGCTTGGACAAGCCGCGGGGCCGGAAGGGCTCACGGTCGAAGACAAGATCGAGTTTGGCGACATGCAGAAGAAGTTCGTGCAGGCCTCGTTCGGCGCGCACTTCGTGGAGGTCGGCGTCGATGCTTTCACCGGCGAACCTCGCGTCCGTCGCATGACGTGCGTTTGCGCCGCCGGACGCATTCTGAATCCCAAGTCTGCGCGCAACCAGGTCATCGGCGCGATGACCATGGGCGTCGGCTCAGCGCTAATGGAGGAGCTGGTCGTGGACAAACGCTTTGGCTACTTCGTCAACTACGACCTCGCCGAATATCATGTGCCGGTCCACGCGGACATCCCCCATCAGGACGTCCATTTCCTCGAAGAACTAGACGACAAATCCTCGCCCATGAAGGCCAAGGGCGTTGGCGAACTTGGCATCTGCGGTGTAGGCGCGGCGATCGCCAATGCGATTTACAACGCCACCGGCGTGCGACTGCGCGAGTATCCGCTGACCTTGGACAAAGTGCTCGCGGGCCTGCCGCCCATCGCCTGAGATGCGCGAGATCGGCGACATCGTGCGGGAGTTCGAGCACCGCCGCGGCGAGCCGTTCGCGCTGGCCACGCTGGTGCAAACGCGCGGCTCCAGCTATCGCAGGCCGGGTGCGCGGATGCTCATCACGCATGATGGAAAGACCGTCGGTTCGCTCAGCGGCGGATGCCTTGAGGAGGAAGTCGTCGCCCAAGCGCGCGAGGTTCTGCGCACCGGCCAGCCCGCGCTGATGGAGTTTGATACGCGCCGCCGCTTCGGCTGCAACGGCGCTCTCGAAATCCTCGTCGAGCGTGTAAGCGACAGCTTCCTCGATACGCTCGCCCAGCACTTCCACGAGCGCCGCTCCTGCCTCATCACCACGAGATTCGCGGGGGAATGCGGAAGCCGCGTGGTGAGCGATGCCGATCCATTGTTCGACGGTGAGTTCCGTCAACTGATCGAGCCCGCGCCGCAACTCCTCGTCATCGGCGAAGGACCGGACAGCATCGCTCTGCGGGCCATCGCCGCCGCGCTCGGCTGGACCGTGCGCTCCGCCGAGACCGTCGCGGACCTCGAGGGCCCCTACGACGAATGGACCGCCGCCGTCATCAAGACCCACAACTACGGCCGCGACTTCGCCGCCCTCCGCACCTTGCTCCCGCTCGACCTTCGTTACATCGGCCTCATGGGACCGCGGGCCCGACGTGAGCAGTTGCTCGGCGACCTCCTCGACACGGGCATCGCCGCCGGCCCGAATCTCTTCGCACCCGCCGGTCTCGATCTCGGCGGCGATTCTCCCGAGTCCATCGCGCTCGCCATCGTCTCAGAAATCCAGGCCGTATTCGCGGGCGGCTCCCGGCAAACCCTGCGCGACCGCAAGACCCCAATTCACGCGCCTCGCAGCGAGCCGGTGACTTCCCCCTCCGTAGCATGGAAGCCATCGGCGCGGTGATCCTCGCTGCGGGTGGTTCAACGCGCTTGGGCCAGCCGAAGCAGTTGCTCACACACCACGGCGAAACGCTCATCCGCCGCGCCGCCTGCGCCGCACTCGGCGCAGGTTGTCGGCCGACGGTGATCGTGGCCGGCAACGAGCACGAGCAGATTTCCAAGGAGTTGACCGGCCTCGATGTGCAGGTGCGACACCACCCGCACTGGGAGCGCGGCATCGGCAGCTCGATTCGCGCTGGCGTTGAAGAGGCCCTCCTTCACCAACCGCCTCTCGATGCTCTGCTCATCATAGTTTGCGACCAGCCCTTTGTATCCGCGGATCTCCTCCTCGCCCTCATCTCCGCCCGCGCAAAAGCAGGTACCAAGGTTGCCGCCTGCACCTATTCTGGCACCATCGGCGTACCGGCGCTCTTCGACCGCGCTCTATTTGCCGCGCTCGCCTCGCTGTCCGACGAGCAGGGAGCCAAGGCCATCCTCTCTGCAATAGCGGACGACATAGCGCGCGTCGAGTTTACCTCCGGAGCCATCGACATCGACACCCTCGCAGATTCGCGCGCGCACCTCGACGGCTCCGCTGCGTTGTCTTCCGGGACGTAGTTTATCAGCGCGATGATTCTTCGCCGAGAGCGTAGGGGGAGGCTGCCTGGCTAGCGGGTGTAGTACCACGATCCCCACGTGCGGGCACCCGAAAGAAGGGTGTGAACGGATCGTCCGCTTCTCCTCCGACGTCCATGTAGTTGAGCACATGGCTTCGGTGCAAGAGATCGATGAAGGCGTAGCTCAGCGTGATAGGAGCCGAGGCTCGTTTCGGTTCCCATTCCGCGGCGGTGATGCCGGGGAACGCCTTTGCGCAAACCTCCATGGCGATGTTCACGGCCTCCCGATTTGTGACGACGCGATAATTGCGGCTGACCACGCCGAGGATTTTGTCGGTCCCTTCGTGGATGAGGGCCTTCTTGCCTGGCACCGTGATGTTCCGGATCGTCTCGCGGGTCTTGACGATGGCTTCGATGGGCACCTCCGCCACGCCGAACATCAGTGCATCGACAGGAATTTCACGGCTCATAGCGTGCGGGGTGGGTTGGATCGGCGCGAGGAAGTCCGAGCGGGATGAAGTCTGAGGGCGGCGGAGAAAACAAATTCCGACTGCCGCCAAAAGGTGCGCCGGTGGGATCTGTGTCCGTGAAGGAGGTCGGTGAGTTTTTCGAGGAGGTTTTTCATGTTGGCGACTGGTTGAAGTTGCTGCTCGCGAAAACCTGGCTCCGGCGCCCCTCCCGCATTCCGTGAGACCTCCGTGTCATTTCCCAGAGCCAGGTTTTTAACCACGCGCCGAGTTCAACACGGTCACCCGGACAAATGCTGTCTGACCCATGAGTTTCTTTTCCGCTATTCTCTTGAGGCGGTGCAGCGCCCCCGATACTCGAAGAGACATGTCGCGTCCGAGATCCCGAGTTCGCTCCCCCAAGATCCAGCAGTTCTCCCGGCCGCCACTGGTCCGGATGCTCCAGTTGCATCAGCAACTCCAGGCGGGGAGTTTTCCGAATTGCCGGAAGCTGGCCGACGAGCTGGAGGTCTCGACCAAGACCATCCAGCGCGACATCGACTTCATGCGCGATCAACTCGGGCTGCCGATCGAATACGATCAGCTTCATTTCGGCTTCATCTACACGGAACCGGTCACGAGCTTCCCCAGTATCGAGGTCTCCGAGGGCGAAGTCGTGGCGCTCTTCGTCGCTCAGAAGGCATTGGAGCAATACCGGGGCACATCATTCGAAAAACCGTTGCGGACCGCCTTCGAAAAGATCACCGAAGGCTTGAAGGACCGGATCGGGTTTCAGTGGGGCGATGTGGATTCGGCAATTTCGTTTCGTGGACTGGGCACCAGTGTGGCGGATCTCGAATTGTTCGAGACGGTGAGCCGGGCGGTGCTCGACTCCCACGAGCTGGCCTTTGAATACAAGAAGCTCGGCGGCGCCCGGCATGAGGCCCGCCGGGTGCAGCCCTACCACCTCGGGTGCGTCGAGAATCAGTGGTATCTCTTCGGCTTTGACCTGGCCCGGCAGCAACTTCGCACCTTCGCCCTGCCCCGGATGCGCACGGTGAAGAACACCCGGATGCGTTTCCGACGGCCGGCGCACTTCTCGATCACCGAGCACTTGGGCGACAGCTTCGGTGTTTTCAAGGGCAAGGCCCGGCATCGGGTGCGAATCCACTTCGACGCATTCGCTGCGCGGTTGGTTTCCGAACGGCAGTGGCACAATTCGCAGAAGATGCGCCCTCTGGCCGACGGCGAACTGGAGCTGAGCATGGAGCTTGGGAGTCTCGAGGAAATCGAGCGCTGGGTGTTAAGCTGGGGCGAGCACGCGACGGTGCTAGAGCCGACCGAACTCAGAAAGATGATCTGCAAGGCAGCCTCGGCGATCTTGGCGGTCACATGAGGAGTCGGGACCACTTCAGGTGTTTTCCCGGGCGCAATTCCGATCAATGCCTGCTCCAATCCACGTTCTTGTCACAGGTTCCGCTGGTCGTATCGGACGCGCGGTCATCACCGAATTGCAACGCCGCGATCATGCCGTCCGCGGTTTCGATCGCGTAGATACCACCCGCAGGAACGCTGGCCGCAGGGAATCGAAGTCATCGACTAAATCAGCGCAACGATGAATCCGCCGGTAACATGTTCGGATGGTCATGTTGCCGACGAGCCAGCGCACCGTTCGATGGTGAATTCACAGGCGGGGTAACCTTGGGCGGCGGACCGATGGAGGATGGAATCGCAGTGCTGCTCCAGTCGGGTGAAATTCGACTCGGCATCACCTTGAGCGAGGCGAGAGGCGGCGGCGTGAAAAAGGGTGAGGCTGGAGACGAGCTTGCGAGCGTCGGTCGAGCCGCCCATCAGGTTTTCAACCGAACCTCCGTTTGCCAACTGCTCAGCCACGGCTGCGGTGATTTCTTCATAGCGCTTCCCCAGCAAAGGGTCCCGCAGGTAGGCGCAGGCTTCGTCGAGGTCGCGAAGCGCGTAGGAACGGGTGGTTGAGGAACGGCCGAGACCGTCGAGTTGAGGCAAGACATACCAGATCCAGTGGCTTCTCTTGCGACCCTTGTGGATTTCAGCGAGCGCAGTGGCGTAGCCCGCCCATTGGCTGGCCTGGGCTTCGTGAAAGCGCTTTAATGACACGAAAGAAGAATACCGATATGGGGGACATCTGGCGACCCCGGTCGGGGAGTCGGAATGGAATGCTCTTTACCGCGCGACTATCGTTTTGACCGATTCCACGAAACCACCCGGGTCGTCCGGCGTGATCACAAACGGCTTGCGATCGCTGAACGTGAGGATGACTGCGTCGGTCGTCCGTGTCGCCAGAGCGCGGAACGATCCGAGCGATTTCTGGTGATACCAGCCAGTGAATGAAAACAGCCCGCCGTTGCCGCAGGTGCGCCACGCCCAGCCGAATGGGCCTCGACGCCATTCGGCATCGGTGAGTGTCTGCAACGGAATGCGCGTCACCCACAACAGGCGCCGCACGTTCAGCCATCCTTCCGCCACTTCCTGCCCAAATACATCCGAGTGCCCCAGCCCGCCCGAGAGCATTCCCCCGACGTGCTGCCCGGGCTCGATGAGCACCACTTTCGCGCCCGGACGCGCCGCGGCCACGCTGGCCGTCACGCCTCCCGCCGTCGCGGTATAGACCACGACGTCCGCCGTCGTCGCCCCCGCGGCCGACACCGCCGCAGACCATGAAAAATGCAGGGCGAAAGCAAGGATGCGCGAGAGAAGGATTCGGGGACACACCATGCCGACCACAAAACCCAAGTCAGTCCGAGCACTCAATCTCTCAATTGGCTTTGGTGCATTCCTTACGAGCGACTTGTAGCGCCAGGCACCGTTGCCAATGAACTGCTCTTTCCGCTACTCGTTCACTTGCCCTTTGGAATGATGCGCAGCACGTGGCTGGCTTGGGTGAAATACCAGGTGTTCGCCCGGAAGGGCCGCAAGTAGTTACCGCCGGGAATGGTCGCGCCGCTGGCATCGCGGGCAGCCGCGATGCTTCACGGCGTGGACGCGCCAGTTTTACCTGCGGCCCAAAGGACGCCTCGCGGGATGAGATGTTCGAGGCCGGGTGTGTTTTCCGGGTGCGGGCTGGAGATGAAGACGCGGCCTTTGCCGTACCTGCGCGGGGGAATTCACCATCACGCCGGCGGGAGTGCCGTTCTCGGCCACTTCGGAGCGAAAAAACGCGAGCGGGATGTAGGCGGGCAGCTCGGGTTTGTCGCCGGGTTTGAAGACGGGGCCGTTGTTGTAGCGGACCTTGAAAACGCCCTGCGCATCACCGAGCAGGCCGCGTCCATCGGGCGTGAGTTCCATGTCCAGATAGCCGCTGCACCGCTGCTATTTTTGCGAGACGGTACTGGCGTTGAGAAGTTGCAGGCTCCAATCAAAGTTTGAGCAGGCGAGGTAAGCGCCCGCGCAGATGCCGACGTAGCCGCCGCCATTGCGTACAAACTCGCGCACGTTGTTGAGCCCGGCCTCGCCGATGGCCTTCGACTGGCTGCGCGCGGCACCGCCGGGGAAAACGACCACATCAAACGCCTTCAGGTCCGTAGTGCCCACCTCCTCCGCCGCGAGGATCGTGACCGTCGCGCCGGGGATCGTGTCCACGCGGCGCTTCACATTCTCTGCCGCGTCGTCCGGCGCGCCACTGCCGCGATAGATCGCCACCTTCTCCGGCACGGACTTCTCCGGCGCGGGGATGATCGTCTTGTAGCCATTGATGTCCGCCGGAATGACTTTGGGCGCCGGCTTCAGCTTGGGCTTCGGCGAAGCAACGGGTGCGGGGGCTTCGGCAACGGTGCGGACCGCGCTGC
>JANOAZ010000217.1:0-54028 GCA_031411395.1 Chthoniobacteraceae bacterium
CCCGTGGCTCAGGGACGCGACGGAGCGCGTCCCTCCATGTCTCCAGGCTTCCGCCCTACCCGAAAAGCTCGTGCGCGAGCACGCTCACGCAGTAGATCGCCGCCGTCTCCGTGCGCAAAATAATCGGCCCCAGCGTCACCGGCTGGCAGCCGTGGTTCCGCGCGAGATTGATCTCCGCCGGCGTGAAATCGCCTTCCGGCCCGACCAGCACCAGCACCTTGCGCGGCGCCTTGACCTCGGCCAGCGCCTGCTTCACGGGCACCGCTCCGGGTTGCAGCGAGGCGATCAACTTGAGGTCATACTTCTCGTTCTGCGCAAAAAACTCCTTTGGCGTCATCGGCTTCGCCACTCGCGGCAACCAGTTTTGACCGCACTGCTTTGCGGCCTCGATCGCGGTGCGCTGCCATTTGTCGCGCTTGTTGAGTGCGTCGTCCTCATCACAGCGCACGACCGTGCGTTCGCTGAGCAGCGGCGCGATCGCCGCCGCGCCGAGTTCAGTGGCCTTCTCGACGATCAATTCCATGTTCTTCCCCTTCGGCACTGCCTGCCCGAGCGTGATCTCGCACGCCAGCGGCGCCGTCTTGCTCATCTGGATCTTGCGCAAGGTCACGTGTCCTTTTTCCACCTGCGCAAACTCCACCGTCGCCTCCACTCCCTGCCCATTAAATACCGTCGCCCGATCCCCCGCCTTCATCCGCAAAACGTGCAGCGCGTGATGCATCTCCGTGTCATCGAGCGCGAGTCGATCGATGTTCCAGGCGTGGGGAGGAATGTAGAAACGAGGCATCTCCGGGCCGCGATTTGTCAGCGGAAGAATTCCTTGGCCTTGTCGAAGAATCCTTTGTGCAGCGGGGAGTTTTCCTCCCCGAGCAGATCGGCAAGCTCGGCCAGCTTCTTGCGCTGCTCGCTGTTGAGTTTGGTCGGCACTTCGACGAAGGCGCGGACGATCAAATCGCCGCGGTTGCCACTGTTGATCGAGGGCATGCCCTTGCCGCGGATCTTGAAGGCTGTGTGGCTTTGCGTGCCGGCCGGCACCTTGAGCTGGGCCTGGCCTTCCAGCGTCGGCACGTTCACCTCGCCGCCGAGGGCCGCTGTCGCGAAGCTGATCGGGACGTCGCAGAAAAGCGTGCTCTCTTCGCGTTCGAAGACTTCGTGCTCCTTGATGTGGACGACGACGTAGAGGTCGCCGGGCGGACCGCCGCGGATGCCGGCTTCGCCGTTGCGCACGCTGCGCAGGCGCGAACCGTCTTCGATGCCGGCGGGGATCTTGAGTTTGATGCGGGTGCTCTGCTCGTGCCGTCCTTCGCCGTTGCACTTGCGGCACGGGCGCTCGATCACCTGCCCGGTCCCACGGCAGCGGGGGCAGGTCTGCGAGACCTGAAAGAATCCGCGCGAACTGATCACCTGCCCGCGTCCGCCGCAGTCGCGGCATGCCACGGCTTTCGATCCCGCCTCCGCGCCGGTGCCCTGGCAAAAGCCGCACGCTTCGAGCTTGGCGACTTCGATCTCCTTATCGCAGCCGAAGGCCGCCTCCTCGAGGCGGATCTGCATGTCGTACCGCAGATCCGACCCGCGCTGCTTGCCGTCGCGATCGGCCTTGCCCGCGGCGGCACCGCCACCTGCGCCACCGAAGAATTGCTCGAAAATATTCGAGGCGCCTCCGCCTCCTCCTCCGCCGCCGCTCGCGCCGAAGACTTCGCGGAAAATGTCGAAAGGATCATGAAACCCGCCCCCGCCGCCGCGCGGGGCGCCTCCACCCTGCGCGAAAGCCCCGTGGCCAAAGCGATCATAGGCCGCGCGCTTATTTTCGTCGGAGAGGACATCGTACGCCTCGCCGAGTTCCTTGAACTTGTCCTCAGCCGTGTGGTCGCCCGGATTTTTGTCCGGGTGAAATTTCACCGCGAGCTTGCGATAGCTCTTCTTGATCTCCTCGCCCGTCGAAGTCCGCGTGACTTCGAGGACTTCATAATAGTCGCGTTTAGCCATGCAAAGGGGCGGCCGCTAAGCTGCTGCCGGCCCCTTGGACACGACTACTGTTGCCGGGCGGAGCAGGCGATCACGCAGCTTGTAGCCGCGGCGGAGTTGGCGAACGACAAAACCCTCGGCCACGCTGTCGCTTTCCTCCTGGGCCACGGCTTCATGCAGGTTCGGGTCGAAACGCTGCCCCTCAGCCGCGACCGGCTCCACGCCGGTGCCGGTGAGGAAGTCGTTGAGTTGCCGGGAGACCATGTCCATTCCCGCCAGGATCGGGGAGTCCGCCGCATTGGAGCGCGCGGCGATCAGTCCGAGTTCGAAGTTGTCGAGGATCGGGATGAGCCGTTCGAGGAACGAGGCGTTGGCATATTTCACCGCGTCGTCCTTGTCGCGGGCGGCGCGTTTGCGGAAGTTATCGAAGTCGGCCTGGCTGCGGAGCGCGAGGTCGCGAAAGCGCTCGAGATCGGCCTGCATTTGCTTCAAGAGCGACTCTTCATTCGCCACCTCGGCGCTTGGGGGGGGCGCGTCGGCAGATGCGGTCGTCGTGGAATCGGTGGGGTCGTTGCTCATTTTTTACGGATCACTATCAAGGTAATATCGTCGTGCTGCGGATCGTTGCCAACAAACGCCCGCAGGTCGTCCGTCAGGCGGGTGATGATCCCGGCCGCGCCTTCGGACGCACTCGCCTGGATCGACTGGATCACGTTCGCCATTCCGAATTCATCCCCGCGGCTGTTGAGCGCTTCAGTGACGCCATCGGTGTAAAGAACGAGGCAATCGTCAGGCTCAAGCGACAGGGAAAAATCGCCGGTGACTCTATTGAACACCCCCCCACTGTCAATGCCCAGAGCCATGC
This sequence comes from Chthoniobacteraceae bacterium, assembly GCA_031411395.1. Taxonomy (GTDB): domain Bacteria; phylum Verrucomicrobiota; class Verrucomicrobiia; order Chthoniobacterales; family Chthoniobacteraceae; genus Chthoniobacter. The sequence goes on from JANOAZ010000217.1 coordinate 2,831, forward strand.
CCGGCGGGTTGATCCGGGAGACGGTTTTGTCGCGCGCTTTGTAGAGCAGGGGCGCGTCGTGGCCGGCGCGGGAAAGCGTCAGGGTCGAGGTTTTTTTGTCGAGGATCGCGTAGGCCATGCTGATGAACATGTCCTCCTTGATGTCGGGGAAGAGCTGCGCATTCACCAGCCGGAGCGCCGCCGCGGGAGAGAGCTGCGAGGTGGCCTGGCTGCGCAGGACACTGCGGCACATGGCCATGATGAGGGAGGCCGGCACGCCCTTGCCGGAGACATCGGCGATGGCCACGCCGATGTGCTCCGCATCCACGTGAATGTAGTCGTAATAGTCACCGCTGACCTGTTGCGCGGGGATGTTGATTCCCGAGATCTGGTAGCCATCGAGTTCCGGCGCGCTCGCCGGCAGGAGGATGCGCTGTATCTCGTGGGCGATCTGGAGATCGTGATCGAGCCGTTTTTTTTCGGCGGCTTGGGAGAAGATGATCGCGTTGTAGAGAGCGAACGCGGATTGCTCGGCGATCGTCTTGAAAATCTGCAACTCGGCGTCGCCGAACGGGTCATCGCCAGCTCCGCGCACGATGGCGAGCACCCCGAGGTTTTCGTTCCCGTAGATCAGGGGTCCCAAGAGCGCGGTGCCGGCTGCGAGCGGCGAGTCGCGCACCGTCGCGAGGCGGGGATCATCCCCATTCAGGAGCAAGGGTTCGCGCCCGCGCCATGCCTCCCCGAGGAGGCCGTCGTTCGTCCCCACCGAGCGCAGCCGCAGAAAGCTCTGCCAGGAGAATCCCGGTTGCGTCCGCTGAGCCTCGGTGACTTCGAAAAATGGCGGGCAACTCCGGGAAATAAACGTGGGCCGCAACTGATCAGCCTTCCGATCCGCAATGTAAAGCGCCCCCCCGCCGGCTTCCAGGATTCGGAGCGCGCCTTCCACGATCAGCGCGTGCAAGTCCGCCGGCCGGCTGGAGTCCGAGAGCGCAGTGCCGAGTCCGTGGAGGAAGTCGAAGACCCGCCTTTCCTCGAGTTGGATCTTCTGGCAGGTGTGATTCAGGTGCCGGATCGACCGCTGCTGCCACCTATAGACGAAAAAAAAGCAGCCCGCCGTCAGGGAAAACAGAGCAAAAAAGAACACGGACCACATCCCCGTCAGACTAGCGGGCGAGATGTAGATCCTGCTTTAGATACTCCAGGACGTCTTTGAACTTCGCTGCGTTCTCCGGGTTGGCTTCGACGACAGCTTCGTGGGCCTCGAGCATCGTGCGCGCTTGCGATTCCTTATCCACCGCGCCGGCCGGGAGCGGCTGCTGCACCGGCTCGGGACCGATCGGTTCGACTACCGTGACGCCCATGGTGAAAAGCTGATCGAGCCCCAGGTTGCCCAGCAGGTCCTGGTTGCGCTCGTTGAGATTGACCACCCGCAGATGCCCCTGCCCGAGTTCCCGGAGCCGCAGGGCCACGCCCGCCAGCGTCCCCATAAAGGTGGAGTCCATAAGCGGACAGCTTTTCAGATCGACCACGAACTCCCGGAAACCCCGGTTGACCATTTCCTTGGCAAACTCCTTCAGCCCAGTGCTGTTGAGGAAAGACCCCTTTCCTTCTACACGCACCCAGACTGTCCGGTTGGCGGTCCCGACTAGGATGGAAGGGTGAGCGGTCAAGATTCGAAGCAGTTTTACTCGCGGCACCCGGGGGGATGCGCCGCTTGGCCGTGTGAAGACGCAGAGACCATACCGTCGCTGCACATAAAATTCATCTCGAATTCAGTTCCAGAGGAACGACTGCGTAAGGCCGACGATTTTGCCATTTTCGATCAAGACGGCCCTCCATGCGGTCACCCGGCCCTCTTCCGCATAGTCATCGCCGATGACTTGGAACTGCGATTGCAGGGAGCCTTTCGCCCCGGGATAGACGTGCTCCTTGGCTTGCACATAGGAGCCCAGTCGTTGCTGGCGGTATTCGAACCGCAGAGTGAGATCGGCCTTGCGCCCCGTTCGCCAGAAGAATGTGTAATAATGGCCATATCGTTGCTGCCGATCCAACTGGGTCACAGCCCCGAAATTCACCCGCTGCCGCTCAAAGGAAATCATGTTTTCCGTAGTCGGTTTGATTAGCTCCGGTTCGTTCAGGAAAATCTTGGTCTTACGGAATTGGATGGCGTCGTCGAGCGCCAGGGGCAGCACATTAGCTTTGTCGATCTGACGCGCAGGCTCCTTACAGAGACCCGTCGCAGCGAGCGCCAGCGACGCGAGCATCAGGAGATGTCTTTTCATTGGGTTGGAAGATTAAGCGGCTGTCGGAACCAGTGTCAACGCCCGCCACCCGAGCAAGACGGGACTACTTTCAGGACGATTCAGTCGATTTATCGAACGCCGAGCGCTCGAAGTGGAAACGTTCTTGATTCACCGCATGATCGACGTTCCCCACCGCCGCGGCATTCACCCCGATCACGATCTCCGGCTCAACTCAGCTGCGCGCTCGACGCGATCGCGACCGCGGAACCGGCTCCACGTCGATGACCGCCAGCGTGATGTTGTCCAGCCCGCCGGCATCCATCGCCAGCCCGAAGAGCGCCTCCGCGGTCACATCCGGCGCGCGCATCAGGCGGGTGATTTCCTCGATCGCGACCCGCCCCACCATGTCGGTGAGACCATCTGTGCAAATGAGAAAACGCGCGGGTGCCGAGAGCTTCAGCGACGTGGTATGCACGTCGATCTCCACATGCTCGAGGCGCCCGCCCACCGCTTGCGTGAGCGCGTGAAGATATCCTGGACGAATCTCCGCATCGGCCGGGAGCAGCCCCATCTCGATCAGTTCCTCGGCTTCGGAATCATCCCGGGTCATCTGGGTCAACCTCGTCGCTTCCACGCGATAGACGCGTGAATCGCCGACGTGAAAAGTGAACAACCCGGCCAAACCGCAGGCAATTCCGGCGACCGTCGTCCCCATCCCGGCAAAGGCCGCGTCGCGCCTCCCGTGTTCGCACAGGTCACGATTGAGCTGTCGCAAGGTATTCTTCATCGCGACCGGCGTGATCCGCGAGTATTTCGCGAGCGCCTCGACCACCGCGCGGCTGGCTTCGTGGCCGGCGACGTGCCCGCCGATCCCATCGGCGACCGCCACGATCCACGGCCCGCTCGGCCGCGCCACGATGGACGGCACGGCATCGCTGGTCTTGGAAAGCGCGCCGACCGCCAGGCAGCTATCTTCATTTTGTCGGCGGACTTTTCCTGTGTGGCAAAGCCAGGCTCCCGACACGGTGTAGGGGACTTCGCGAAGAGAACGAGGATGGCTTTTCAAGCGGGGAAAATCTTGGCGATCGGGGGCAATCGTTTGCCGAGACTAGCGGATTGCACGCCAATGGAAACAGCGGTACTTCACTCCCCGTGGACAAAGACCTCGGCAAGATCACCGAATCCATCCTGACCTCCTACGCCACCGGCGGTGGGACGAATAACATCGACGGCTCGAATCTCCCCTCGAAGCGAGCCGTCGCGTCGATCTGCGAAGATCTGCTCCAGCTCTTGTTTCCCGGCTTTCACGACGCCGAGCCCATTCACACCAAGGACCTCCGCCGCGTCACTTCCCATCGCATCTATTCCATCGCCGAGCGCCTTTCCGAAGAGGTCTGCAAGAGCCTGCGCCTCGGCGAACCGGGCTGCCCGCGCGAGCGGGCGGATGCGGTCGTGCGGCAGTTCCTGGAAACACTCCCGCACGTTCGCAACCTGCTCCGCACCGATGTCGAAGCCGCTTTCTCGGGCGACCCGGCTGCGGCGAGTTCCGAGGAGATCATCCTCTCGTATCCCTACCTCGAAGCCATCGCCATCCAGCGTTCGGCGCACATGCTTTATTGCCACCAGATCCCCCTCATCCCGCGGATGATGACGGAGTGGGCGCACAGCCGCACCGGGATCGACATTCATCCCGGCGCTCACATCATGTCCCACTTTTTCATCGATCACGGCACCGGCGTCGTGATCGGGGAAACGTCCACGGTCGGCACACATGTGAAGCTCTACCAAGGTGTTTCGCTCATCGGGCGTTCGCTCGCCGGCGGCCAGGCGCTCAAGGGAAAAAAGCGGCACCCGACGCTCGCGGACTACGTCACGATTTACGCCGGCAGCACGATCATGGGCGGCGACACCGAGATCGGCGCCGGCTCCACGGTGGGCGCGAATGTCTTCCTCACCCACAGCGTTCCGCCCCGCTCGCTCGTCCTCGCGGAAGGCCACGGAGTCCGCGTGCTCGACAAGGATCGCCGCGACGGCGACACGAGCGAGGATTGGATGATTTGATTCTGCCGTCTTGATCTACCTCGACTACAACGCCACCACCCCGCTCGCGCCCGAAGTCTTCGCCGCGATGCGCCCGTTCCTCGAACGGGATTTTGGCAATCCATCGAGCATCCACGCCGCCGGGCGTGAGACGCGCGCCGCCATCGACGATGCCCGCGACCGCCTCGCGCGGCTGCTCGGCGCCAAGCCGCATGAGATCATCTTCACCGGCGGCGGCACCGAATCCGACAACCTCGCGGTGATCGGCCTCGCGCGAAATCGCGCGGCGCTCGGCAGGCATCTGATCACCTCCACGACCGAGCATCATGCGGTGCTCCATGCCTTCGAGCATTTGCAGAAAAAGGAAGGCTTCCGCGTCACCTGGCTGCCGGTGGATCGTCACGGACGCATCGATCCGCAGCAGGTCGCCGACGCGCTGAACTCGGAAACGACGCTCGTCTCTATCATGTCCGCAAACAATGAAACCGGCACGCTCCAGCCGGTGCGGGAAATCGGGAAACTGTGCCGGGAGCGCGGCGTGCCTTTTCATAGCGACGCCATCCAGTCCTTCGGCAAGGAACCGCTCGACGCCCGCGAGTTCGACGCGCTGTCGCTCACGGCGCACAAATTATACGGGCCGAAAGGCGCCGGGCTGCTCTACCTGCGCTCGGGGCTATCCATCGACCGTCTCCAGCACGGCGGCTCGCACGAAAATGAACGCCGCCCCGGCACTGAGAACGTCGCTGCCATCGTCGGCCTCGCGCGGGCCGCGGAACTTGCGCTCGCCGCCATGGACCCGGAGCGTCCGCGCCAGGCCGCGCTGCGCGATCGGCTCTGGCAGGGGATCCTCGCGGTCTTCCCCGCCGCGGTGCGCAATGGCGATCCCGAACACGCCCTGGCCAACACCCTCAACGTCAGCTTCCCCGGACTCGACGGCGAAGGCTTGCTCATGAACCTCGACCTCGCCGGGGTCTGCGCGTCCAGCGGATCGGCCTGCATGGTCGGCTCGATCGTGCCCTCGCACGTGCTGGTGGCAATGGGAGTCGCGCCCGAAATTGCCGGCGCCACCGTGCGCTTTTCCGTGGGCAAAGAAACGACCACCGCGGAGATAGACGCGACCCTCGCCCGGCTGCCCGAGATCTTCGCCCGGCTCCACCCGCAACCCGTCTGACTCCGGTGCGGCAACTCGACTTCCTCAAACAACTCACCAGCGTCTTCCGGGCGAAACCCGCCGCGCCGCCGCCGCCGGCTTCGCCCCCGCCGTCCGAGAGCCATCCGGATCTCGCCAGCCACGCGCGGACCCTGCTCATCCAGATCGGCTGTGAAGATCTCGCCGCCACGATCCGCATCGTCTGGAATCCACGCATGCGCAGCACTGCGGGGATGGCGTACCCGCGCCGGGGATTGATTACGTTGAATCCCCGGCTGCGGGAATTCGGCGACGAGGAAGTGGACCGCACCCTGCGGCACGAACTCGCCCACCTGCTCGCCCACCACCGGGCCGGCCGCCGCCGGATCGCCCCGCACGGCCCCGAGTGGGCGCGCGCCTGCCGCGACCTCGGCCTCGTCGATGAAAAACGCTGCCACGATCTGCCACTGCCTCGCCGCCAGATGGCCGCGCGCCATTTCTACCGCTGCCCCAGTTGCTCGATCGAGCTGCGCCGCGTCCGCCCGCTCCGCCGCAAGTCCGCGTGTCTCGTCTGCTGCCGCCGCCACAACGGCGGCGGCTACGACGAACGTTTCCGCTTCCAGAAAGTCCCCCCGCCCGCGTAGGCGCCCCATCGAAAAAAGCGGTCATCCTGAGCGGAGCGAAGGGAGCATAAACGACCAAAACGCAGTCGAAAGATCTCCAACTATTTCCCCGCAGGCACGCATATCGGCAGAAATAGGTAGAGATCCTTCGACTCCGCGCCGCCCCGCCTTTGCCCACGCGGCGCTCGGCTCAGGATGACCGTGTTTTGTCGATGAGGCTCAGCCTCCCGTGCCGCCATTCTCGGCACCGTCAAACACTTCCGCCGACTCGACCCGGAAACGAAAAAAGACACGGCGCAATGCCGTGTCTTTTTCTTCCATGCGACCTCGCGGATCGCAGGCGCTTTGAAAGTTACTTGGTGGTCTTTTCTTCGATGTACTTCACCACGTCGCCGACGGTCTGGAGTTTCTCGGCATCTTCGTCCGGGACTTCGACGGAAAACTCTTCCTCAAACGCCATCACGAGCTCCACGGTATCGAGCGAATCCGCGCCCAAATCCTCGATGAACGAAGCGGTGGGTGTCACTTGTTCGGGGTTCACGCCGAGCTGCTCGACAATGATGTCCTTCACTTTTTCTTCGATCGTTTTTTCAGACATAAAAATGGGTGCGTGACGGTGGTTGGTTGGCTTGGATTGGGGGCATGCTTTAGAGGCGGGGTCTGGCGATGGCAACACCTAATTAGGACTTTTTTCCCCACATTCCAGTGCGGAAAAAATTCGACGCTGGCATCCGCTCCGATGTGCGATTACCAAGACCCACCCATGAGCGATTCGCCGCAGGATTTCGACCTTAAATTTCTCCCCGACTGGCTCAAGGAAGCCCCGGCGCCGAACCGCTACGCCAACTTCGAAGGCGAGTCCGATCGACCTCGCCGGGATCGCGACGACAGGCGTCCCGGAGGCCGTCCGCCAGGCGGCGGCGGACCGGAACGCCGGGGCCCACGTCCTCCGGGCGGTCCCGGTGGAGCTCGCCCGGGTGGCGGCCCGCGGTCGCCCGGTGGCCAGCGTCCGGGCGGTGCTCGTCCGGGCGGCCCGCCTCGGCGCGATGATCGCGGCGGCGGGAAGCGCCCCATGGACCGCGATCGGCGCGACGACGTGCGCCCGCCCCGCGAAGCTCCGCGACCCGCGCCCGTGGAAGTCCGCGTGGAATTTCTCCCGGAGCCAAATGCCGGCGGCGGCATCGCCCGGCAGATCAAAGGCAGCGGCAAGGCCTACGCCGTTTTCCAGACTGCAAAACTTTTCCTCGAACGCCCGGAACGGCACCTCGTGCGGATCACTTCCGCCCAGGCCGATGTGCCGCTCTTTCAGGTCGGAGACGGTCCGGTCTCGTTTGATCGCGCAGCGGTCGAGCGCGGCGCCTTCCTTCACGCAAAGGACGAATATTACGCCGAGGAGACGGTCCAGGGTGAGCCGATCAAAGGGAACTTCAGCAATGTCGCGAGGGCGCGCAGCAGCGGCATCCTGCTCGGCCCGACAAATCATCACGGCTACCAGCCGGCGCTGCGGAAACTTTACGAGGAACGCTTCAGCCGCCGGATGTCATTCCCGGAATTCCAGCAGGAGGAGATCGAAATCGTCAGCGACGAGCAGGCGGTGGCGGATTGGAAGGAACAAGCCCGCAACTCCACGACTTTCACCACGAAGAAGGAAGCCGAGCCGATCGTCTTCAAGACGCTCTTCGACGCCGAGCAGCACTTCCGCAAAACGTATCTCCCGCAGCTGGTGAAAAGCGGTGTGACGCTCGAATGCAGCGGCCCAGCCAGCCGCGCCGGGCTCGATCGGCACACCAGCAATTCCGTGCGCGAGGCGTGGGAAAAGGAGCGGCTCTTCCCGCAGGGGCTGGTGAACAACCTGCGCTCCTATTTCAACGAAGCCGGCCTGCATTTTTTCAAGCATCGCAAGCGCATCCTGCACGTTTCCGCGATCAAACCGGTGCGGCATCCGGAAGGCCAAATCTTCTCCGACGGGATCACCGCGATCCTCAAGGCCGTCGAAGAGCAGCCGCACATCAAGCGCCCGCAACTGGCCGCGAAAATCCTCGGCGCCGGCCACGACACGCCCGAGGCCGCGCCACGGAAAGAGCTGCTCGCCGCGGATCTGCACTATCTTTTGCAGATCGGATACGTGATCGAGTTTTCCGACGGCTCCTTCGATCTCCCGCTCTCGCCGAGGGGCGAGGAACCCCCTCCGAAGCGGGAAAAGAAAGCGCCTCAAACTCCGAGACCTGCGAAAGGCGAATCCGCCGCCGCCGCTCCTGCTGATGCACCGGTCGAAGCTCCCGCTGACGAACCGGCCGAAGCGCCTGTTGACGAAACGATTCACGAGGCGTCGCCGCCGCCCGAAGAGGAACCAGTGCCGGGTGAGGAGGAAGGCGAAGCCGAACCGTCCGAAGCAGCAGCGCATCTGCCCATTCCACCCGATACGGAACCGACTACGGAAAGCGCCCCGGAAGCGGAACGCCCGTAGCGCGCGCCTTTTCAGGGAGCGCGCCTTTCCGGGAGCGCCAATCTCCCGATTGGCCTTCGCCGCAAAGCCAATCAGGAGATTCGCGCTCCCGGGCCGTCGGCCCATCACCACGCCTACGGCAACGGCGTGATCTGCTTGCTCGCGCGGAGTTGGTCGAAGTTCGGGAAGTAACCCTCGACCGTATAAATCTGTCCGGGCTTGAGATCGCGGGTCGCCACCGTCGCGGTGTATTCGAGCCGCTCGGCGGGATTGATCGCGACGAGCGTAGCCTCGTTTTGAAAAGCCTGATCCTCCGACCACTGCTCGATCATCTTGCCGGTGGCATCCTTGACCAGGACTTCGATCCGCTGGGTGGTCGGAAATTCCAGTTGCGCGAGCTTCTTGCCGCGGTTCGCGAGGCGCAACGTCACCCTCATCGTGCGTACATCGGAAAGCTTCAGCGGCATCGGTTCGATGGAGATCGTCGGCACGAGTTGCTTCCACTCCTTGCCCGACTGTGAACCCTTGGGCGGCGGCACTTCGGCATCGCCAGGTTTTTTCCCGAAAGGCCAGAGCGCTTTCCCGGTCCGCTTCAGCCAGCCTTCCTGCGTCATCGTGGCAGGCGTCTTCTTTTTCTCCTGCAACGTCACCTCCGCCGCGTGGAGCGGGAGACAGGCGAAGGCGAGGATGGCAAACAGGGGCAGGCGGAAATTCATCGCGCTGATGTAGCCGCCAGCATCGGAGTTTGCAAACGGCATCCCGTTCCCTGAAACACTGTGGCATGCGAGTCCTCCGCCTTCTCCTTCCCGCCATCGCGCTCGCCTGCCTCGGAATGGCCGAGCGGCCGCCGACAGTCACCGTGCGTTTCCATGCCGAGGCCAATTCGCGCGACGGCGAGTCTTTCGCCACCCCGATCAAGCTCGGCAATCCCCCGCGCGATGCCTTCCTCGAAAAGGTGGCGATGATCCACGAGCGGCAGATCCGTGCGATCTATCCATTCAAGGCGCCCGATGGCAGTTGGGGTTGCGCCTTCAAGCTCGATCACGACGGGCGGCTCAATCTCGAAGTCGTCAGCACCCAGCGTCGCGGCACTCTCCTGATCGGCTTTCTGGGAACAAAGAAGGGCAGCCACCGAATGGTGGACATGATCATCGACCGCACCGTCACGGACGGCATCATCTCCGTCCCGAAAGGGCTCACCGACATGGAAATCGCGGTCTTGAGCAAGCAGTTCAAAGTCCTCGGTGGCGGAAGCAACATGCCGAAACTGAAAACGGAGAAACGGAACTGGAATCCTTTCCGCAAAAAAGAAGCGGCGCCGGCGCTGGCGGGAGGAAATGGCCAATGACGCAATGACCAATGGCCAATTGCGGCGTCCCACATTGGTGACTTCCCCATTGGCCATCGGTCATTTTCCATTGGTCATCTCCCGATGACCGGCACCTACCCGACCCTCTTCGCGGCGGTCGCGCCGGTCTTCATCGTCATCCTCGCGGGTTTTGCCATCCGCCGGGCCGGATGGCTCACCGAAGAGGCCGACGCCAGCCTCATGCGCGTCGTCGTCAATCTCCTCGTCCCCTGCCTGATCCTCGACAACATCCTCGGCAACCCCGCCCTCGAGCAACTCGGCAACGTCCTCCTCGCGCCCTTCGCCGGCGCCGTCACCGTGCTCGTCGGGCTGTTCCTCTGCTGGTTTGCCGCGCCGATCTTCGGGGTGCGAGACCCGCGCTCGCGGCGCACGTTCGCTTTCACCGTGGGCCTGTACAATTACGGCTACATTCCCCTGCCCCTCATCCAGAAGCTCTTTCCGCCGGAGAGCGGCACCGTCGGTATTCTCCTCGTGCATAATGTCGGCGTCGAAACCGCGCTCTGGACCGCCGGCCTCGCGCTGATCAGCGGCGGCGCGGCGGGCCGTGAAGGCAGCCGCTGGCGGCGCGTCCTCAATGTCCCCACCGTCGCCATCCTCACCGCGCTCGCGCTGCACTTCCTCGGCGCGCGCTGGTGGATGCCCGCCGTGGCCCTCAGCGCGGTGCATAGCATCGGCGCCGCGGCGATCCCCATGGGCGTGCTCCTCACCGGCGCCACCTTCTGCGACCAGACGCGATTCCTTTCGTGGAAAAGCAGCGTCGCCGACAGTCTCGGCGCGTGCCTCCTGCGGCTCGGCATTTTGCCTGTCTGCATGCTCGCGCTGGCCCGATGGCTGCCGTGCCCCACGGAACTCCGGCATGTCATGGTCATCCAGGCGGCGATGCCCTGCGCCCTCGTCCCCGTCCTCCTCGCCAAGCACTACGGCGGCGAACCCGCGCTCGCCCTGCGCATCATCCTCGTCACCTCCGCACTCGGTCTCCTCACCATCCCGCTCTGGATTCAGGTAGGGCTGTGGTGGATCGGGCGCTGAGGGCGGAGGAGGTCCGGCCAATCAACATTTGCCGCTACTTCTCCCCGTAGCTCCGCACCCGGCTCTTCCAACCCGGGAGCCACCGCTCCTCGTGGCGTTCCGGCGGCGCATTTCGCACCCGGCGCGCCAGGACATGGGCGGCGATCTCGCCAAATTCCCGCGCTGCGCCGTCGCCGCTCCCGCTCATCCCAGAGAGGACCTGCAACAGTCCCCAGCCTTCTCCGCGGTAGCGCTCCGATTCCTTCGTGCCTTCGCCCTTAAAATTCACGTAGTCGATCAGCGCAAATGTCCCGGCGCCGCTCGCCGCGAGCCGCTCAAATTGTTCCTTCACATTGGCGCGCTGCGCGGCCGGCGCAGCCTCCATCATTTTCGGCAGGGCCTCGCGCATCCGCAGCGCCAGGGAGCGGCTCTGCAGCCGCACCGTCGCCGCGAGCAGATCCCGCAGTTCGTTCATCCGGGGGCTGCGCACATCGGCCAGGAATGCGGCGCGGCTCCGCCACGGGCAGTCATCCTTCATCCACACGGGAACCCGCTGTCCATGCTCCTCAAAAAATTTCACCAGCTTCGGAAAACTCTCCTCAAACGGCCCGCTCACCCCCTTTGGATACCAGATGAAGTGACCGATCCCGAGCGACGCAAAATTCTCCCCGCTGTTCCAGGATGTGAGCCCGTCGCGGGTGCCATTGCATTCGTTTTTCCAAACGCGATGACCGATGGAATCGAGTTCCGCATCGGAGAGAGCGAACGCGGAAACGGCGAGGAGGAGCAGGACTGAAAGGATGCGCATGTGCGAACCGACAATGACCAATGTCCAAGTTACTGGCAACGCTGCAACGTGCGCTTCCCTTTTGCCCGCGCCGCGTTAACCTCCAAGCCCCGCTTTGAGCACTACGTCTCCAGCTTCCACTTCCGCGACCGCCCCGGTTTACGAATTCCGCAGGCAACCGCCGAAGCGTCGCTTCCCGCTCTTCTGGCTGCTGCTGCTCGTGCTGGTGGTCGCCGTGAGCCTGCTTTTCGAGCCGCATTGTTTCCGGTTCGCGCTCAGGCATTTCGTGCAGATCGAGGCGTGGCGGTGTGGGGTGAGCGCCCGCATCCAGCAGGTGGAAGGAAGCCTGTTTGAACGGGTGCGGCTGCTTGATTCGGTGTGGATGTACGAGAGCGAGAACGGCCCCGTCACGCGGGTCCAGATCAAGGAGATCGAGGCCGACCTTTCATGGCGCGCACTTTTTAGCCGCGGATCGTCGCCGTGGTTTCGGTCGCTGAGCTTCGAGGGGCTCACCGGCAAGGTGGAGCTGCCGATCGAGTCGCCGGCGCTGGCGTCGCCGCGTCGCTTCCAGTTGCCCCGTCCGCGCGGCCGCTGGCTGTCCGCTCCGGAGCGGATCGAGGCGCGCAATGCCGATTTCATCTTCGAAAGCGACGGCGACTACGTGCGTCTGCAAAACGCCCGTTTCACGATCAGTGAAGTGGAACCCGGCGAAGTGCTCGTCGGGCAGTTGATCATCAAACAGCCGTGGCTGAGCCGCACGTTCCGCAACGTCAAAGGCACGACGAAGCTGGACAATGCCCGGACGGAACTCGCGGCGGTGGTGCTCGAGCCGGGCGTGAGCGTGCAGAGCCTCTCGGTGGAGCTCGCGGAAATCGCGCGCGGCCGGCTGAACCTCGAGATGCAGGTCGCGGCGTTTGGCGGGGCCATTCGCATGGAGACGCAGACGCTCCCGCTCCCGGGCGATCGGCAGCTCACCTTTGAGGCCACGGGCACATTTTCGCAGATCGCGATCGGCAAGCTGGCCACTTTCCTCGGCCTGTCGGATGCGGCCGGCGGAACGATCAAGGAGGGAAAATTTACCTTTCGCGGCTCGCCGCAGAGCCCGACGAGATCGACCGCGTCGCTGCGGATCGAGGCGACCGATTTCCAATGGGAGACACGGCAGTGGGATTCGCTCGTGCTCGGCGCGAGCCTGCTCGACGGGCGCGTGCAAATCCCCGAATTGACGCTCCACCAGGGGCACAATTTTCTGAAGCTGCACGGCGAGTTCGCGCTGCCGGCGGCGTCCCTGCGATGGTGGCAGAGCGAGTTCGCCTTCGACGTGAATGCGAAGATCGAAAACCTCACCGAGCTGTCGGCGCTGCTGCTCCCGGAGTTCAAGTATGCCGCGGGCAAGGGTACGATCGACGGTTCGGTGCGCGGCCGGAACCAGGAGTTCCAGGGGCAGATCATCGTGAGCGGTTCCAACCTGACCTGGCGGAGCGCGCCCATCGAAGAGTTGCACGCGACGCTCAAGCTCAACGGCAACGAACTGCAAGTCTCGAACCTCTCGATCTTCAACGACGGCGACTACGTGCGCGGCCGCGGCGTGGTGAACATTCTCGGCGACAAACAATACTGGGGTGAACTCCATTCCTCGATCGACGACCTCGGCCGGTACGCGGCGCTGCTGCAAAAGCCGATCGTCCCCGAACCGCTCGCCGGCGGGGCCGTGATCGACTGGGTCGGGGAGGGTTCGGCGAAGGGGCACACCGCAAAGTTCATGGCCCGCCTCCGCAAGCTGCGGTCGCTCGGCGCGAGCCGCGCGCTGCTGCATCCGATCAATGCCGACTTCGAAGGCACCTACCAGCCGGGCGCGATCCTCTTCAGCCGCTTTGCCTTGTCGGATGATGCGTCTTCCTTCACCGCGAATGTGTCGGTCGGAAACAAGGCGCTGAGCGTGCAGGGCCTGCGTTTCATGAATGGCACGACGCTGCAACTCGCGGGCGATGCGCTGCTCCCGCTCGATGTCTGGCAGGCCTGGCCGAATACAAACCTCGCGACGCTGCTCAACGACGCGACGGTCGCGAAGGTGCATCTCACCGCGACCGATCTCGATCTGCACGCGGCCTCGCAGCTCACCGGGTGGAATTTTCCGATCGAAGGAACCGCCCGTGGCGAAATCACCGTGGAAGGCGTGCTCGGGGCCCTCACGAGCAGCGGCGAGATGCGCTTGAGCAAGGCGCGGATTCCGCTCGGCTGGACGGGCGTGATCCTCGAAGGCGTGGACGCAGACGCGGCGCTCAGCGGGCAAAAGCTCACGCTCACGAGCTTCACCGGACGGCATCCCAGCGGTGACGTGCAAGTCACGGGTGAGGTGGATTTCCGCAACATCCGCGATCCGCTGCTGCAACTCGCGCTGACCAGCGCGCGGAGCGAGTTCCCGCTCTTTCCCGCAGCCCCGGCCAAGGTGCGTGCCACTGTGGGACTGACGCTCGCGATCGCCGGCCCGAGCAGCGCCCCGGCGGTCACCGGTGAAGCCCGGCTCCTTTCGCTTGAAGCGGCCGCCCTGCCCGATCTTTCCCCGGTCTTGTTCGGGGGCACGCCCGTGCAACTTCCGGACGCGGTCAAGCCGTCGGCGGGGCCTTGGAACGCGTGGCGTTTCGACATCGGCTGCCGGACCGCCGAACCGGCGCCGATCGGGACCACCGCTGCGCGAATCAGCACGGATCTCCGCCTGAAAGGAATGGCGGCACATCCCGCGCTGACCGGCACGGCCACGCTGACCGGTGTTCCCGCCGCGGTGGGGCCCACATCGGTCACTGCGGAGGAAGCGATCCTGGAATTCCGCGAAGGGGCGCCCCACGACCCATCGCTGACCCTCCGCGCGAGCGGCGCGGTTTTGGGTGAAAGATTCGTCGCCCATGCGGCCGGGCCGCTCAGTGGATTGGTGCGCTTTTTCGTCTGCGATCCGCCGCTGAATGAATCCCTTCTGCGCGCGCAACTCGGTGCCGGCGCCACGCCGTTTCAATTGGGCATCTCCCTGCTCTCGCCGGCGGCGGAAGCGGGTGGAGTGGAGATTCATCCGTGGTCGCCGATCGCCCCGCCCGCACCCGCCAGTGTTGCCCCACCGGCGCCGGTTGGAAAGCCGCAGTGAACGGGCGGAGGGGTGGCCGTTGAAAACACCCCCCAATCTCGGTCATCCTGAGCCGTATCCATGCAGTTGAATTCTGTCTTTCAACGCAGAGACGCAAAGACGCACAGGCCGCGGAGGAGGGCTCTCGGTTTGCATGGCGCCCACCATTGGGTGACCGCTCCGGCAGTTCCTCTGCGTCTCTGCGTCTCTGCGTTAAACAAAGAGAAACCAACCGCCCCCATGACTTTTCTCCGCCTCTCCACGCTCCTCGCCGCCGCGTGGCTCACCCTGCTCACGGCGCGCGCCGCGGATCGGCCAAATATCGTCGTCATCTTCGTGGACAACTTCGGCAATGGCGACCTCGGCTGCTTCGGGTCCACGCTGCATCGCACGCCGCACATCGATCGCATGGCCGCGGAGGGCACGAAGTTCACCAGCTTCTACGTCGCCAGCGGCGTCTGCACGCCCAGCCGCGCTGCGCTCATGACTGGGTGCTATCCGCGCCGGGTCAACCTGCACGTCAGCGACAAGAATGGCGCCGTCCTGCAACCGGTCGCAGCGAAGGGACTGCATCCCGGCGAAGTCACGATCGCCGAGGTGCTCAAGTCCGCCGGCTACGCGACCGCGGGCTTTGGCAAATGGCACCTCGGCGATCAGCTTGCGTTTCTTCCGACGCGGCAGGGCTTCGACGAGTTCTTCGGCATTCCCTACTCCGACGACATGACGAAAGACAAACGGCCCGAGGTGTGGCCGGAGCTGCCGCTGCTGCGCGGCGAAAAAGTGATCGAGGCTCCGGTGGATCGCGACTACCTCGTCAAGCGCTGCACGGAGGAGGCGATCGCCTTCATGGAGCGGAACCAGGCGCGCCCCTTTTTCGTCTACCTCCCGCACACCATGCCGGGATCGACGAAGCATCCTTTTTCCAGCCCGGCATTTCGCGGAAAGAGCCGCAACGGGGACTACGGCGATGCAGTGGAGGAACTGGACTGGTCCACCGGCGAAATCCTCGCCGCACTCAAGCGCCTGAACCTCGACGACAGGACGCTCGTGATCTTCACCTCCGACAACGGGGCCGTGCAGCGCACTCCGCCCCAGGGCAGCAACGCGCCGTATCGCGGGCCGGCCTACGACACTTCGGAGGGCGCGATGCGCATGCCATGCGTGATGCGCTGGCCGGGGCGCATCCCGGCGGGCAAGGTCCAGGACGCGCTCTGCTCGACGATGGATCTGTTGCCGACCTTTGCGGGCCTCGCAGGAGCCGCGCTGCCGCCGCATCCGATCGATGGCCACGACATTCGACCGATCCTCTTCGATCCCGCCAAAATGGATTCGCCGTGGGACGCGAAAGGGTTCTGCTATTACCGCATGGAGCAGTTGCAGGCGGTGCGCGCGGGGCCGTGGAAGCTCTATCTTCCCCTGAAAGAAAAGCTGATCAATCTCGCGCACAAGACCGCGCCGGCGCCGCTCGAACTCTACGACGTGCGCCATGACGTGGGTGAAATTCGCGAAGTCTCGGAGGAGCATCCGGACGTCGTCGCTCGTTTGCTCGCTCTCGCGGAGCGCGCCCGCAGCGAGATCGGGGACGGCGCGACCGGCGGCACGGGTCAGCGTCCCGCGGGCCTCGTCGAGGTCCCGAAGCCGCTCCTGCTCGGGGAATGAGCGGAGCGGCGAGCCGTAGGCGCGCGCCTATGGCCGCGCAACGCGTCGCCCCCGGAGAGACCTCCCCGCCATCCCGGCGCCCGCTTCATCTTGTCTGTTCCCGCCAAACGGACCGAAATGTTGCGAGGCGGGACGCACTCGCCTACGCGGCCGGCGTGACGGAGGCGCGAAGGAACGCCTTCTCTTTCGCGCGCCAGCGATCCCAGCTCGCGGGCGTGTCGAGCGCTTCGGCGAGGGCGGTGCCCAATTCGTAGATCGTGTGGTCGAACCCGCACTGGGCGTAGATGTCGATCCCATGTTGCATCGCCTCGGACAGGGTCTGGAAAAGATCGCGATCGTGTGCGGCGGGAAAATCCAGATCCGTCGGATGATCGTACGTGAACTGGCACGCGGCGAGATCCTGGGAGTGGTGCCGCCGACACGCATGGCCGCGGACTTCATAGACGCTGCACCGGTGATCGACGAGGAGCGGGCACACGACATTCCGCGTGGCGTGTTCGAATGGCGTGAGCGGAAGCACCGTGGCGGAATGCGCGGCGAGGCGGTCGATCAGTCCGGCACGTTCTTCGGGCGAAAAGTGAGTCTCGATGTGGCGCGCGATGAGGAAAACCTCGTGTGCGAAGACATCGACGCGCAATGAGCAGCAGATCGAACAGCCGGCGCCACACGCCAGCTTCAGGCCGGCGCTCTCGATGACTCCGGCATTCAGCACATCGAAGAAATCGAGGGCCCGGCGCAGCCCGGCGTCGTAGGCCTCGGTCGAAGTTGCAAGCGAGAGGTCCTCGGTCAGTTGCCGGGCGGGGTATTCGATCATCGGGCTCTCACGGTTGCGTTCACCTCCGGCATCGTCCAGTGGGACTTTGCTGGAGACGGAAACCGCAGGCGTGGACACGCTTCGCGCAGGGGAGTAGGCTCGCCGTCAAATCGCGCCCACCCCCATGCCAGACGCTCCTCTTCCACCGGTCGGCACTCCCGACTCAAACCCGCCAGGCCCGGACTCAACCGGCCTCGCTCCGAATGTCGCCGCCGCCCTAGCCTTCTTGTTCATTTTCGTCGGCGGCATCGTGTTCCTCGTGCTGGAGAGGAGGGACAAATTCGTCCGCTTCTGGGCGATGCAATCGATCTTCTTCGGCGGACTCGCGGTGGCGGTTTGGATCGTGACCGTGGTGGCGAGTTTCATTTTTGGTGTCATTCCGTGGGTCGGAGTGCTGTTGGTCGGAGTGGTTTGGATCGCAAATCTGGTCTTCGGGATCGGGTGGCTCGTCGGCTATCTTATCGGCGCCGTGAAAGCGTTTTCGGGGCAGGAATGGGAAATCCCGTGGATCGGAAAACTCGCGCGCAAACAACTCGCGCAAACGGACGGGCCGGCCGCGCAATAGGGCGCTCCCCGCTCAGGCGCCCGCCGCGGCGCGCTGCGCCAGCGAGGTGGCGAGCGTTTCGAGATCCGTCCCGGAAGAAACGTCGATCGGCTCGAGGCCCGTCTCGCGGCGAAACCAGGTGACTTGCCGTTTGGCGTACTGCCGGGTCGCTTCCTCGATCATGCGGATGCATTCCTCGCGGGTGAGCCGCCCGGCGCGCAGCTCTTTGATTTCCCGAAATCCAATCGCCTGCTCCGCGGTGGGGCCGATTTCGGAAATGGCGCCCACCTCCTCCTCGACGCCCGCGGCGAACATCGCGGCGGTGCGCCCGGCGATCCGCTGATGCAATTCCGCGCGGTCGCGTTGCAGCACGACGCCGCGCCCGGCCGACTCCGACTGCGCCCATTCGGTGCGAAAGCTGGAGAAGGGACGGCCGGTGAGCAGGCACACCTCAAGGGCGCGGATGACGCGGCGCGGATTGCGCAGATCGATCTGCGCGAACGAGGCAGGATCGAGCTCCGCGAGACGGCGCTGGAGTTCTTCCGGCGATTGCTCTTCGAGCTGCGCCCGGAGCGTGGCATCAGCCCCCGGCAGGTCCGCGAGGCCGCGGAGCAGGGCGCGCACGTAGAGCCCGGTCCCGCCGGAGACGATCGCCACTTTTCCCCGCGCGTGAATCTCCGCGATCCGCTGCCGGGCGAGCGCGGCGAATTGCGCGACATCGAAGCTTTGGGTCAGCGGAATTTCGCCGATCAGGTGGTGCGGGGCTCGATGCCGCAACGCAGCGTCCGGCTGGGCGGTAAGAAGACCGAGTCCTTCGTAAACCTGAAACGCATCGGCTCCCACAATCTCGCCGCCACAACGCTCGGCGACCCGCACCGCGAGCTCGGATTTCCCCGATGCGGTGGGTCCGGCGAGGACGAAGAAGGAAGCAGGCGTTGCCGGAGGCATGGGTTGGAAAAAAAGAAGCCCCATCTCGCGATGGGGCTTCCAAGATGCTGGAGCCTCGGTTTAGCCGCGGTAGTTCGGTTCGCGATCGCTGCTTTTCGCGCCGCTCACGACGAGTTTCCGGCCCATGAATTCCTTGTCGTGCAGCTCGGTGACGGCGCGTTTCGCCTCATCGACGCTGGCCATGGTGACGAAGCCAAAGCCCTTCGACTTGTCGTTGTGCTTGTGCGTGACGATTTCAGCGTTGCGGACCGCGCCGACTCCTTTGAAGAGCTCGAAGAGATCGCTTTCCGCCGCATCGTAGCTCAGATTGCCGACGTAGAGTTTCGCCGAAGTGACATCGACCAGTTCCGGTTTGCGCGTGTTGCGGGTGTCCGCCGACGGGTAGTTGCTGGTGGTGCGGGCCTGCGCGGGTCGCGCGGCACCGGCTTTGGAGGCCGATTGGAAGAATCCGACGATCTTCTGCCAGAGGGTTTTCTGTGCGGGGGCTTGCGTGGTGCGGGTGTCGCTGCGTGAGCGACTCGAGCGGCGCGGGCCGCGCCCCCGACGCCCGGAGTCCCGGGGATCCTGTGATTTCATGGTAGTAGTGGAATGGCTATGCGTTGATCTGCCCGGGAAGCGCACTGGGGATGCACAACTGGCGGACCGCGTGGCGCTCTCACAAAGGGGAGAACGGCATGCGGTATCGCGCCGAAAACTTCGTCGGGGGATGTCGGGCGACTCCGTGGGGCAGAGCGTCCTTCCGAGCCGCCCGCTGCGCGACGATCGAATCCGTCGCCATGCGGGAACGAAGTGACCGACCAAGCGGAGGAGGAAGCGAATCAGTCTCATCGATCGGAACACTGGCTGAGGGAAAACAAGCGCTTTCAAGCCCTTGGCTCACCCAACACCCGCGCGTTACCTAAACGAGGAGGCGTAGGCCGGCAAGGTCAAAGGTTCACAGGACTGAAACATTCCCGCCACTCGCGCGTTCTCCGCCGGAATCGCCGCTTTTTCAAAGGCAGCCCCCCAGTATCAGGCCACGTCCAGGACAGAAGGCGGTCGTCGCAAGCGCTTGATGTATTGAAGCTTAGACGCAATGAAGAACCTCCTTCCGGGCGACTGATCGTTATGGGCAATCCTAAAATTACCTTGCCGCCGCCAAGGCCGGCCGTTACTCCTTCCGCCGATGTACAGCTTCAATCGGAATCCCATTCACGCGCATTTCGAGTCGTCGTCGGGAGTTGGAAACCGAGTCTCGATTTCTCAAATCACGATTCCGTGAAAATACTTTTCGGGGGCGTCCTAGGGTTCGTTGGTTGCATGGCGGCTTTGGGGCGAAGCGAGGAGGTTTCCCCAGCGGGCGAAGGCGTGTTCGCGCAAGTGGACGCCGTAGTGCTCGACCCCGCTGCGATGCCGGACGAACCGGCGCGCGCCACCGCTGAGCCGCCTCCGGTGCTGGAGGCGACGAATCCGACGGAGCCTCCCCCCACGGTGCACGCAAGATTGGCAGATCGAAAGTGGACGATGATCCGCTTCGGCGGATTCCGCGTGTCCGCCGACGACAATCTCTTCATCAGCGCCACCGACCGGCGCTCCGACGTTTCGTTCCAGGTCTCCGCCGGGCTCGCATTCGGATGGGGCAACTTCCGAACAGAGGTGCGCCAACTCGGTCCCTCCGATCGTTACTTTGAACCCCTGAATCTCACCGTCGAAGACGTGCCAAAGAATTTCATCTTCGGCCAGTACTATGCGACCGCCTCCTTCTTCGCGGAAAACAGCGACGAAAATGCGGTGGATCACGACGCGCTCATCGCGGGGCGATGGGAGGGCGGCAAACTCACGCTTGGCCTGCGGTTGCGTTTTCAGACGCTGTCCGGCCCGGATATCGATGTCGGCGATCGGGCGCAGCGCACGCTCTACGGCGGAGAAATCACATCGAACTATGCCGTTAGCGAAAAGACTTCGCTGGAAGTGAACGTTTACAATCGCAGCTACGACTATGACGACCAGTTGGACTGGAGTGAATGGATGGTCGAAGACTGGGTCAATTATCAGATTTTCCCGAAGACAAAGATCTCGCTCGGAACGCGACTCGGAGTCGCCGTCGTTGAATCGCAATCGAACCAGACCTTCGAGCAGTTGGTCGCACGCGTGGTCTATCTCCCGACCGTCAAGCTGGGCTTCAGCCTCGACGGTGGAGTCGAGTGGCGCCAATACGGGAGCGGAAGTGATGACGTGTTCAACGTCTTCAATTTTTCGGCGACATACACGCCGTTTGACGGCACTCAGCTTTCGGCCAATTCCTATCGCCGGAATTCCGCTTCGGTATCTCTCGCGGATGAAAACATCACAGCCACCGGCGTCTCAGCCAGGGCGCGGCAACGGATACTTCAGCGTTACTACCTGGCCGTCGAGGGCGGGTATCAAGATGCCGCGTATGCCTCGACCGGGACTGCTGAGGCATCGGGCCGGGATGACGAGACGACTTATATAAAGCCGAGCATTTCCTTCGACGTGACCAGATATCTGAGCGCAGAAGCTGCTTATCAGCATCGCCGCAATGAATCTTCCCGTCCCGATCTGAGCTTCACTGAAAACGTGTTTAGTCTTCAACTTTACCTTCAGTTTTGATGTCGAGTTGCTTCGTTGACTCCGCCTTCGGGCGAGTTTTCCGCTGGTCGCGGAATGTTGCGATGCTCCTGGCGGCGCTCATTGGCGTGAGTGCAGGGGCGCAGATTCCTCGGGCGGAACGAGTCGGCGGAGAGACCGAATCCAACTATCTGCTGTCCGCAAACGATCTGATCAAGCTCACGGTCTTCCAGGAGAACGACCTCGAAACGACGGTGAGGGTTTCCAAGGATGGGTCGGTGACATTCCCACTCATCGGGCTCGTCAAAGTGGCCGGCAAGACCCCGCAGGCCGCCGCCCGGGTGGTTCGCGACCTCCTCGCCAAGGACTATCTCGTGAATCCGCAGGTCAACCTCACGGTCATCGAGTATTCCAAGCGACGGTTCATCGTCCTCGGGCAAGTGCAGCGGCCCGGCGCGTTTGATATGCCAGACCGGGACTCAGTGACCCTGCTGCACGCGATCGGCATGGCCGGTGGCTATACCCAGATCGCCGATCCGGGAAAGATCACCGTCAAGCGGAACACCGGCGGCAAGGAGAATCTGTTCAAACTCAACGCCAAGCGCATGGCGAATGGCGATACGGCCGGCGGGTTCGAAATTCTCCCCGGTGACGTGATCACGGTGGGCGAGAGTTTTTTTTGACATGAACGTCAGCCTCTCTCGCGCGCCCCGGAGCGGCCAACCCGCCGCGTTCGCACCCTGATGGCCGAGCAGAAAAAATCCTCGGGCGACACCTCCATCGAGGTGGACCTGACCGGGCTCTACTACCGTTTCCGCGAACAAATCGTGCTGATTGCAGGGTGCGTCGTCGTCGCACTTATCGCGGCGGGATTCTACCTGCTCTGGACGCCAAAGATGTATCGTAGCCAGGCGATCATCCAGATCGAGCAGGCGGAAAGAAAGGTCGTCAAGATCGAGGATCTCGACGCGCAGAATCTCCAGAGCATGGAGGTCCTGAAGACCATGGAGATGAACCTGACGAACTGGGTGCTCCTCGCGCGAGTTGCCAGGAACCCCAAGCTCAAGCTGACCGCCTCGGCGCTCGGTCTTCCCGATCGTCCCAAGCGTCCGTATGAGGAAAGTGAATTGCTCGATCGCCTCGCAAAATGCGTCACAGTGCGCCTGGTCCGCGGCACGCGTTTGATCACCATCGATGGTGAAGCGGCCAGCCCGGCGGTGGCTGGGATGATTCCGAACCTGATCATTTCTGAATTCAAAAAGATGACCTTCGAGGAACACGAAACGATGAGCCGGGAGGCCAGCCAGTTTCTGATTAGCGAAGTGGACTCCCTGAAGGCAAAGCTCGATCGGTCCAAGAAAGCGCTCCAGCAATATCGTGAAGACACCAAGGCCGTCGCGCTCGAGGATTCGCGGAACACCGTCGATGCGGGCCTTCGCGATCTCAATCTCCGGCTCACGGAAGCGAAAACCATTCGCCTACGCCTGGAATCGGACTACGCGCAGGTCAGCGCACTGGACCGAAAGAAGCCGGAGGCGCTTCTCAGCATTGCCAGCATCGCCAGCGCTCCATCCGTGCTGGAGCAGAAAAAAGCTGTCGCCGCACAGGAGGCGGAGATTGCCAACCGCAGCCGCCGCTATCTTCCCAAACATCCGCGCTACATCGAAGCGCAGGCCAAACTGGAGGAACTCAAAGCAGGCCTCGATCGCACGATCCTGGGCACCGCCGATGGCATCGCGACCGCGCTCGAAGCGGCCCGCGCGAATGAGAAGAAAATCGAAGAAGTGGCCCGCGAACAGGAGTCAAAATCCCTCGAACTCGGGCGCCTCGCGATCGGCTACGAAGCGTTGCAGCGCGAGATGGATTCCGACAACGCGCTCTACCAGAACGTGCTGTCCCGGCTGAAGGAAACCGACGTCGTGCGCGGCATCCAGCCGGACGTGATCCGGGTGGTGCAACCCTCTGCGGCTCCGGGCGGTCCGAGCAAGCCGCGTCACAAGCTCATCCTCGCGGCGGCCCTCGCGGTGGGAGCGGGGATCGGCGCGTGCGGTGCCTTGCTCCGCATCATGCTGGATCGGTCGCTCAAGACCGTGGATCAAGCTGAGAACTTTCTGCAATTGCCGGTCCTCGGTTCAGTCCCGCGCCAGTCGCGGCGCCGCCGGCAACATCTGCTCCCGGTGATCGAAGAACCGCACGGGACCATCGCGGAAAGTTTTCGCACGCTCCGGACGGCGCTCGCCCTCCTCGGTGGGCCTGGGCAGCGGCGGACCTTCCTCTTCACCAGTGCCGTGCAGGGTGAGGGCAAGAGCTTTTCGGCCAGCAATTTTGCGGTCGCCCTCGCCCAGCAGGGCCTGCGCACGCTCATCATCGATGCCGATCTTCGCCTGCCGTCGCTCGGGAAAATTTTCTTCGATCAGACTCCCCACCCCGGCGTGGCCGACGTGCTCGAAGGCACCATCGCGGCGGCCAAAGCATGGAGGGAATCCGCGACGCCCAATCTCGCCGTGATGACCGCCGGCAATCGTCCCCACCATTCCGCGGAATTGCTCGCCGGCACCGCGTTTGACCGCCTGCTCCGGGAGTCGCTCACCGCCTTCGACTGCGTCGTGATCGACACCGCGCCGATCAATGCAGTGAGCGACACACTGCTCCTCGTGAAGCTCGTACAGAGCGTCTGCATCGTCGTGCATTCCGCGACCACGCCGCGCAACGCGGTGGCGCGCGCGTGCAACAAACTCCGCGAAGCCGGTGCGCCCCTCGCCGGCATCGTCCTCAATCACCTGCCACCGGAAGGCGGCAGCGGCTACCACTATCACTATTCATCGGGCGCCTACGGCGAAGGCGTCTATGGTGCGCCGCCCGCTGGCGAGAGCCCCGCGCGGTAGGCTTCCCGGACCGCCGGAAAGCAGACATCCAGCGAGAAGCGGGTGCTGGCGATCGCGCGATGATTCGGCGCCTCCGGGAGTTCCAGCATCTGGCGCCACTCGACGATCGCTGCGGCGATCGACGCGATGTTCCCCGGCTCGCACCACCCGAGATGGGAAATCTCGTGATCGCCGAAATCGCGGTTCCCCGGCGCCCGCGTCAGGATCAGCGGAAGGTTTGAGGCGAGCGCTTCGAGCACGGCGTAGGACATTCCCTCGTAGAGTGAAGTCAGGAGGAACCCATCGAGCGCTCGATAGAACGGCGCCGTGTCGTCGAGGTAAGGCAGGCGGTGGCAGCGGTCCGCGATCCCGTGAGCCGCGATGAGCGCGTCCACCTCCGGCTCCAGCTCACCTTGCCCGAGATGAGCAAAGTGAACCTCAGGCATATCATGGGCGACCCTCGCGAAAGCGGCGTACATCGACAGCGGATCCTTTTGCAGTGAGAAGCGGCCGACCGAGCCGAGAATTTTCGCATCGAGAGGCAGGCCGAATCGGGCACGCAACTCGCGCCGGTCTTCCGCCACCGGCGGACGAAACGTTCCGAAGTCCACGCCATTCGCGATGACCCGCTTGCGGGACGACGGCACACCGATCACCCGCTCGGCGAACTTTGCTTCGCAGTGAGACATCGTGATCGTGGTGCCGACACGGCTGAAAATACGCTCCAGCGCGTGGAAGGCGCGGACCTTCCGGCACTTGGTATCGTGCATGCGATAGTACGAATGCGGTGTGTAAAAAAGCGGCGTCGGGAGCCCGAGCAGACCCAGCCCGCGGACGAGCGCGCCAGCCTTCGAGCTATGAGCGTGAATCACATCGGGCCGCTCCCGGCGAATCAAGGAGTGAAGACCCACGACGGCGGACACGTCGCGTGGATGCGGCGCATTGCCCACCGCCAGATTGAGGCAGGCGCCTCCGGCTGCGCGGACGCGATCGACCAGGGCATGAAGTTGATCGCTGGCAGCCAGATCGGAGTACGCCAGGTGAACGCGATCGCCCTGCGAGAGGAGGAAATCGACCAGGCCGCCGACGTGCCGGAGCACGCCGTCGCGGGCTGGTTGGGAGACGATCAGGATATTCATGTCGCGACTGGTGCGGTGGAGCTGCTCAGCACTTTTTCATAGAGTGCCAACAACTCAAGGACATGGCTGCGCGCGTCCCACGGATTCGACCAATGCCAGTCGTATGCCTGACGCCCCAGCCGCGCGGCCGTGGCGCCGTCCTTCATGCGTTCGATCTGCGCGCAGAGCGACTCGACGGACCCATGCGAAAAATGCAGCCCGCGCTCCTCGTCAGCGATGAACTCTGCAGCGGCGCAACGATCCGAAACGATCGCCGGAACTCCGGCCGCCGCCGCTTCGATCACGACCAGGCCGAGCGTCTCATACCAGAGCGGGGGAAAGAGCAGCGCCCGCGCCTTGCGCAGCCACCCGCGGATCTCCTCCGGTTGCAGCCAGCCGGTAAAGTGCGCCTCCGGATAGGTTTCGCGCGCCTTCCCGGCCATCTCGCCATCGCCGATGAAAACCGCGGGCACTCCCACCCGCCGACAAGCCTCCGCTGCAACGAGCACTCCCTTTTCCATCGAGAACCTGCCCATGAAAAGAAACAGATCGTTCTTCGCCACCGGAGCGGGGCCCGCGTCGATGCACTCGACGGGATTTCGAATCACCGTGATCGGCGCGCCGGCCGGCAGATGCGGGCGCACGATCGCCGCGCTGAACTCGGACACGCCCACGAAATGGGTAATCCCTTCGGGCACGTGCAATATGCGGTTTTGGTAAAACGTGCGCCCGGCCCGCCAAAGCTTGTGAAGGTAACTGCGCCGATCGCAGGAACAGACCAGGCACGACGCGGAGAGCGGCACACGCTCGCAGATCACCCCTTGGCGAGGCAGGAAGAAACCGCCCGTGGGACAGGTGATGAAGAAGTCGTGCACAGTGAGCAGAACCTTGAAGCCCCGCCGGATCGCGGTGTGCAAAGCGAGCGGGGAAAGCGCCTTCATCCACGAATGGACATGAATCACCGTGTGCGCCGGGTCGCAGGCATCGAGCACTGCGTCGAGGCGGGCCGCCACCGACCGATTGGCGATGCCGTTGAACGTGGCGCGAACTCGATTCGGGTCATCGACGATCTCACTCTGTCCCAGGCAGATCACCTCGAGGCCATGCACGTTCGCTAACTCCGGCGACACCGGCCCCACCGCCGTGAACAACGTCACCGCCACGCCCTCTGCCGCGAGACCGCGCGCCGAAGCCAGCGCCACACCGGCAGCACCGCCCGTGACATGGGCCTGATCGTTGAGGATGACGACGCGCAGCTTCACGCTTTTTTCTGAATGCCGCGGGAGAGCAGTTCGTTGCTGGTGGACCATCCCGCCACCCGGCTGCGTTCCAGATAGCGCGGAAGATTGAGCAGCCGGTAGCGCCATCTGGCCCAGCGGAGCATCAGCCCTGAGGAACGTAACGGCAGCGCCCGGCCGACGATCTCCTCCTGCTCGCGGATCGTGAGTGCGACGTTCCCCGAGAGCTGTCCTTCGCGGATGCGGAACTTTCCCACCTCCAGTGGATAAAATCGAAACGCGTGGCCGGCGGCATAGGCTCGAAGCCAGAAATCGAGGTCCGCACAAAGCCGGTAACGCGTATCGAAACCGGTGAGTTTTCGCACCACGTCTGACCGGAAAAGCATCCCCTGCTGGTTCAACGGGCTGATCCCCTGCTGGAGGAGCGGCGCGATGTAGCGCGGCGTCCGCTCCGTCGTGATCAGCGAAATCGGCGTCCCGTCTGCGCCAATGACCCGGACATTTCCGTAAGTCACCGGCTCAGCGTCCGGGCGCTGAAAGTGCGCCGCCGCCATCTGCGCGAATCCCGGAGTCAGTTCGTCGTCATCATTGATATAGGTAAACCAATCCCAATCTTTCGGCGCATGCTCCAGGGCGGCATTGAGAGCCCCGTAGATGGCACCTTCGCGTCCAGCATCCGGCACCACCAGACAGTGCGGGAAACGCTGGCCAAGTTCCGTCACCTTTCCCGCCGGGCATGAAATCACATGGGTCGTTTTCAGCCCGAGTTCACGAACCGCCCCGATCGACCGGTCGAGATACTCCGAATCGCCCAAGGTCGGAGTCACAACGAGAATGCAGCCTGCCATTAGTTGAGCTGGGATGTTGCGATCATGTGTGTAACTCGCTCATTGCGGACCGGCCCGGCCCCACAAATTCCGGCAACTCCTCCACGGATGCGACCGCGCACCGGGATTCACGCCAGAGCAAGAGGATCAATCCGCAGGCGATGGAAATCCCCACCCGGTGAGATCCCGAGAAAGGACTGAAAAAAAGATTCCACGTCGCGTTGAGGAGCACAAAGAGAAGGATCGGGCTATGGGTAGCCGACTCCCGCCACACCGTGCAATACAACAGCGCCCACGCGATCGCGGCACCGAAAACGAGAAAGAAAGCCCCGCCGAAAATCCCCCCTTCGGCGACGCCCACGAGGAGTTGCGAATGGATCGCCAGATTCGTCTCTCCCTCATCGATGGAATAGCCATGGACCCCGGCAAGCTTCGCCCCCTCGCTGCGCAAGATTTGGAAGTTATCCATCAGTCGTGACTTACTGAACCACGAGCCTTGCCCGATGAATGGCGACTGGACGAAACCTTCCCATGCTGCGGTCATCATCGCCGTTCTCTCGACGGTCGAACGGCTGCCGCGAGCTTCATCGTCACCGCGATTACGATCATTGACCCAGAAGGTAAGCAGCGTTCCGACGGCCAGGGCTGGGATCAGGAGGGGAAGCCGCAGTTGCCGGGGAATGCTCCGGACGCAAAGCAGCGCCGCCGTCACGAAACACAATCCACCCATGCTGCGGAAGTCCAGATTCAGGTGCAAAAGTCCGAGTGCAATCACAAGGGCAATGCCGAAAACGCGACCCAGCAATGGGCTGAGCAGGAAGACCGCGACAGTAATCGGACCGCCGTAGCCGAACTTCCAGTAATCGTCGGAGTGTGCGCCACCAAGTTGCACGGCAAGAACACCGCCAAACATCAGACCCACCTGCGACCAGATGAAGCTCTCCTTCTTTTCGCCGAAGAGATAGGCAACCGCGATCACGTCGATCGCGAGAAAGACCATCCGACTCCAACCGCGGAGCATGTCATTGGCAGAGGTCTCCCGATACAGATCAGAAACGACATAAGCGGCAAGGGCCACCACCTGCCCGGCAAACAGCAGCCAGAATAAAGGCAGGCGAAAAAGCTCCCCCGGCAACCGCCGCTCCACACAAACCCGCACGAGGAGGACACCGGCCACCGCAAGAAACACGAACTCCGCCAATGGCATATTTCCAACGACGTTGACACTCACCTGCGTCAGCAGCCCTGCCAGGCACGCGGCGGTCGAGACGGCCAGAGCTTTTGGCTGGATCGTCACGGTTAAACTCCCTCCTGGGGACTGCCGGCCACAACCGGCGAACTTGGAACCAATTGCAGTGCGGTTCTCCGGTTCTTGATGAGGATGGCGCCGCGCTCGATCGTCAGGTAAAGGAGCGCGCTGAAACCGCCGATGACAAAAAACGTAACCGGGAACCCGACCGCAAACACCCAACCCTTCGTTTCCGGCAGACCAATCAAGTGGAGCACTTTGACGACTCTTCCAATCAGGGGTTGATGCCAGAGGTAGAAGGAATAGCTAATCAATCCCAAGGGCATCCACATGCGATCCCACCAGCTCAGCGCACGTCGGCTGCGCAGGCAGCGATCGACGAGGTAGGTACTCAGGAGAGAGGCGATCGTGAAGGTGAGAAATGAAATCGGCTTGAAGCAGGAGGCGAATAGAAACAGCCCCGACAAGCCGATCACCGTGGGTCGCGCCGCCGGGAGCGCCGCGGATCGCCCATCGTGGAGGCGCTCCGCGAGATAGGCTCCAAGGAGCCAGTCGAACCACAGCACTGCGGGAGAACTGCTCAGCACGAGCGAAGAAGTAACGTCTCCGCTGGTCCATAACACGAGACCGACGCGGACCGCCGTGGCCAAAACCAGTGCGCTCAGCATCGCACGCCCGAATCCGAGTCGCGCACGCAGCCAAAGGAAAAGAGGATACGCGAGATAGAACTGGCATTCCGCGGCCAGACTCCAGAATGCCGGATTGATCCCGTAGAAGGTTTCCGCCGAGAAATTGTGGACCAACAGGAGGTGCGTCCCAAACTGAAACAGGCCGGCGCCAGAACTCAGGTCCAGCCTTACCAGGAGCGTCGAGGCGACGAGGGCAATCAGGTAAGGTGGGTAAATCCTCCAGAAGCGCGCGCGATAAAAACCCGATGTCGAGAAAGTCGCCCTCCGCAGGAACGACCAATGAATGCAGAAGCCGCTGAGCACGAAGAAAAGGGCGACTCCCACCCAGCCGAACATGACCGGAAACAAACAGAGGAACAGTCGATCGGGCGCTGCCGACCAATCGATCCACAGCCCTCGCCACGGGAGATGATCCATTCCATAGCTCGTGCCGAAAAAGTGGTAGGCAAATACCGCGAAGATCGCGATGCCGCGAAGGACGTCGAGCCGGTCTAGATGGCTGGGTTTCGATTCGTCGGAAGCCATTAGTGTAACGAAACGGCGTGGACGGAAGCGAGCGGGCGATCCGATCGTTGCCTGTCGGCATGCTGGCGGGTCGCTTCCCGAAGCAACTCCATCAACCGCCTGCCACCCACCTGCCAGTTTAGGCGTTCGAGATAAGCTCGCAGGGTATCGTGCGCCATGCGGCGGTACACTTCCGGATCGGTGCCGGCGCGGATTTGACGCACATATTCCTCGACTGGCGCATTGAGTGGGAGAAGCCGGCCATTGATTCCGTCCTTGATGATCGTGGGAATCCCACCGGTGGCCGTGGCCAGGCAGGGAACGGCGTGGGCATTCGCTTCGCAAAAGACGACTCCAAAGGCCTCGGCATTCGACGGCATGAAGAAGAACAGGGTGCTCCGATAGAGTGCTGCCATCCTTTCCCGGCCTTCTTCCGAGCGTTTGTCGATGAAGCCTTCGAGTTTCACAAAATCGGGCAGCGGCTCAATCCGCGCGGGAGGCTGGCAACCGACGACAACCATTTCGCTGCGACAGCCAAGGCGATTCAGCTCGGTAACGACTGCCAGGACGGTGTCGCCCCCTTTGCGCTCCCAATCGACGCCGACAAAAAGAAACCGCCAAGGCGCGGCAAGCCGCTGCGCGACAAGAGCATCGACCTCGGCATCGGCAACCGACGACTGCAAATTCGAGCCAAATGGGACAACGCCGAGTCGCTCCGCTGACCCTGCGTGCTTCTCCATCGCCATGCTGACCGCCCACTCGGAACTGTAAACTCCGAGCGTGGCGCGCCGCAGCGCCTCAGTGTCACTCGCCATCCCTTCCCTCACGCACGCATTGCCCAGCCCCGTGTACCACGGATAATAATCCAGCATCGCCCCGAAAGGCGCGTCGGTCCAAAAGGCCACGGGTTTGTCGATCTGGTCGGGAAGGTAGGTGATCGGCTCGGTGCCGGGGCTGAAGACCAGATCGTAGTCCAGCTTCTCCAGACGCCGCGCAGTTTCCCTGGCGTAGTAGCGAAGGAGCCCCAGATCGCGGGTCCAAAGATGGCGCCGTCCGGTCATCCATCGGCGCAGCATCGCCCGCGCTTTGCTCCACAGGACTCGTGGTGCGTTCTCTAGCGGACCGACCAGTTCGACTTGCGCACCCTGCGCTCGCAGACAGGACGCAATGTTGTGATTCAAGCCCGACCAGGCATTGATATCGTCGGCCGCCTGGATGGAAACATAAGCAATGCGCAGCGGTGCAAGCGCGTTCTGACCGTTTGAAAAAGTCGCCAGCGTGGGCGCGCCTTGTTTAAGGACCCGTTCCTTGACGAGCGAAAGGTAGCGTTTGCAGAAGACATTCCAATTCAGCCGGCGCTTGAACTCCCGGTAGGAATTCAGGGCTAATTCCCGGTATTGGTCCTGGTACTCTACCGCTGCAATGATGCGATCGGCATAATCCTCCGCCCCCGCCGCAAGCGGCAACCCATAGCCATTCACGCCGTCGCGAATAATCCCCGTAATGCCGCCCGTCGCCGTCGAAATGCACGGCAAGCCGAAGGCATTGGCTTCGCAATAGATCATCCCAAAGGCTTCCGCCCGTGAAGGAACGAAGAGCAACGTAGCCTCTGCGAATAACTGGCGTAATTGCGACAGCCCGGCTGGATTCGAGTAGCTGAGCAGACCGTGGCTGCGAATGAAATCGAGTTTCTCCCACCGCGCCGGGAGATCCGTACCGACGATATCCAACTGCACGCGCATCCCCCGCGCGATCAGGATGCGCGCGGCTTCCACCACGATATCGCCACCCTTGCGTTCCCATTCGCGGCCGACGAAGAGAAGCTTTAGCAAGCGGTTGTCACGGCCTTCAATCCATCGCGCGACGTCCGCCTCCTGATTTTCCTCTCCGAAGTTGGCGCCAAACGGAATCACCGCGACGCGATCCCGCGAGATGCCATAGTGCCGAACCGCGGCATCGGCCGCCCATTCGGAGGGATATACCGCCAGGGCGGCGCGCTCGAGCACTCCTGCCTCCGCCCGCTCTGCAAAGCGAGTCTGTACGGCCGACAGCCGGGAGTAGGCCCCGTAATAGTTGAGCATCGCGCCGAAGCAGGCGTCCGCGCAAAACGTCACCGGAAGGCTCGATCTCAGGTTGCTGATCGGCAGCGTACTCGGACTGAAAATCACGTCACCCGATTCGCGTTTCAACCCCGCTTCCACCTGGCGTGCAAAGTCCCGCAAGAGTGAAGGGTGACGATCGATCAGGTAATGCTGTCCCATGGCATGCCAGAAGAGCTTGTGTGCCCAGCGCGTCGAATGGAACCCGTGCTTCAGCGGAAACAGCTTCAGGATCTCGACCCCGGCGGAACTCAACCCGCGCAGAATCGACTTCGGACGCCCGGACTGGACTGACGCATTCCCCGCATCAAGATGATAGACGTAGGAAATTTTCATCTCTATCCCACCACCCCGAGACGGCGGATTTCGCGCAAGGCGTCGAGTTCTCCGCGTGCTTGCGCACAGAGAATACGCCCTTCCATGCCGCGCTTGAGAAGGCGGCCGCGAAGAAGCTTCACAATCGGCCAAAATCTCGTGGTTCGATACGATGCAGCAGCATTACGCGCAAGGGCTAGGAGCAAGGCCGCGCGCGCGTTGCCATGCACGAGTTTCAGGAAATAGTCCGCCTGCATGCGCACGGCCGGAATGAGATGAGTCATGCGCAGCGTAGGGAAGCGACCAATGCCCAGGCCGAGGTCGTGCGCCGTGTGGCAAATATCATGATCGCCGGCCGCACCCATGCCCTTGCCGATGCGATCGAGTTTCGTGCAAAGGACATCCGTTTCCGACTTGGCGATGTAAGCCTGTCCCACGGACCTGCGCAGGCACATGCCCGCGCCATAGGGCACATTCCGATCATCGACATACGATGCCCACACGGGATGCGGGCAATCGCGCACCGCCAGATGATACGCAAAAGGCTTCAGCCATGCCGGCGCTTCCTCCTCGAACTGACCATCGATGTGACATCCCCACACCCCCAGGATCGGCCACTCTCTCCCGATCTTCAGCGCCGTTTCGAGATAGTCCGGTGCCAGCAGGTTGTCATCATCGACGAAGATGATCAGATCAGCACGGGCCGCTCTCAATCCGCAAAGGCGTGCATTCGAAAGCCCGAGCTTCTCCTCGCGAACATGCCTGCCGTTGGGATGCCAACTCAGATCGATCCGCTGGGACACGGGAGGCGTCGAGAGATTATCTACCAGGAGGAATTCCCACTCTTCCAAGGGCAGATTTTGCTTTCTTAGCGCACCAAGGGTGGCGACGAGATAGTCTTCGCGCGGATCATGCGTGCAGATAATGACAGTGAGCTTCGGCACGGTGGCAGTCATGGCAATGGAATGGACGCGATCCCGCGAGTGGAACCACTCTCCGGTGCGGACCTCGGCGTCGTCGAAAGCGATGTCGCGGCGGTTGGAAACTCGATCCGCCGTTCCATCGTGAGGCCTTTCCAAGCTTGTGCGACCGCGAGGTAGAGGTATCGAAACTTCCGTGCTCTCACCATTAACCTGACCCGCCTCAACATCAGCCGAACGAAGCGGACCGCCAGAATGACAGGGCGCCCCTCGTGAAAGGTTCGAAGATTCAGCACTTCGTTGCGAAAAGCGTAGCGAAACCGACCGCAATTCTGCTCGTCGAGATCCTCGACATCGGGTGCATAGTTGGCCTTGGTCCGATGCTCAACAAAGCTGTCGAGCACGACGAGTCCTGTAAATCCGCGAAGTGTGATGCGACCGGTGTACTCCACGTCATCGTACCAAATAAACATATCCTTTAACGGGAGGCCGCACTTGGCGACGGCCTCGCGAGCAAGCAACACCGAAACAAACGAGCACCATTGGGCCGGCAGGTAGCGTCGATCGATCACCTTAGGTCCCCACGAGAGGTAAGGTTTAAGTTTGGGTTCATTCATCCGGTGCAACGCGCCATCTGACCACTGCACGACAGAGTTGAGCCATCCGAGCGGCACCTCGGGTGTCGTCGCACGAAAACGCTCCGCGCCTGCCATGAGACATTCGAGCGCAGTCGGTGATGGAATCGTGTCGTCGTCCATGCACCAGAACCAATCGTAGCCGCCCGCGTAGGCCGCCTTGACCCCGGCGAACACACCTCCTGAACTCCCCAAGTTTGCCTGGGTAACAACTTGCAACTGTCCGCCGCGATCCTGCCTGGCCTCCTCTGCCAGCCAGCGACTCGTGTCGTCGGTGCTCCCATTATCCACCACCAGGATCGCGTCGAGCTTCCGAGTCTGGCCGCGTAACGCGGTCACGGCTGCCTGCAACAATTCGAGGCGGTTGAAAGTCACGACCACCGCGCAAACCCTCGAACGGTTCAACAGGGAAACGGCGGCAGGCAGGGTATCAGTCTGCATACGCATCGCTGCATCCCTCGCGAAAGCCCATGTGGCATATCGGGCGGAAGATTAGCATCGGAACACTCATCTAACGCTTTCTGAAAATCGCGATCGAATTAGCTTTCCCGATGTACTCGATCGTTGGATCGGTGAGCATCTTCTCGTTTACAAAAGCCAGCAGTTCCGGGTAGGTCCCCGAGTAAACATCGTGGAGGGCGAGGCTGCCGCCCGGCGCGATCATTGGCAGACACAGCGCTACTTCGCTCTCCACGTTGGCATAGTCATGGGCGCCGTCGATGAAGGCGAGGCGCAGAGGACCTTTGATTATCTTTAATGCGCTTTGGGAGTATTGGCCGACGGGGATGACATACTTGTAATAACCGAGTCGCTTGGCTGCGGAGATGAGGTCGTAGAAGGTGCCTTGAGCGCGACCAACGAGCTTTTCATGATGCTTCTGCTGCTGCTCCGTCCCACTCATGGTGAATGTATCGATGCAAATAACCACGGTCTCTGGGTGGTGGTCGGCACAAGCTCCTGCGAGAATGCATGCGGACTTTCCCATCCAGCTGCCAATTTCGAGGACATTTCCAGGCACATCGCGGGTAGCGAGCTCCCAGAGCGCCTCATGTTCGCCCTCAAAGAGCCATCCACCGATCTCTGCTGAACGGCGAATCCACGCGTTCGGACTATCCTTACCGTAGGTGGAAACCTCCGCGTAGAACTTCTCGTCCCAACTCTTCTTAAGTCCCAGTTTGGTGGCGATTTTGGATATTGAACTTCGGATCGGTTGAGGGATGGCTTTCTTCAATCCTACGGAGACGGGCGGTGTGCTCATATCGGTTTCTGGAGTAGTTGCATTAGTGAGGATGATTGTCGGCAAGAGCGGATGAACGGGTCGAGGCGCGATGCAGCAACATTCTACTGGCAACGGCTGTTCCGAGCAGCATGAGGCTCTCCGAGATGACACATACGGTGGCCGCACCGAGCAGTCCCATGTGGGGAATTAAGGTGAAGTTCAAAGTAAGGCTGATCATCGCGGTGGCGAGGGTGATCACCAATACCAACCGATCGCGGTGCTGCGCCCATAGACCCCATCCGAAAATGCCGCTCATGACCATCAGCATTCGCGAAGCGAGAAGCATTGCAAAAGGATAGGCCGCAGAGAGGAAGGCAGGGCCGTAAAGTACGCGGTAGAGGAAGGGCGCAAACAGAAAAGCGGCGGCGACTCCGGGAATGAACAAACAAATACCGAGGCGGACGATACGTAATTGCTGAGCCCAAAGTACGGCGCCGCCCTGACGATGCCATTCGATCATTTTCGGATAAAGTAATGCGGGAATCATCGCCGCAAAGGCCTGGAATCCGTTGAGTAGCGTCGTCGCCGTCCGGTATTGCCCTAGTGACTCCGTACCGAGCAGAACGCCGATGAGTGGGCTTTGCAGGTAAATGTAGAGGTAACTCACGATGCCGGTCACGGCCAGCCATCTTCCCGTCCAATAGCCCCGACCGGCCGTCTTCAGACCAAGCATAAACTCGCGCCAGCGCGCAGCGCACACCTCCGGCCATGGGGACGAGGCCGTTCTCAAAGGCCGGACTGCAAACCACCACCCAAGGCAAAATTCGGCACCGACCGCGCCCGCCATCACAATGATATCGGTGCCCGCGGCGACGCGGCCGGGTCGGAACAAGAAAAAATAGCATCCCGCTCCGACAATTGACTGAACCATCAACGCCTTGTAACGAGCGGGCAGATTCTCCTGTGCCTGAAGCACCCATGCGCCTTGGTTGACCGTGACAAGCAAGAGGGGAAATGCCGCTGCGACACCGAGATACCAATCCGCACCCGGCAACTCTACCAAAGAGAGCACTCCGACCGCGATGGCCATCCACGCGAGACAGAGCAAGCCGCGAAAAATGAAAGTCTCCCG
The DNA here is from genome assembly GCA_031411395.1 of Chthoniobacteraceae bacterium. Classification (GTDB taxonomy): domain Bacteria; phylum Verrucomicrobiota; class Verrucomicrobiia; order Chthoniobacterales; family Chthoniobacteraceae; genus Chthoniobacter. Next base: position 38,912 of record JANOAZ010000217.1, read on the forward strand.
GACGAGTTGAACCCGTGCAGAGTCGTTTTCGCACTGTTTGTAACGGCGGACGAGCGAGACATCCTGATTCAAGTCCACTAGCAATCCGACCGGAGCCAGAATGGCGAGAATCATGCTGGAGATGCCGAGTTTCTCGGGTCCCAGGCAGCGCGCGGCCCAAATACTGCCAGCGGCGGCGACGACCAACCCCACGCCACGGGTGGTAGCCATCTGTCCCGCTTGCCGAAGTAGCGGAGATGTGCGCACCGCACGGAACAAACGCCCTGCGTTACCTAATGAATCCAATGAGGCGCTAATAGTCATTTCCCATGCTTCACGTGTGACAGCCTGGGAGGGAAACCGCGATTCTGCTGAAGTGATGAATGAGCCTTCATCCTAGCGCGACGACGCAAGTTCTGAATGCATGCCTTTTAGTTTCTCGAACTCGGCGAGTGCCATGCCGACGACTTGATCCATATTGTAATAACGATAGGTCGCAAGCCGACCTACAAAGCTCACGCCTTTCTCCTTTTCCGCCAGGGCCGCATAGCGGTCGTAGATCGCCTTGGCATCAGGGGCAGGGATGGGGTAATAGGGCTCCTTCCCCGGTCCAAAATCTTCGGGATACTCGCGGACAATGGTCGTAACCGGCAACTTCTGACCTGTCGCATGCTTGATTTCAACGATGCGAGTGAAATCATGATCGTTTGGGTAATTGACCTGCATTGCGGGTTGATGAAATTCCTGATTCAGCGTCTCTGGTTCGAACCGCAGCGAACGGTAGGGAAGAGGCCCAAAACAGTGGTCGAAGTACTCATCGATCGGCCCCGTATAGATGAGGTGCCGATAGCTCAGTTGCTGGCGCGCCTCCCGGTAGTCGGTGGCGAGTTGCACGGTGATGTTTGGATGCGCGAGGATCTTTTGAAACATGGCCGTGTAGCCCTCTTTGGGAAGCGCCTGGAACTTGTCAGAGAGGTAACGATCGTCCCGATTCGTCCGAATCGGGATCCGCCCACAGACGCTGGCATCGAGATCGCGTGGTTCCCGGCGCCACTGCTTGCGGGTGTAGTTCTTGAAAAACATCTCGTAAAGGCGCTCGCCAACCTGGGCGACAATGACCTCTTCGGAATTGGCGGGATTTTCGATGGGGAGGCGCCATTCCGCCAGCGTCGCCTCCATTTCCTCGGGGTTGGATGGCCTGCCGATGAGTTGCTCAAAGGTATTGAGATTGATCGGAAACTGCCAGAACCGACCATGAGTCCAGGAGAGGATCTTGTATTCGACTGGGTGCCACTCGGTAAACTGGCTCAGATAAGCGACGATTCGATCGGAATTGCTGCGAAAGTAATGTGGCCCGTAGGTGTGCAGCAATACGCCCGCCTTGTCATAATGATCGTGAGAGTTGCCACCGATATGGGTGCGGCGATCGATAACCAGACACGAAGCTCCGCACTGGCTGGCAAGACGTTCTGCAAGCACGGCTCCTGCGTAGCCGGCACCGACGATAAGGTAGTCCCAAGTTATAGCAGGCAAAGTGTAAGTGTTTTTTGATTCCAATCTTGGCACTGAATGAGTGTTCCTGGCTGAATTGGCTTCATGGAAGATCGGTGGCGCTCGACTCGTTGGAGAACGCCGATGTCTGGCTGCCGGAAAAGGCCCGGACGCGGTAGGTATAAATTCGCCGAGCGGGAATGTTATCCCGGTGAGTGTAGTTAGTTGTATTCGGTCCCACCTCGGCCACAGGGTAGTATGGCTGCGAGCCCCATTTCCACTCGATGCGATAGCCTTGCTCCGCCGTTGCGTTGTCGGCCCAATTGAGTCTGATCACGTCGTTTGCCACGCCGACCGCTACCAGTTTGGATGGCGCCGCCAAGCTCGCGGAAGTCGGTGTCGGTGTCGGGACCGGGGTTGCAGCCGGGACCGGCGCAGGAGTAGGCGTCGGGATCGGGAGGGGAGTGGTGGCTGGTATCGCACCGCCGGGAGCATCGGTGGCGGTTGCTTCATTCGAGTATTCGGAGTAGCGACCTCCTGCGGTGCCTCTGACACGAAATGTGTAAGCTCTCCTCGGGGGCATATTTTCTCGATAACGATGAAGGGCGGTATTGGCGGGGAGGTGAGCTGCAAGATAATAGGGCTGAGTTCCCCATTTTCGCTCCAGCATGAACGACTCCTCGGCAGTGGACCGGTCGATCCACGAGAGTTCGATGAGATCGTCTGCGACACCCCGCGCGGTCAAGTCCGACGGAGCGGCCAGGCTGAAATCTTCCGGCGTCGAATTCGCGACGGTAATTCGTGAAGTAAACTCGGTCGAATCAAAGCTATTTTCGGCTCGATCGTTGACAACGAAATCAATCACGGTGCCGGGCGATATGTTGACGTTAGGAACTTCGTAAGATTGGGCCTGGCTGGGACCCAGGATCAGTTCCATGCGTGATGCGCCATCGACATAGATGGATATTCCCACGCCGTCACCTCCTGGCCCGCGGCCAAGTGTCCCAGTGAGTTTCACGGTCGCTTTAGTCTTGCTGATCCAACGACGCACGGCGGCATCTGCCCCGGGATGGACGACCGAGCTCCCGATGTACTGAAATTCCGCGCTGCCTAACCAACGATAGTTATCCTGCTTCCAAATATTCCAAGTCATCGGCCGGAAATGTTCCACCCGGAAGGCTCCTCCTGGGGGGATCGACGCGGAGCCATACGACCAACCGAGGTGTCCCTGCCGATCGGAATAACCAGCGACGGAGTCGGCGAGCACCGGGTTGATCCCCTCGACGAAGCCGGATATTTCGCCGTCGATGAAGACTGGATCCAGTCCGATGTTTTCCAACCCGGTTGGACCGCTCGTGGCGCCCGCAACGGAATTCCCCATGAGATCGATTACGGAAACCGGTCCCCTCGCGGTCATTTGGAGCGAGGTCGGAGCTGTGGCCCAGGCAACGTAGCGCGTCGCTCCATCCTTCGTGAAGCGGTAGACGTAGGTGGTAGAGGCGAGATCTGCGATCCGCCCGGCAGGCGTCCACCCACTGAGTTGCCGGATGGCATTTGCGTAAGCAACGAAGGCTGGGTTGGGGACAAAACTCCCTTTGATTGCATCAAAGCCTCCCACGAGTCCACGGAAAGGGAAGCCCGCATCGTCCTGAAGATGGTAGTAATACATGCGTTCGACTCCGCCAGTGAGCAGGCAGACGAGCATGCGAACGAGGTAGGAGGCAGCATTGGCCCGATCAGATTCGGCTTTCGCATCCATGCTGAATTCCGTGGCCCAGATCGGCTTGGCGACTCCGTTGTTAGCCGCCAGGATCAGGGCGCGAAGCCCGGCGACATCAAGTTCGACTGCTTCTGGATCCCTGCCATAGGGGTGAACAGAAATCGCGTCGAGATAGGGCATCGCTCCCTGCGCAAATAAATCGCGCAGGAAACCATGCGCGACTGGGACGGTCGCCCCGGCGATTACGGTTACGTCCGGACGGATCGGTTTCACGGTGTCATGGACGGCCTTGAGCAGGCGATGGTAGTAATGCGGGCGGTTAGTGGTGGCAGGGCCTTTCACGAAAGTGCCGCCATTATACTCGTTCCAAAGTTCGATCTCCCGCACCTGAGGTCCGTAATGATTCAGAAGCCCCAGGACGTAGTTGGCGAATCCCTGCCGGCCGATGTCGGTATGAGGCGCTGTGTAAACGCCCGCGTCGTAATCATAATGTGGATTCGCCCAGTTCAGAATTAGCAAGGGACGTATCGAGTGGAGCGCCGCTTCCCCCATGAAGCTGGAGAATTGAACAGGAACGGAAGTGATGCCCCGGGCCAGTTCGATGTGTGCCCAGTATTGCTCGTCGCGAAAATGAACGATGCCGGCCCGCCTCATGATGGGCATGAGTGCGGGGCTGTTTCCCTGAGCGAAATGGGTGTGAACGCCGAAGCGCGAGGCATCAAGAAGGGTGCCGTCGATTGGCGTAAGAATGGCAAAGTTTGTGGTGAGGTTGGAGATCACCACGCCCCCTCGTTTCTCACTCATCTCCATCGCGAAGTAGCCAATTGCTCCGACGGATGGGCGAATCCGGGCGCTGCCGCCGACCAAATCGACCGATCCCTGTGCGGCGATCTTCCCGAAGAAGTCCCGGGCCACCCAAGTGACCACGTCACCGGAACCGCCGACGGGGATTTCCACCACGTCGGTGGTCAGGAAAATATTCCCCGGCTGAAGCGGCTTCACTAACATGGCGCCCGTTGCATTGACAGGAGACAAAGTGAACGAGATTGCGACCGCCCAAAAAAGGAAAGTAGCTGGTCCGAGGTGCTGCGCTGAGCTTTTCGAGTGTGAATCCATGGTCTGGAACAATCGGAGTGTCTTGGCTGGACGTGTCGCAGGGTCGTCCATTTCGCAGAAGGCCGTCAAGACAGCGCGATTCGAGGCTTCGGCTCGGGCGCGGCTCTGGCTTCCGTCGTCCGGCGACCCGCCGATGATGGGACGGGAAGCAGGCAGTGCTGATTTCAAATCACTCGGTTAGGCGGCGTTCTCACGTTTGATGAACGTCAGCAGCATGATGTGAAAATCCAAAAGCGGGGTCCAATTTTCCAGATACCAGAGGTCGCACTTGATGCGTTCCCCCAGATCGGTATCGCCCCGGAATCCCTTTACCTGCGCCCAGCCTGTGATGCCGGGCTTGACGTTGTGTCGGGCGTTGTAATGCGGGATCTCGTCCTTGAAATTGCGGATCAATTCCGGGCGTTCCGGCCTCGGCCCGACGAGGCTCATCTCACCCTTTAATACATTCCAGAACTGCGGCACTTCATCGATATTCAACTTTCGGATGAATCCCCCGATCCGAAGCCGGCGCGGATCGTTTTTTGTGGTCCAGCCGACCTCCCCTGGGCCCTCGGCATTGAGATTCATGCTGCGAATCTTAAAGATGAAGAACTCGTGACCGTTGCGGCCCAATCGGCGCTGGCGGTACAGGATCGGACCTGGCGATTCTGCGTAAACGATCGTCCCAAAGATCACGATCAGCGGGAGGGACAGTAGGAGGCCGATCACCGAACCGACGATATCCACGGCCCGCTTGAGGACGATATTCGCCGTCTGATCGAGCGGCAGACTCGATACGCCGAGGATGGGGATCCCGCTGACGGTTTCGAGATGCAACCCGGACACGAGAATCTGAAAATACGAAGGGATCACCTTGAACTGGACCATCATCTTTTCGCACAGGTTGGCGAGCGCGACGATCTCGCTCTGAGCGGAATTCATGTCCGCGACCATCACCATATCGATGCCTCTCCACTCGAGTATCTTCGCGATTTGCTCCTGATCACCGAGGATGAGCCGGCGGTCTTCGGGCTCCTTGAAGAAGTCGCGCCCGGTGGGCCGCACGCAGCCGACCAACTCGTAGGCGTCGGCCTGGTCGGTCCCAAACGCGGTCGCAAGACGCTCGGCTTCTTCGTTCCAGCCGACAAAGACGACCCGTTGACGCAGGCTGGCCACCATCGAGGAGCGATGGACCACCAGATTGAGCAGCCAGCGAGAGAAAAGCAGACCGAGAAGGATGGTCATGCCGGAGATGATCACGTAGAGCCGTGACACCGGCGGCTCGAATTTGAGGATGAGGGAAATGCTGAGGAAGCCCATGACCCACAGGAGCGAAGCCTCGAGAATCTGGCGGGCGACGCGCCGGTAGCGCAGGATGACACTCCTTCCGTAGAATTGTCGGTAGGCTAGGGTCATGATCATCGAGATGGCGCCGATCGCTGCGTAACCGGCGTAGTCTCGGAAAGTGATATCCGCGACGACGGTGTAATCTCGAATCACGGTGTGAAAGCGAAGCCAGAAGCTGAAGACCATCGCCGCCGCGATGACGAACGAGTCGCAAATCATGCTCAGGATGATCACCCGTTCGCCGAGGTTTTTGTCCCGTGGAAGAGCCGAAGACCGGGCGGCCAGTTCCGGTGCTGCGGTAACCCAGTGAGCCAAGTCACCCTTACTGACTGCCACTGCACTTATATCAGATGAATGAGCCATAATTTCCCTTCTTTCTGCAAGACCCGGAGTCTGCCAGATTCTCTGCCCGCCCGACAAGCAAATTTTTTCGAAATCGAAGGGAGGCTCAAATGTCACTTAAAAGCGGAAGCCATCCGCGGTGAAGTACCTTTAAAGTAGGGAAAACATAGGGTGAAAGTTCGCTCGACCACTCCGGCCGGCGACGCCTTCCCACTCTGGAAACGCGGGTATTTTCGCCACGAACAAGCCGGTCACGCAGGAGGAAACCAGACGTAGAGCATCAGATAGACGAGCACGCCTGTGAAGGAAACGTAAAGCCAGATGGGGGCGGCCCATTTCGCCCAGCGCCGATGCGACTCGTAGCGCGCTTGCAGTGCGCGGATCACAGCCATGATGATGAGCGGCAGCACGAAGACGGCGAGCGGCGTGTGCGTGCCGAGGATTACGAAGTAGAGGGCCTTCGGCCAGCCCGGATGGGTGAAGTGGGTGACGTGCCCAGCCTTAAGGTAGTGGTACGTGAGGTAGCAGGCGAGGAAGGCGGTGGACGTGACGAGCGCGATCACCATGCAAGTGGTATGCGCCAGCTTTCGTTCGCCCTTGATGAAGGCGAGGCCGGCACAGATGAAGACGGTGCTCAGGCCATTGAGGCTGGCGTTGATGAGGGGCAGATTCTGGACGGTCATGGTTTGGGCGTGAGGAGGAGGCGGAGGTCGCGGAGGAGCTGCTTCGGCGCGGCAGCATCGGTCCCATCGTAGAGGCCGCGGATCACGCCTGTCTGATCGACGAGGATGAGCCGCGTGGCGTGAATGATTGGCTCGGGGCCGCCCGGAGTTTCGCTGAATGGCAGCTTGAAGCCGGTGAGAGCCAGGTCGCGGATCGCCGCCTTCGATCCGGTGAGGAAGAGCCAGCGGTCGTTCGCTTGGAATTGTTCGGCATACTGCCGGAGGACGGCCGGGGTATCTCTTTCCGGATCGGTGGAAATGGAGACAAGGCGGACGCGATCGTCGGTGCCGACTTCTTTCTGCAAATCCCTGAGCCGACTGCTGAGCATCGGGCACGGGCCCGGACAGGCGGTGTAGAAGAAGTCCGCAACCCAGACTTTTCCCTTCAGGTCCGCCAGGGTCACGGTCTGTCCGTTGCGCTCGGTGAGGGCGAAGTCACTGACCGGCCAGTATGACTGTTGCAGTTGCCCCGGCACCGGACGCTCGCAAGCGCTGGTGCCGAGCAGCACGGCGAGGACACTGGCGGACCAGCGGGCGTTCACAGTTTGGTGAACACCATCAGCCCGAGCAGGACGGGCAGGAAAACGAGTGAGGTAAAGAACAGGCGGCGCGCGCTGGGCCGGGTGCGCTGGAGGAGAAATTGCACGGCAAACCACAGCATCGCCGCGTCGAGCAGCAGAGCGCCCGCGAGGTAGATGCCGCTATTCAGCCCGGCCGTGAAGGGCACGATGGTGATGGCCACGAGGGCGAACGTGAAGACCAGACTTTGCATGGCCGTGGCGCACCCGCTCACGTCGTCCCGCTTCAACATCACGAAGCCAGCTTGGGAATACTCGTCGCGCAACTGCCAGGCGATCGCCAGGAAATGCGGCATCTGCCAGGTGAAAAGAATCCCGAAAAGGACCCACGCACCGAGATCGAACGAAGGTCGTACCGCCGTCCAGCCAACGACGGGCGGAATCGCCCCGGAGACCGCCCCGACGATCACGCAGAAAGACGTCCGCCGCTTCATCGGGGTGTAAAGCGCGACATAGATCACGATGGTGGCCGCGGCGAGGTACGCGCTCATCGCGTTCGCGAAAAACCACAGCCAGGCAACTCCGGCGACACCCATCGCGATTCCGAGCGCGAGCGCACTGGAAGGCTTCATGCGGCCGGCGGGGAGCGGACGGTGACGGGTGCGCTCCATCAGGCGGTCCACGCGAGACTCCAGATATTGATTCATGACCGACGCCGCCGCGGCGGCCAGCGTCGTGCCGAGGATGACATTGAAAAGAACCAGCCAGTCGAGCCGCGCGCCGGAGGCCATGCAGCCGCCGACGAAGGTCGTGACGATGACCATCAGGCTCAGGCGCATTTTGACCAGCACCATGAGATCGCTCACGATCCCCTGCTCCTGTTCGGCGTGCGGGAGTTCCATCGGGACGGCGACTGGCTGGCTCGCGCGGTTCACGCGGTCACCCCCGCGACGGTGCCGCCGCTGATTGAAGGAGTCGTTTCATCGGAAAGAAGGTGCGCGCGACGGGCCCTCACCGCCAGCAAAACGGTTGTCGCAAGCAGCGCGGCGCCATTGACCACGTGAAGCGTGGTGAGGATCGGCGGGCGCATTTTCCAGATCACGAAAAGCCCGAGTGCGAACTGCGCGAGGACCAGCGCCACGAGCAACGCCGCCGGCCGGATCAACCGCACTTCACTCCCGGCATGGCCGATCGTTCGAAGCGCGAGCACGACGACCAGGAGCGTGACGATGACGGCCCCGACACGGGTGTGGGTGAAGTTGAGGTCCACGAAGGTGTTGTGCACGGGCGGCATCCAGCCGCCGTCGTGCGAAGCGTGCGGCCAGCTCGCGATGGCGAGCCCCGCGCCGAGGTGGCGCATCGTCGCGCCGACGATCAATTGCAGAAAGAGGAAGCTCGCGGTGATCCATCCCAGGACCGCGATGCTGCGGGTTGCCACGCATGCACCGATCTGAGGCCACACGGGCGAGAGCATGGCTGCGAGCGCGACGATGAGGGAAAGTTCAAGATGGGCGAAGCACCCGTGGGCCACACGGAAGATCGTCGCGGTATCCGGGTCGCCGCTGGATTCGATCGTCACCCGCAAACCGCCCATGATCGCCTGGACGAGTACCCCGAGGAAGGCCGCGAACGCCAGCCACCGCACAGGGGCCGGCCGCGCGTGATCTCCGCGATCCGCCTGCCAGAGGATGATCAGCGCGAAGGTAATGGCCGAGCTCCAGAGGCCGGTATGCGCCACGACTTTCGCCTCCGCGCCGCTAAATTTCGCCGCAAGGGCGAGGACGACGGAAACAACCGCGGCGATCGGGATGCTCCACTTGCTCCTCCAAACCCAGGCGCACAAGACGCCGATGAGCAAACCGACAGTCTCGGCCATCAAGCGGTGGCCATGTTCGAGGCGTTGCATGACGTTTTCCCACCAGCCGGCGGGATTGATCGAGCCGTGACTGAGCGGCCAATCCGGAAACGCCATGCCGGCGCCGGAAGTGGTGGTGTGGCCGCCGATCATGATGAGAGCGAAAAGCATGACGACCACGAGCTTTGCATACCGCGACAGCGCGACGCTGGGGACGGTGTGGCTGGGTTCGTTCACGAGGCGGTGAGTGGAGGACGCCGGCCCACCGCCCGGTGCGGTGGCGCCTCGTCCGCCTTACTTCGCGGCGGGTGCGGCCGGGGCTGCCGTGGGCGCAGCGAGTTCGGGATGTTGAAGCTGGACGGTTTCCTTCATCCACGCATCGAAATCGGCCTGCTCTTCGACTATCATCATGGCGCGCATCGCGTAATGGCCGGCACCGCAGAGCTGCGAGCAAACGATCTCGTACTGGCCTTTGACGATGGGGCGGAACCAAGCCGGAATGCGCGAGCCGGGAATCGCGTCCTGCGAGATGCGCATGTGCTGGAGTTGGAAGCCGTGGATCACGTCCTTGGATGAAATCTCCACGATGACGGGCTGGTGGTTGACGAGGTGGAGTTCGTTCTTCGAGACGATATCGTCCTTCCCCGCGGGATCGTTTGGATCGATGCCGAGCGGATTGTTTCCGCTCACGAGGCCGGTGTTCTGCCGTCCGAAGAGACCGTCCGGCCCCGGGTAGTGGAAATTCCACGCAAACTGCTCGGCAACTGCATGCACGCGCATCGCCTTGGCGGAATCAGGAAACGAATCCTGCGTCACGCGTTTCCCCCAGAGCGGCACGGCGAATCCCAGAAGCAGCACGGCTTCGACGAGCACGACCGTGAATTCGAGGTGCGCGGACGCCTTGCTATGCACGCCGTGATAGTCGGCCTTTGGATGCCGCGACTTGTGGAAGCGGTAGATCGTGAAAAGGAAGAACAGCGACCAGCCCACGAACAGGAGCGCCATGAACCAGTGGCAAAACTCGAGCATGTGATCCACGAGGTAACCGTGTTCAGAAGCGTTGGGCACGATGCCCAGCATTTTGTTGATCATTTTAAGAAAGGTCTTCCGGGTCGTTGAAGGAGGGGTCCGCCTCCGTGTAGGGCGGCCCCGGGTTGGCTGCGCGGCGGGAGAGGTAAAATGCGAAGGCTCCGAGGGAAGCGAGCATCGTCCCGATGACGCCGATCATGAGAAAGATCGCGGCGTTCATCGCTCCGGCGGTTTTGCTGTTCACGTCGCCCATGCAAACGGTGCAGGCGTGAGCCGCGGCGGGGAAGCTGAGGATGCAAAGCGCCAGCACCCGCTGAATAAAAGCGCGGCTCATACGATCAACTTCCGCGTCTTGCGGATGAAATAAATCCCATAGCTCACGAGCAACACAGCGATCACGCACGATACGATGCCAAATGGCCCGGCGACTTCATTGGCAAACGCCCAAGCGGCGCAGCCCACGGCGAGCAGGACCGAAAGAAAGATGAAGAAGATATGGAATCCCTTGAGGGACATTTAGTGCGTGGCGTGGTTGGTGCCGAAGATGGGATCGCCCCAATGAAGGAGCGTGAGGAGAAACAGGCCCAATGCAAAAAAGCCGGTGAAAAGCAGGAACTGCCAGATGGTCCACTTCTCGCCTTTCAAGTGCATGAAGATGGCGCCGACGAGAGCCACCTTGAACGTCGCCAGGATCATCGCGATCAGGAAATTCCAGCCGCGGCCGATCAGGTGATCGAAATCGATGTAGGATAGCCAGACGGTGATGGCGGTGCAGACGATCAGGATTCCACCGACCACGAGGTAGCCTTTGACGTGCGCGGCCACATGGGCGGCATCGAGGGCGTGATCGTGCTCGGCGGCCGGGGCGTGCGAGGTGGAGGTTGCGTGCGGATCGCTCATGAGGAGTGGCTAGAGGAGATAGAAAATCGGAAAGACAAAGATCCACACGAGATCGACGAAGTGCCAGAAGAGGCCGACGACTTCGATACGGTTGGCCTGATGCTCGGGGTTCTTGCGGTAGATTTTGTGACCGAAGAAAAAGAAATACATCATCACCAAAACGCCCGCGAGCACGTGCGCGCCATGCAGGCCGGTGATGGTGAAATAGATCGCAAAATAGGGGCTGTGCTTTGGCTCGAACGCGCTGCCCCACTGGATGTCCTTCTTCTCAATCTTCGCGATGTATCCCTTCTCCTCCATCTCGTGATGGCTCAGCCCCGATTTATGCGCCTTCTCGCCGGGGCGGGGTCGTGGCCAGAAGTGCGCGCGATCGTTGGCCGGATCGGTGGGGTTGGCGTTCACCGCGTCCACTTCCACTTCGATTTCGTGGATCTCCTTGTCCTTCATCACCGCCTCGATCAGGCCGCGACCGTGAAGATGTTTGTACTTTTCGGGAGCTTCGAGATGCCCGGTGATTTCGACGCGCGGAGCCTTTCCGCGGGCCTTGAGTTGCTCATTGCCGAGGAAACGCTCGTACTTCTCCAGCGACTCTTTCTTAATGAAAGCCCCGTAGTGCTGGTACTTGTCGGGGTACTCGTAACTGAGTTTGACCACGAGGAAGACGAGGCCGCAGATGATCGAGGCGAGGAGATAACGCTGCGCCGTAGCCCATCGGCGCATCTTCAAGTTCGCCCAGGTGAGCACGATCGTCACCGAGGAGGCGATGAGCACTGCGGTGTTCATCGTCCCGACCGGGACGTTCAACAAGCCGTGCGGCCAGTAGCCATCTTCCGCCCCGAGTCGGAGGAAGAGGTAGCCGGAAAAAAGTCCGCCGAAGAGCATGACTTCCGACGCGAGGAAGAGCCAGATGCCGAGTTTGGCATTGTAGAGGCCCGTATCGGGACGCGCGGTTGTTTCGTAGGGAATTTGCATGCGGAAAATGTAACCGGGCTAATGAGCAGCCGTGGGCATGGTTTCGCCGGCCTTGGGTGGCTCGGTCTGGGGAGTGAAATCCTTGTCGGCACCGGGAACGCTATATTCGTACGGTCCGCGATAGACGTTGAGCGGCTTGTCGAAATTACCATGCCCGGGAGGCGACGGCGCATCCCATTCGAGGGTCGTTCCATCCCAGGGATTGCGACCCACTTTCCGGCCCGCCCACATGCTCCAGAAAAAATTGATGATGAAAGGAATCTGAGCCAGCCCGAGCAGGAACGCGGCGTTGGAGATGACGGTATTCCACTCAATGCCGGAATACCCAAAGATCTGACTGTTCGAAAGCCCCTCGTAAGCCTTGCCGCCGTCGTACCAGCGGCGATGCATGCCGGCCATCCCCTGGAAGAACATCGGCAGGAAGAGCGCGTTGATGAAGATCAGCGAGCCGAAAAAATGCACCCGCCCGAGGAAGTCATTCATCAACCGGCCCGTCGCTTTCGGATACCAGTAATAGACGCCCGCGAAGATCGCGAAGATGGTCCCCGGCGCGACCACGTAGTGGAAGTGCGCGATGATGTAGTAGGTGTCGTGCAGGTAGAGATCGATCGCATTGAAGGCGAGCGGGATGCCGGTCAGGCCACCGATTCCGAACATCGGCAGAAAGGTTGCAGCAAAAAGCATCGGGGGGTTGAAACGGATGGAACCGCCCCACAACGAAAGGAGCAGCGCCGTGATCAAAATCACCGACGGCACCGAGATCATGATCGTGGTCGTCTGGAAGAACGCGGCCACCTTGGCGCCCATGCCGGTCATGTACATGTGGTGCGCCCAGACGATGAAGGAAAGGAAGGCGAGCACGAAGAGCGCGCCGACCATCGCTTTGTAGCCATAAATCGGCTTGCGCGTGTTATTCGCAATGATCTCTGTGACCATGCCGATGCCGGGAAGGATCAGCACATACACCTCAGGATGCGCGAGGAACCAAAACAGATGCTGCCAGAGGATCGGACTGCCGCCGCCCGCCCAGTCTGCGACCTGCCCATTGACGACCAACCCCGTCGGCATGAAAAAGCTGGTGCCCGCGACCCGATCCATGAGTTGGAAGATGCCGGCGGCTTCGAGCGGCGGGAAGGCGAGCAGGAGCAGGAACGCCGTCACGAACTGCGCCCACACAAAGAACGGCAGCCGCATCCAGGTCATGCCCGGCGCTCGCAGTTGGATGATGGTGGCGATAAAATTCACCGATCCGAGGAGCGACGCGGTGATGTTGAACACCATCCCTACCAGCCACAGCGTCTGGCCATTCATGAAAGGCAGGAACGAGGAGTCCGCGATGCCTGCGAGCGGCGGGTAGGAAGTCCAGCCGGACTTCGCCGCGCCACCCGGGACGAAGAAGCTCACGACCATGATAATGCAACTGATGAAGAAGCACTGGTAGCTGGCCATGTTGATCTTCGGGAAGGTCATGTCCGGTGCGCCGATCTGAAGCGGCACCACGAAATTCCCGAACGCCGCGAAAGCAATGGGCACGATGCCGAAGAACACCATGATCGTTCCGTGCATCGCGCCGAAGGCGTTGTAGCCATCGGCCGTGAGCATGCCCATCACGCCGGTCTCATCCTTGCTGAAGGCGCTGTCGCCAAAGAAGGCGTGGAGCAATCCACCGATGACGGGCACCGCCGCTCCCGGATTGGCGAGCTGCCAGCGCATCACCAGCATGAGCATGAACCCGAAAAGCAGGAAGACCAGGCCGGTCAGACCGTACTGAATCCCGATGATCTTGTGATCGGTCGAGAAGATGTATTTCTGCCAGAAGCCGAGCTCGTGATGATCGTCGTGATCGTGCCCGTGGGAGTCGTCGTGAGCGTGCGAAGTGATGGGTGCGGCCATACGGGAAGTAAGTTAAAAGGAAACTATCGGGCCGGGAGTGATCTGCAACGGCATGAAGGAGTGTTGAAACTCAAAACTCGGACTTTCTACTTCGGCGCTTCCGGGAACTTCAGCAACTCGGCTTCCGTAAACGGCGTGGTGCGCGAGGCAAATTCGTCGCGCACCTTTTTCACAAACTCCGGCGACACGCCCTTCGGATCCTTGTTCCCGAAACTGTTGCGCACGTAGTTGACCACGTCGGCGACATTCTTGTCGTCGTTCAGGATCGGATAGACCGTCGGCAACGGAGGCATCGGGGCGACGTAGGTGATGTCCTTGACCTTGAGCGGCGGATTTACGCCCTTGAGGATCATCGCGATCATGCGGCGCACATCACCGGTGGTGTAGTCCGTTTCCACGAGCGGAGGGAAGGCGCCGGGCAGCCCCATGCCGGTGATCTGGTGGCAGACAAAGCAGGTCTGCATGTAAACGGACTTGCCGCGCTCAATCGAGCCGGCGAGGTCCGGGGCTGCGTCCTGCGCGCGGGCAAAGACGGCGAAGCAAGTAAGCGAAGTGAGGAGGATGAGCGTTTTCTTGAACATGACTTTGGGTAACGGGATTGCGAAAAAATGAAACGAAGGTCAGCTCCGCGGCGGATTCACTGGATTTGGCTGGGCGGGAGCCGGAGCCGATGCAGGTGGGGCGGGAGCGGGAGCCGGGGCGGCGGGAACTGGTGTGGGCTGGGCTGGGGCCGCGCCTGGAACCGCTGCGGGCGGAGCGGGAGCCGGTGCAGTCGGAGCAGGAGCCGCGGCCGGGGCGGGGGCCGCGCTGCCGAAGTTCTTCAGTTCCGCCTCAGTCCAGGGAGTCTTGCGATCGGCGAATTCTTTCCGGGCCGCAGCGACGACTTCGGGCGCAACAGGAGGACTATTGTTCCCAAAACTGGCGCGCACATAAGTCATGATCGCGGCGATTTTCTTGTCCGTCAGTGTCGCTTCCTGTCCTGGCATCACGTTGTTGTAAAGCTTGCCATCGACGGTGATCGGACCCGCATTCCCCTTGAGAATCATTGCCGCAAAGCGCTTCGGATCTCCAGTCACGTATTCAGTCTTCGCGAGCGGCGGGAAGACCATCGGCAGCCCCAATCCGTTTGGTTGATGACAAGCCACGCAGATCATCATGTAGGCGGCTTTGCCTTCCGCCATCTGATCGCCGCCCGCTGCGGGCTGCGCCGAGGCCGCTGCCACGGGAGCGGCCGCTCCGGGAGCGGCGGGAGCC
>JANOAZ010000218.1:0-11943 GCA_031411395.1 Chthoniobacteraceae bacterium
TCGGCTACCTCCAGTGGCACTTCCGCACCCGCGGCCGCGTCACCCCGCCCGAGCCCATCATCAAAGCCTTCCACAACATCCAGTGCCGCGACGCCGTGCTCGCGTGGGAGCGCACCGAGCCCGTGCTCGACGAGCAAGGCCAGCCCGTCACGCGCTGGGACGGACGCACGATGAAAAAGCATCCCGTCACCGGCGAAGACGTGCCCGATGAAACCGCGCGCGTCCCTGCGCTCCACTACGAAAACCCGCGCCCCGCCGAGTGGCCGGAGGCGGATTTCGTCGTCGGCAATCCGCCGTTCATCGGCAACAAGCGGATGCGCCTCGCGCTTGGCGACGGCTACGTGAAAGCAGTGCGCGAAGCGTGGCCGCGTGTGCCCGAGACCGTGGACTTCGTGATGTATTGGGCCAGCCACGCCACCGAGCTTGTGGCGAAAGGGAAAATCTCCCGCCTCGGCTTCATCACCACGAACTCGATCACGCAGACCTTCAATCGGCCCGTGTTGCAAAGCGCGCTCGACGCCGGCACGCGCATCGCCTTCGCCGTGCCCGATCATCCGTGGGTGGACAGCGCCGACGGCGCACAAGTTCGCGTAGCCATGAGCGTCTTCGACCGCCAAAGCGATGTCGGCACGCTCTGGACGAGCGCGAGCGAGACACCCGAAAGCGATGGCGCATCCGCCGTCACCTTCGCCGTCACGCACGGCACCATTTTCTCCGACCTCAGCACCGGCGTGGACACCGCGAAGCTCGATCCACTCGCCTCCAACGCCGGCCTCGCGTGTCCCGGGGTGCAGCTCTCCGGCCAAGGCTTCGTCGTCGCGCCGGACGAAGTGAGCCGCTTCACCGCCGCGACGAAAGAGCGTCTGCTGCGCCGCTACATCACGGGCCGCGATGTCACGCAGGAGATGCGCGAACAATACGTCTTGGACACCTTCGGCCTCACGCACGACGAACTGCGCGACCGCTATCCCGACGCCTTCCAATGGCTCCACGATCGCGTGAAACCGGAGCGCGAAACAAAACGCGGCGCAACGAAGGACTCGCAGGAATACGCCGACAACTGGTGGCTGTTCGCGAAGACGCGCTCGAAGTTCCGGCACGCGCTCACCGGACTGCGCCGCTTCATCGTCACGTCACGCACCGCGCGTCATCGCACGTTCCAATTTCTCGACGCCTCGTTCCTGCCCGAAACGAAAGTGCTCATCTTCGCCTTCGACGACGCCTTCCATCTCGGCGTGCTCTCCTCGCGCATCCACGTCCTCTTCGCCAACCGTGTCGGCGGCTGGCTCGGCGTCGGCAACGACTCCACCTACAACCACTCCGACTGCCTCGAAAAGTTCCCATTCCCCGCCGCCACCGAAGCGCAGCAAACGCACATCCGCGACCTCGCCGAGCGCCTCGACACCCACCGCAAACGCCAGCAAGGCCAGCACCCGAAGCTGACCTTCACCGACCTCTACAACGTCCTCGAAAAACTCCGCGCCAGCACCCCGCTCAACGCCAAAGAACAGCTCACCCACGAACAAGGCCTCGTCACCGTCCTCCGCCAGTTCCACGACGACCTCGACGCCACAGTCGCCTCCGCCTACGCCCTCCCGCCCACCGCCAGCGACGAAGCCATCCTCACCCACCTCTGCGCCCTGAACGCCCAACGCACCGCCGAAGAACGCACCGGCACGATCCGCTGGCTCCGCCCCACCTTCCAAAACCCCACCAGCACCGCCACCCAAACCACCCTCGCCACCGGCGCCGAAATCACCGCCCCCGCCGCGAAGCCCGCCGCCAAACTCCCTTGGCCGAAATCCCTCGCCGAACAAGCTCAAGCGGTCCGCTCCGCCCTCACCACGTTCGCCGCCCCCGCGGACGCCGCGACGCTGGCCAGGACCTTCAAAGGTGCCAAAGCCGACCGCGTCGAAGACATCCTCGAAACCCTCGCCGGCCTCGGGCAGGCCCGCGTGCTCCCCGACGGGAAATACGTGGCCGCCTAAAAGAAACGTGCTGGTGGATGGCGTCGCTCCGCGCGCCATGCCCCACGCGCCGCAGGCCACTCTTCCGTCGGATGGCGTCCTTCCACGCGCCACGCCAATAGCGGCGCGCGCCAGCACCTTCCACTTTTTGGCGAGCGGCCTCCGGCCGGAGCAGCACACATGGCGCGCGGAGCGACGCCATCCACCTTGATCTGTCTCCCGCCACTGGGCACGCTCGCGGGCATGGACGACGATGACGCGCCGAAGCCGCCGAACGTCTATCTCGGCTTCGGTGGGCGGCTCTTTCACCGGGTGCCGGAATGGGTGCGCGACGATGCGATCTTTCACATCCGCGTCCGCTGTGCGCCGGGCGGCAAACCGCTGACGGAACCGGACACGGCGCACGCGCTTCTCGCCGCCGTCCGGCTTTACCACGAACGCCAGCGCTGGTGCGCGCATCTTTTCCTCCTGATGCCCGATCACTGGCACGCTCTGCTGAGTTTCCCCTCCGAGGCGTCGATGAGCCGGGTGATCGGCGATTGGAAAAAGTATCACGCGCGGCACAGCGGCATCGCCTGGCAGGAGGGATATTTCGATCACCGGCTCCGCGCGCACCTTGCACAGCTCGACGAAAAAGCCGCTTACGTCCGGCGCAATCCCGTGGCCGCGGGCCTTTGCGCGCGGGAGGACGACTGGCCGTGGCAATGGCAGGCCAACGACATCCCGCCGGATACACGCCCCGAATCGTCTCAGCGATAAAGGTGGATGGCGTCGCTCCGCGCCCCATGCCCCACGCGCCGCAGTCCACAGGTCGCAGCTCATCCGCTCACTTATTGGAGCGGTTTCCACTTTCCATCCCTGTCGAAATTCAAAGAGCGCTCGTAGCCACACGCATTCCAAACCGAGTCGAGCAATGGCCGCAGGATAGTCGCCGCGTTTGCTTGGTGCCACGCGCCCACCGCTCGATTCGGCGGAGTACGCGCCCAGTCAGAGTTCTGATCGCATTTTCACGCACTGCCGCAGCGGTTAAGGCGAAGCCGCCAGTCCTTCGGCTTGGGCTACGCGGCACTGGTTTTCATCAAAGCTGAGCAACTCCGTGGCACCGAGTTGCAGCGCGAAGGCGAGGTGCAGAACATCCATCGCCCGCGCTCCATGTCGCGGCGTGTGGTCAAGCGCCAGCTTCTCCGCACGGGTGACGACCCCTTCCCACTCCGACCAAGCGACGGCCCACACTCTCTGCTCGACATCCAATGCAAACGCCGCCAGCGCCGATTGCGCAACGGCTTCGCTCAAGCCGAGCGGCTGGCCTTGCACGTGCAACCAGACCTTGAACCAGACGGCCTGCTGAAACTCGTAGCGCACGAGCGAGGAAATCAGCGGCGCGTCCCGCAAGGATTCCATCTTCGCCACCGCCTGCTCGGAAACCGCGCGCGGGAAGTAAAAAGCGAAGAGGAAACTCGTGTCCGCAAAGGCGCTCACAACGCCCGCTCGCGCCGAAGTTCCGCGAATTCCTCGGCCACGGAAACCGGACTATGGAACGCATCCGGCCCCCACATCTTCAAAAACCGGGCGCGGAAGTCGATGGGCGGCCACTTCGATGTCCCGCCGGACTCCGCGGCTGCCTTGCGCGGCACCAGCTCGGCGACCGCACGCCCGTCACGCACGACTTCGACCGACTCCCCGGAATCGAGGAAGGAGTCGAGCTTGTGCGGATCGGCGTAGATGTCTTCGAGCGCGAGCGTTTTCACGGTGCGCGAAGGTGCCAGCGTTCGCGGCGCCGGGCAAGCCTTGGAGAAAAGGGGGCGTTGCTAGAAATTCGCCGTCCACTTCTTCTCCGCTTTCGTTCACGTTGCCGACACCTCGCTATAAGCGCCCCGTGCGCCACCCAGATGAGCGAAATTCCAGAGCCGACACAAATGACGATACTATCTCCGCGACTCCCGATTTCCCGCAGACTCTAAGGCGCTGTCCGCACCAAACCAGCCTACACGATCGAGTTCGGCGCGGCAGGTCTTGCTCCGGTGCCGCTGCGCACCGGGGAAACCTTGACCACGTTCTCCGAGTCGTAGTCGATCAGTTGCAGCCAGTCCTCGGTCACGTCGCTCGGAGGGAAAATGTCGTTTTCCGCGTACTCGGCGTCGAGGGAGAGCGTGAGATCGCTTTCGCTGATGCCTTCTTCCAATCCCGTGGCAATCGCCCGCTTGATGGCGATTGCTTTGGCTCGCTCAACAATCGACGCGATGATCGCGCCGCTGACGAGGTCGCCGCGGTAGAGCACGTCTTTTTTGCCGCTGCGGAGCAAGATGGTGAGGAACTTATTTTCCTCCCGATGCGAAAACTGAAGGTCGATCAGCTTCGCGACCAGCGCCTCGATCGCCTGCGGCACGCCCCCCGCCTGGCGCACGAGTTCGGGATCGTAGGGCAGATTCTCGCCGAGATAGATGCGGTAGATCTCCTGCGCGCCCTCGCGGGTGGGCCGCGCGACCTTGATTTTCCGGTCGATTCGCCCGGGCCGCAGGATGGCAGGGTCGATGAGATCGGCGCGGTTGGAAGCGAGGATGATGACCACTTCGCTGAGCGACTCGATGCCGTCCATCTCGGTGCAGAACATCGGGACGAGGGTCGAGAGGATGTTCGAGAAACGCGACGCGCGGCGGGTGCCGAGGATCGACTCCGCTTCGTCGATGAAGAGAAACGGGAGGTAGCCTTCGCGGCGTTTCTCGCGGGCGGTGGAGAAGATCTCGCGCACCATGCGTTCACTTTCGCCCACCCACATGTTGAGGATCTCTGGACCCTTGATGTGCATGAAGTATTCACGCATTTCCTCGCCGGTCTGCGCCTTGAGTTGCTGGGTGAGATTGTAGGCCGTGGCCTTGCCGATGAGCGTCTTGCCGCAGCCGGGCGGGCCGTAGAGCAGGAAGCCCTTGGGCGTCGCGTGCTGGAAGCGGCGGAAGAGTTCCGGATGCAGGAGCGGCAGCTCGATCGCGTCGCGGATGGCTTGCAACGCTTCGTGCTGGCCGCCCACTTTTTCCCACGGCAGCACCGGCACGGTATCGAGGAAATATTCGTCGCTGTGCGGGCGCGCGAGCACTTCGATGGCGACTTTGTAGTTCGGATCGACGCGCACTTCATCGCCCGCCTTGAGCTTTTCCTTGAGCAAAAGATCGCTGCGCTGAAGCACGAGCGCCTGCATGCCGTGTTCGGTCCCGACACGGAGCCGATCCGGGCCGAGCACTTCGTTGATCTTCACCACGGGGCCGGTCTTGTCGAAACCGAGATCGCCGACGATCACGTAGGCCTCGTTGACCAGCACGCGCGTGCCGCGCCGCAGCGAGCCGAGATCCACGCGCGGATCGCAGTTGCAGAAATAGTCCGAGCCGCCGACGACGATCTGCGCGGTCTCGCGATTGGCGGCGCTGAGGAAGGTGCCGATGCGGTTGGCCGGAGAGCTGAGTTTCTTGACGATCTGCTCGTATTTTTCGAGGGCCTGCCGGGCTTCGGCGACCATGTCCTCGCGATCGGCGACTTCCATGCGGAGGTCGAGCAGTTCCCCACGCACGAGGTCGCCCGGTGGGAGCGAGGCGATGAGGCGGTCGAGGCGTTCCAGCGGCGTGAGTGGCTCGCCGGGCGAATTGAAGTCGAAAGATTCTTCGTCCATCGATGCGGTTTTTTCGACAATACTCCGCGAACTCCAGACCGCAAACTTCCGTGCGTTTTCGCGGGCCGCGCCGCACGCCAAAAGCAAACGGGCGCGGCCGAAGCCGCGCCCGCAAAATGAATCCGCAAATCGGCTACGGACTACTTTTTCTTCGTCAGCTGCTTCTCCGCCGTTTCCACGGCGAGGTCGTGTCCCTTGATGACCGTGGCCCAGTCTTCGACGAACTTCTTCACGTCGGCGTCCTGCAACGATTTCGCGGAGTCAACCAGCTTGGCGGTCTTCTTGGTTTCCTTGCCGAGATCCTTGAAAAACTCCTTCTCGAATTTGTCCGGCTTTTCCTTGCTGAGCTTGAGCACTTTCGCGGCATCGTTCTTTTCCACATCCGCGGCGACTTCCGCGCCCTTGCTGGTCGCGAGTGTGGCGAGCCCGGTCCAGATCCGTTTCAGTTCGCCGCTCATCGGGCCGGTCGCCTTCTTCGTCTCCTCGGAATACATCGCGGTTTTGTTGTCCACCACGAGGGCGAGATATTTTTGCTCAGTGAGGACGGCCAGGCTCAGGTCCTTGATGAATTTCTTGTCACCCACCGACAACGGTTTTGGTTTGGCCTCCGCCGGGGCGGTCGCCGTTGTGGAAGCGGCGCCCGGGGCCGTGGGTGTCTGAGCGACCGCAGCGAAGGCGAAGGTCGCGGCAACGAGAGTGAGCGTGAGTTTTTTCATGGTCGTGGATGGTTTGAAGTGGGGATCAATATAGGCGGCTGAGCCGCGTTTGTCGTCAAGCTCGGCGATTGTTCACTGGGTGTTGCGGCGGGCCTTGTATTTGCCCGTGCTTAAAAGGGTGCACCGGAAGTCCCGCCGCGCGCAGCGCGAACCAAAGCCCCGTCATTCTGAGCTTGCGAAGAATCTCTGACTTCCGCGGGAGAAGGCGGTGCGGAGCGAGTGTCGCGGGGAAGCTCCGCACCGCCGCTGCCCACGGAAGAATGTGGTCCTTCGCAAGCTCAGGATGACATTTTTTCGATGCGGCGCTGCGCGCCAGGGCGGGCATCCCACTCATCCGCGCGACATCTGGTACACCCTCTAAAACCGCAAGCGTATAGACGGACGCGGCAAAGATCCACGGACGCGACGGAGCGCGTCCCTCCATGAATTCTCGGCGCAGCGGACGCGCTCGGGCTGACGCCGATTAAATCACCGTCTCGAAATTCGACGGATTGGACGTGGCCGGCGGGACGAAGACATTGATCGAGTTGAGGCCGAAGTCGTTCCTCGTGTCGCCGACGTTGTGATTGCCTCCGTCCACCTGGAGGGCGGCGAGGAATTTCACGAAGTCGCTGGTGCCAGCCAGGCTCGATTTTCCGATCAAGATCGTGTCGTCGCCATCGCCCAGACTGATCGTCACGGCCTTCGACATGATCGAGGGGCCAAAGAAGTTGTTCTGCTCGATATTCACCGTGTCATCCCCCTCCCCGGTATTGAGGGTGAAGAGATCCTTGGTGTTGAAGTTATCCATCACCGCGGTGCTGTCGGCAGAGCCGAGGGTGATCATCGCGACCTTCGACACGGTGACATCGGTCACGGTGAGGAGATCAGTCCATCCGATCATTCCATCATCCGCCAGCGACGTGATTGTGAGCTTCCCGCCCAGCTTCAGATTCCCGGCCAGCCCGGATCTTCCCATGAGGGACATGTCCTGATTGCCGTCGCTCGAGGTGCCGAGGTCGATCGTCACGTCGCCCGAGATCAATCCATCGGCCCGGATACTCGCGGTGTCTGCGTCGCCGCCGCCGGTGATCGTGAGGGCGCCTTTGATCAAGACACTCGACGCATCGAGCGTGAAGGAATCGTTCCCGGCGCCACCATCGAACGAGACGGCCTTGCCGGCGGTGAACTTGCTCACGGTAATGGACATGTCGTCCGCCCCCGTCGTCCCCTTGACCGAGAGCGTGCTGCCCAGCGCGACGAGATTGGCACCGATCGAGACCGTGCTGCCACCGTCGGCCATGTCGATCGTCACGGCTTTCTTCAGCGTCACTTTGCTGCCGCCGATCGTCGCGATATCGACGTCTCCGCCACCGTTGATTTTCAGTTCGCCATCCACGGTCAGCACGGAGCTCTGCAAGGCGACTTCGTCCGCGTCGATGCCGCCGTTGAAGATCACGTTGCCCTTGAGGCTCACGGCGCCCGCGGAGTTGATCGAGAGCAAGTTGTTCCCGGTGCCGCCTTCGAACTCGATCGCGTTGCCGGTCAACGCCGCCTTGCCCACCACGGCGCTGAGCCGGCTGTTGATGAAGATGCTGTCGCTCCCGTCGCTGCCCGTCAGCTTGATCCCTTTGCCCACCGTCGCGGTATCGCCGGCTCCGCTAAAGGTGAACACGTCATCACCGAGTCCTCCAGTGAGGATGACGGCTCCCTTGAGCACCGTGCTGATCGCACCGAAGCCCACCATTCCGCCCGCGGCTCCGTAGATGACCGTCAGGTCCCCGCCGATGCTGGTCAGCGCTCCGTCGAAACTGGCGCTCCCTCCGTCGGCTCCCAAGTTGATCGAGGCGGCGCCTTTCACCAGCAAGTCCGCGGCGATCAACTGATCGGTCCCCGCGCCTCCGTCATAGGTCAGACTCTTCAGCGCGTTCAGCCCTGTGAGGAAGGAATTGTCAGCCCCCTCGTCGCCGGTGATCGACAGGCTGGTCACTTTTCCGATGTCTCGAAATGTCACCCCCGGAGCGCCGATGTCCGTTCCTCCCGAATCGACGATCCGATACGTATTCGCACCGGTCTTAAAGATCGCGAAGCCGTTGTCAGCGTCCACGCCGACAGCGTTGTTAGCCACGTCGTCGGCCAGCGTGAGCGCCCCGGAGACCACGTCGTAGGTGACCGTCAGGAGGCTCGCTGGCGCGATGCGGCTTTCGAGGGGTTCGATGGAGTCGGTATGATTGCTTCTCATTTGCATGGAGGGGTTTACGGGGGCGGCGGAAGGAATACTCAAATGCACCCCTCCGCAACCGCGCATATGCAGATTCCGCGCCGGAGAAGACGAAAGTTCCCATCCTGCACCGCCTGCGCTACACCTGCGTGCCCGTGAAAAAATCCGTTTCCCTCCTCATCTGGATCGCCGTCGCGCTGCTCGGCGCCTTTGGTTACTGGACCATTGCCACGCAGCGCGACGAGCCCGTCAATTCCGGCTTCATCGTCATCGCCGCGCTCTGCACCTACGCCCTCGGCTACCGCTTTTATTCCAAATGGATCGCCGCAAAAGTGCTCGCGCTCGACGACCGCCGCGCGACGCCCTGCGAGGTCCATGAGGACGGCAAGGACTTCGTGAAGACGAACAAATGGATCGTCTTCGGCCATCACTTCGCCGCGATCAGCGGCCCCGGCCCGCTCGTCGGCCCGGTGCTCGCCGCGCAGTTCGGCTACCTCCCCGGCACGCTCTGGATCCTCATCGGCGCGGTGCTCGGCGGCGCGGTGCAGGATTTCATCATCCTGTTTGCTTCGATGCGCCGCGATGGCCGTTCGCTGGGGCAGATGGTAAAGGACGAGCTGAACAAAGCCGCCGGCGTTATCGGCGTCGTCGCGATCCTCGCCATCATGGTCATCCTCCTCGCCGTGCTCGCGCTCGTGGTGGTGAAAGCGCTCGCGGAATCGCCGTGGGGCGTCTTCACCGTGGCGGCGACCGTCCCGATCGCCATGTTCATGGGCGGCTATTTGCGCTGGGTGCGGATCGGCAAGGTGCTGGAGGTTTCCGTCATCGGCGTCGTGTTGCTCCTGCTCGCAGTGTGGGGCGGCCAGCTCGTCCACGCGAATCCCGCGTGGCATCACGCCTTCCTGCTCAAGGCCGAGCCCCTCGCGTGGTCGGTCATTTTCTACGGCTTCCTCGCCAGTGTCCTGCCCGTGTGGCTGCTGCTCGCGCCGCGCGATTACCTCAGCACTTTCATGAAGCTGGGCACCATCGCGGCGCTCGCCATCGGCACGCTGCTCGTGCTGCCGATGCTGCACATGCCGGCGGTCAGCAAGTTCGTCGATGGCACCGGCCCGGTCGTCCCCGGCAAGCTCTTTCCCTTCTGCTTCATCACCATCGCGTGCGGCGCGATCAGTGGCTTTCACACCCTCATCTCCAGCGGCATCACGCCGAAAATCATCACCCGCGAAACTCACGTCCGCCACGTCGGCTACGGCGCCATGTGCCTGGAGTCGCTCGTCGCCATCATGGCCATGATCGCCGCCTGCACGCTCGATCCCGGCGTCTATCTCGCGATGAACATCCCCGGCAGCGACCCGGTCGCGACTGCGCAGATCGTCGCCGCCAGCGGCCTCACCGAATTCGCACCCATCGCCGGTCAGGCGGGAAAATTTGCAAGCGTTCCGGTCAGCGTCTCACCGGAGGAAATGAAGTCGCTCGCCGGACAGATGGGCGAAGTCACCCTCTTTGGCCGCACCGGCGGAGCCGCCACACTCGCCGTCGGCATGGCCATGATCTTCTCCCAGCTTACCGCCGGGCGCTGGCTCGATCTTTGGTACCACTTCGCGCTCATGTTCGAGGCGCTCTTCATCCTCACCACCCTCGACGCCGGCACCCGCGTCGGCCGCTACCTGCTCCAGGACGCGCTGCGCCGCATCGCCCCGCGCCTCGCGGATACGAAAAGCTTCGGCGCCGGCGCCCTCGCCAGCGCGCTCATCTGCGCCGCGTGGGGCTTCTTCCTCATCATGGGTGTCCGCGATCCCGACGGCGGCGTGAAAGCGCTCTGGCCCATCTTCGGCATCGCCAATCAGCTCCTCGCCAGCATCGCACTCTGCCTCGCGACCACGATCCTGATTAAAACGCAGCTCAAGCGGAACCAATCGCCCGCGCTCGCATTCGTCACGCTCGTCCCGCTCGCATGGCTACTCACGGTCACGATCACCGCCGGCGTTACGAAGGTCAGCGACGCGAATCCGAAGATCGGCTTCCTCGCCGCCGCGCGCGCCGCCGAAGCGAAACTCCCCGCGCTCCAGAAAGCAGTCAGTGAAGCGAACGATGCGGTGCAGGAGGCAATCGCCTTGAAGCCGTTGAAAGCGCAGCAAACCATCCGCTTCAACAACACCGTCGACGCCTGGGTCACCATCGCCTTTCTCAGCATGGTCTCGTGCATCGTCCTGCTCAGTATTTGGGAATGGCTGCGCCTCATCCGCGGGAGCAAGTCGCCCGAACTCAGCGAAACCGAACCCGTCTGGCTTCCCGCCAGCGCGCTGGAACCGCAACGTCCGGTCAACGTCTTCGGCGCCGCCGCGCTCGCGTTCACCATGATCCGCGAACTCTCCGGCCAGGCCGCCATCGACCGCGAGCAACAACGCGCCGAAGCCTGCAACTGCGTCGAAGCCCGCACCGTCCGCGGTCGCCAGAACGTCTTCCTCACCGCTGCCGAACGCCGCTTCAAAGGCGTGAACCGCTGCTGCTAAACGTCGGCCACAACCTGGTGGCGCCGAGCGATCGCCGCGTCGTGAACCGCACCATTTCCACCTGCGGAAGCTATTGATTCTTCGACCAGCCAAAGGTCACAGAAATGGGGGCGCGCTGCGCCCGAAAGCGCACTCGGAAAGCATTCCTTTGGAGGGTGGGCCGGATTTCCAGACAGCCTGTCATCCCGAGCGGAACGGAGGGAGCCTCAGCGACCCGAATGGAGTCGAGGGATCTCGGATTGCCGGAAAACTGAAGTGGGTTCATTGACTCGTGGCGCGCAGATGGAGGAAACGATTTCGCAGCGAAAGCAGGCTGGAATTTCACTCGCTTCAGGATAGGCTCGGTAGCCACAAGGTATTCTCTCGTCCCCAGACATGTCTTCGCTCCCCCGTTTTCCCGCACTCTTTATTGCCGCTCTGATCGCCTCGCACTCCGCACCGGCGGCGTCTTTTTTCTGGGATGCGGATGGGGCGGCGACGACGGTGACTGGTGGGGCGGGTGTTTGGGATGTTAGCTCATCTTTGTGGCGGAGCGGCACCTCGTCCGGGGCGCTTTCGCTCTGGCCGAATACGCTGGTGAACACCGATGCAGCGCAGCTCGCGGGCACGGCGGGCACGCTGACTTTGAACTCCAGTTCGGTGAACCTGAATGTGAACAAAGTGACCTTCGGGGTCACGGGTTACGTCCTGGCCGCGCCGGTCAGTGGCACGGCGAAGCTGAATCTCGCGGGCGTGGCTCCGACGATGGATACCGGTACCTTCAACGCGACAGTGAGCGCTGGCGTCACCGGTACCGCCGGCCTGACGAAGATCGGCACGGGCACGCTGACACTCTCCGGGGCAAATTCCTACACGGGCACGACGTTCGTCAATGTGGGCACGGTGGCGG
>JANOAZ010000219.1:0-30342 GCA_031411395.1 Chthoniobacteraceae bacterium
CCCAACGGGGGGTGGGGGATGCGTGAGCCTCCCCACCGCGGCTGCTCCGGAGGCTCGGTGGGACGGCTGGGTTCCCCGGATTTTGCTTCCCCTCGCGCTTCCGCCTTCGGAAACTCCGCAGACCCGTGCGGCTTGCCTATCTCTTCTCTCGTTACCCCATCGTCTCGCAGACTTTTTGCGATACGGAGATCCTTGCGTTGGAACGCGCGGGAGCTGAGTTGGAATTGTATTCCATCTATCCGCCGCCCACGAGCTTCCGCCATGGCCATGCCGCGCGGATCAAGGCGCCCGTCCACTACGCGCCGCCGCAGCAGATCCTGAAGCTCGGCGAGCAGCAGGCGAAGCGCGCGGGACGCTGGCCCGAGAAGTACATCGCCGATCACGAACGCCGCTACGGCAAGGACTACAAGGCGACGCTGCGCGCGCGCAATGCGCTCTACTTCGCCGACCTTTTCAAGGCGCGCGGGATCACCCATTTCCACGTCCACTTTGCCAATCGCGCCGCGCAGACCGCGCTCTTCATCAAGGAACTGAGCGGGATCTCCTTCAGCGTCACGACCCACGGGCAGGACTTCATGGTCGATCTCGGCAACAACGATCTGCTCCGGGAGATCTGCGCCGCCGCGGAGTTCGTGGCCAATGAAACCGACTTCAGCCGCGGCTTGATCGCGAAGCTGTGTCCGGATGCCACGGACAAGCTGGTGAAGGTGTTCAACGGGATGGACCTCGCAAATTTTCCCACTCCGACGACGGCGACGACGAACATCGTGCCGCGCATCGTCAGCATTGGCCGGTTGATCGAGTTCAAGGGCTTCCAGCATCTCATTCCCGCGTGCGCGGAACTCAAACGCCGCAAGCTCGCGTTCGACTGCGAGATCATCGGCGAAGGCCCGCTGCGCGGCGAATTGCAGACGGCGATCGATGCCGCCGGACTCGGGGCGGAAGTGCGGCTCGCCGGTTCGCTCCCGCAGGAGGAAGTGTTCGCCCGGCTGCGCGGCTGCGACATCTTCACCCTTCCCTGCATCATCGATCGCAACGGCACGAGCGACGTCTTCCCGACGGTAATCCTCGAGGCGATGGCCTCCGCCAAGCCCATCGTATCCACCCGGGTCGCCGGAGTGCCGGAGCAAATCGTCGATGGGCAATGCGGGCTGCTGGCAAAGGGAGGCGACGAACGCGGACTCGCCGAGGCGCTGGCGACGCTGCTTCAGTCGCCGGATCTGCGCCAGCGCTACGGCGCCGCCGCGCGGCAGCGAGTGGAGAATGAATTTGCGATCGAAAAGACCACGGCTCCGATCAAGGCGCGCTTGGAAAAACTGGTCAAACAGCGCGCGGCTCCGGCGGTGCCGGCGGCCGGGTTTGCCTGCCTGCTGCACGAGTGGCCCACGGGCGAGCGCCTCGAAGCCGAGCTGCGCCAGTTCAGCGACGCCAATCCCGCGCTCCGGGTCTATGTCGCGCACGCCTCCAATCTGCCCGCGCCGGAATTGTTCGCGGAGACGCTGCCGCAGTTGCGTTTTCTCCCGGATGGCATGGTGCTCGAAGCGGAGTGGCAGCAGGAGCGCGAGCTGGCCCGCCGGATCGAAGTCTGGCGCCAGGATCTCGGGCAAAAACTTTCCTCGGAATTCTACCTCCAGCAGGCGCGATACGCCCTTTTCCTCCGCCGCTGGATCGAGCGCGACGGCGTGCGGCACCTGCACGCGATGAGTGCGCGCGAGCTGCTCTGCGGCTGGCTGCTGCGCAAAATGTGCGGCGTCACGCTGAGCGCGAGCATTGAGGAAAAGAATCCGCATCTGCCGGGTTCCGTGATCGTCCAGCTCTCCGATGAATGCGCGGGCCTGCGCCTCGGCAGCGCCGATCTTTACGACGCGCTCCTGCCGAAGTTCAAAGCCGACGGACGGTTTCTCCTGCTCCACAAACATGGCCGCGCGGTGGAGCCGGAATTCATCTCGCGCCTCGCCGCCTGGGCGATCCGCACGCCGCATTCCTCGACCCGCACCGCCTCATGAATCACAAGGCCATCATCCTCGCCGGCGGCGCCGGCACGCGGCTCTACCCGCTGACCCGCGTCGCCTGCAAACAACTGCTCCCGGTTTACGACAAGCCGATGATTTATTACCCGCTCGCCACGCTCATGCTCGGCGGGATTCGCGAGGTGCTGATCATCTCCACGCCGAAGGATGTGCCGCAGTTCCGCGACCTCCTCGGCGATGGCGCGCGCCTCGGGATGCGCATCGAATACGCCGAGCAACCCAAGCCCGCGGGCATCGCGCAGGCGTTCCTCATCGGCGCGGAATTCATCGGCGGTTCGCCAGTCACTTTGATTCTCGGCGACAACATCTTCTACGGGAAACTCGACTTCTTCCGCGAAGCGCTGCGCATCGGCAAAGGCGCGTGCGTCTTCGGCTACCAGGTGCGCGACCCGGAGCGTTACGGCGTGGTGGAATTCGACGCCGCCGGCAAGGCCGTGAGCCTCGAGGAAAAGCCCGCGCAGCCGAAGAGCCACTACGCGGTGCCCGGGCTCTACGTTTACGACGAGCAAGTCGTGCAGATCTGCCGCGACCTGAAGCCAAGCCCGCGCGGGGAACTCGAAATCACCGACGTGAACATCGAATACCTGCGCCGCGGGCAGCTCCACGTGAAGCTGCTCGGCCGCGGCATGGCCTGGCTCGATACCGGCACGCAGGCCAGCCTGCTCGAAGCGAGCAACTACATCGCCGCGATCCAGAACCGCCAGGGATTGATGGTCGCGTGCCTGGAAGAGATCGCGTTTCACCAGGGCTGGGTCGATCGCACGCAGCTCGCGGCGCTCGTCGAGGCGCTGCCGAAAAACGAATACCGCGAATACCTCCAGATGGTCTGCACGGAAATGGAACCGGCGCTCGCGTCGCTGGGGTGAGCGATGGACACGCGGAAAATGGCGGCGGTGGAAAAATCCAAAAGCCCGTCATTCCGACCGGAGCGTAGCGGAGTGGAGGAATCTCTCGCATCCGAGGGCGCAGGCGGTGAGAAGCCGATGGACGTTCGGCTCCGCGCCGCCTCCGCCCGCGGATGCGAGAGATTCCTCGGCTTCGCTCGGAATGACGGTTTTTTTTGGGGCACTCCGCTCTCCCAACGTTGCCGCCGCCCGCAAGACCCTACCACGTGAAAGCCTCTGCATGACCACGGGTGTTCTTTCCCAAACCCCCGCCGCCTGGCGCCGGCTCGCCTGGGCACGCTGGCCGTGGATCGTCGCGCTGCTCGCCTTCGCGCTCGCGTATTACGGCAGCTACGTCCGCTACGGGATCGGCTTCCGCGACGAAGGCCAGACCGTGGCGCTCGGAGCGCAGCGGCTGCTGAATGGCGAGATGCCGTTCAAGCAGGTGGTGCTGAATTACAACGTCCTCTGGTTCTATCCCGTAGTCGGCCTGTTCAAGATTTTCGGCGTCAGCTACGTGCTCCTCCGCGGGTATTGCCTCGCGCTTTCCACCGTCACCGCGGTGCTCGCCTTTTTCCTCGTGGAGAAAACCACCCGCCGGCCATGGCTCGCCTTCCTCGTCGCGGCGGTGCTGGTCCTGATTCCGGGGTCTCCTTTCAAGAACTACATCCCACTCCTCGCCGTCGCGAACACGCTCTGCCTGCTCCACCTCGCGCTCACCCCAGCGGATGCGCGAGCGGCGCTCGGGAAGACCGCGATCGGCGGCGGCGTTCTCGGTCTCAGCTTCCTCATCCGCATCGACATTGCCCTGCTCTTTGGCGCGATCTGGCTGGCGCTCCTCGTCCTGCGATTTGTTTTCGGCACGACGCGATTCCGCGACCGCGCCGCGATCTCCCTCGCGAGCCTGGCCGCGCTCGCCGCAGTGGTCGCGGTGCTGCACTGGCCGGTATGGATCGACGCGCAACGGCGCGGCTTCGACCGCGAGTTCGCCGCGCAGTATTTGGAAAAATGGCGGATGCTCGAACGTCCCGTGACGCGATTGTTGCGCCGCCCGCCGGCTCGCGCGCTCCAGCCCGCCCATGCCGGTGTGCATGCGCAGGTCCCTCGTCGCGCCGCGCTCAACTCGAGCGAAGACGAATCGCCGGCCGACAAAAAGACCCTCCAGCGGGCGACGCTGAAAAGTCTCACCAAGGTCGGCCAAAACTCCGGCGCCGCGTTCGTCTTCCTCTGCTACGCGCCGCTGCTCGCGATCGGCGTGTTCATTCCGTGGGGGTTGTTTGCGTGGGTGCGCGGCCTCCGCCGATCCGACGGCGAGGAAGAACGTCGCGGGCTCGCGGTGCTCGTGCTGATCGGCGGCGCGCTGAGCACCTTTCCGCAGTTCTTTTTCTTCCGGCCGGACATCCCGCATCTTTCGGAATTCATGCCCGGCTTCCTCGCGGCGAGCGCCGGTGCCGCGGGCCTGCTCTGGATCGGCGTGAAGTCGTGGCGCACCTGGCGCACGCTCTTCACCGCATTCCTCCTTGCGATCGTCGCGGTCTATTTCGTCCGCGTGTTCCCCGACCGCTGGGCCGGCACCTCCGCAATCCGCAGCAAGCGCACCAAGTTTTTCGCCGCGGAGAATGGCGTGCGCGTCTTCGTCTCCTCGCGCGAACTCGCCGGGCTCACGCAGATTCAGAAACTGCTCCGCACCTTCGCCCCGAATCCGAACGATTTCGTGGTCTGCTACCCCTATTCGCCCGGCATCAATCTCCTCGCGAACCGGCCCACCTACGAACGCAACGTCTATGTCGATAACGCCACGCGCACCACGCGCTGGGACGCCGAGGCCATTGCGCGTTTCGAGAAGTTCCAGCCCGCGGTGATCGTGCTCAGCGACTGGGACATCAACGGCACCGAGGCCTCGCGCTTCAGCGTCTGGGCGGTGAAGACGAAGACGTGGATTCAAACGCACTACACCTTTCAAGGCAGCTACATCGCGGGCTCCGACTCCTTCGAGATTTACACGCGGACTGCCGCGCCGTAGCAGCCGACGTCAGGAGGCTCTCGCATCTGCCGAATGAAGAGAAAGCAGAGGCTCCTCACTGCGGCTGCCACGATCACGCGGAATTCGGTGTAACCCTCGCGGACGTCGCTTCGTCTCCAGCGCTGAATCCTCACCCCCGATCTCCCCATCATGAATCTCGCCGACGTCTTCACCTTCCTCTTCGTCATCCTTGGCTTTCTCATCGTCTATGTCGGCTACTGGCTGACGGCCTACGGCTTGTTTCCACGCCGGACGGAGCGCTGCGCGGAGCAGCTCAGCCAGGCTCCGGTGAAGACCACGCTGATCGGCGTGATCACATTGATCCCGCTGATTTCGATCGGAATCCTGATCAGCTCCAAGGCGCCCAATACCGTCGCGAAACTCCTCGGAATCGGGCTCGCGCTGATCGCGCTGCTGATCGCGCTCTTCGGCGCCGCGGGCCTGGCGTTGCGCATCGGCCAGGGGCTGAAGTCGGAGCGCGACGAGAAGGAGCCGTGGCGCCGTGTGCTCCGCGGAGGCATCGTCCTCGGCCTCACTTTCGTGATGCCGTTCCTCGGAACGTTCGTTGTCATGCCGTTCGCTTTCATCGCCGGCTTTGGCGCCATCATCCTCACCCGCACGCGACGCGAGACGCTGCCTCAGCCGGCCGCGAGCCCCGCGGCGGCGGTATCCTCCACGAACCAATCGCTCTCTGCGATCGTGCCGTGAGCCTCTCCCGCCGCCATTTCCTCGCCCTCGGCGGATGTGCCGTGGCCGCGAGTGCGTGCGGGCGCGTGCAGCAGGCGACGGCCGAACTCCAGCGCTGGTATGGGCGGCCGAGCCACCCGCCGCTCGACGGTCCCTTCGATCCCCCGGCGAGCCGAGAAATCGATGCGGTTTCCCACCTGCTCAATCGTCTCACCTTCGGCGCGCGCCCCGGCGACTACGCCCGCGTCGCGGCTCTCGGCACGCCGGCATTCATCGAGGAGCAACTCACACCGGAACGCATCGACGACTTCCAGTGCGAGCGCGCCATTCGTCATCAGTTCGAGACGCTCGAAGACCCGGAAAGCCGCCTGTTTCCTCGCGGCGCGAACAACAAGGATCCGTTGCAATTCATCCTCCCGACCCTCCGCGATCACGCGGCGCGCGTCGGCGATCTCTATGAGTACAAGGACAAGGTGCTGCTCAATCAACTGACCGGCGCGACGATCCTGCGGGCCACTCTGAGCCACCGGCAGCTCTACGAGGTCATGGTTCAATTTTGGAGCGATCATCTGAACATCGACCCCTCGAAGGGCGACTGTAAGTGGCTGAAGACGGCCGACGATCGCGACGTGATCCGCGCGCACGCGATGGGAAACTTCCGCGACCTCATCCGCGCCAGCGCGGTCAGCCCGGCGATGCTCTGGTATCTCGACGGACGGGCCAACCGGAGCAAGGACGCGAGCGAGAAGCCGAACGAAAACTACGCGCGCGAGTTGATGGAGCTGCACACGCTCGGAGTCCATGGCGGCTACACGCAACGGGACGTGATGGAAGTGGCGCGGTGCCTCACGGGCTGGACGGTGCGGGAAAAAAAGAAGCTCTTCAAAGGACGCGTGGAGTTCAAAGCGCACCTGCACGACGACGGGCCGAAGCAAGTGCTCGGGCAGGAGATTCCCGCCGGGCTAGGAGCCCGTGATCTCGACCGCGTGCTGGAGATCGTGACGTCGCATCCGAGCACCGCGAGTTACGTCGCCTGGAAGTTGTGCCGCCGCTTTATCCACGACGATCCGCCGGCCGCGGCAGTCGCGGCGACCGCGAAGGCGTTCACCGATTCGCGCGGCGACATCCGCACCACCCTGCGCGCGCTTTTCGCCACCGCAGAGTTCCACGCGCCGGAGATGCATGGGGCGAAATTCAAGCGGCCGTTCCACTTCGTCGTCTCCGCGCTGCGCGCCGCCAATGCGCGAACCGACGCCTCGCCAAAACTCGTGGAGTATTTGCAGCGCCTCGGTCACGCACCGTTTCGTTATCCGACCCCGGATGGTTACCCCGAGGAGGCGACCCACTGGAAGAGCACGCTGCTCTGGCGGTGGAACTTTGCCGCCGCGCTCGCCGAAAACAGAATCAAGGGCACGCACGTCGCGTTCGATCAACTGCGCGGCAGGCTCGGCAGCGACGACGCGGTGATCGCCACCTTCTTCGGCCGCCAGCCCGCCGACGCCGAGCGCACCGCCTATCGCGAGGCCGGCGCCGGGCTCGCCCTGCTGGTCGCCGCGCCAGCCTTCCAACGCTGCTGAACATGGCCACACCTCAAGCGATCATCTCCGGCAACCGCGACGAGCGGCGCACGCTCATCGTGATCTTCCAGCGCGGTGCTGCGGACGGACTCTCGCTCGTGCCGCCGATCGAGGACGACCATTACCACCGCGCGCGGCCCCGGCTCGGGATCAAGAAAGCCGACGCGATTCGGCTCGATGACCGGTTCGGCCTGCACCCAAATCTCGCGCCGCTCGAAGCCTCGTGGAAGGAGGGCGCTCTCGCGATCGTCCACGCCTGCGGGATCGAGGACGGCACGCGCTCGCACTTCGAGGCGCAGGATCTGATGGAGCACGGCGGGGTGGCCGCGGGCGGCTGGCTCGGGCGCTTCCTCCGCGCGCGGCCGGCGCCGCTGAGCGGGGCGCTCGCGTGCGTGGCGGTGGGGAAGGCGTTGCCCGAGTGCCTGCTCGGCGCGCCGACCGTGACGGTGATGCAATCGCTGAATGACTTCTCGCTTGGCGGAAAATCGGCCGGGCTCGGCACGCAGCTCGAACGGCTCTACGCGATGGAGAGCGGCCAGCTCGGAATGGCTGCGCGCGATACCTTCGACGCGATCAAACGCATCGAGGTGATGCGCAGCGAAAAGTATCAACCGGCGAACGGCGCGGCGTACGGGGACGACGATTTTTCCAAGGGCCTCAGCCAGCTCGCACAACTGATCAAGGGCGACATCGGGCTCGAAGCGGCGTCGGTGGATATCGATGGCTGGGATTCGCACTTCACGCAGCAGACCCTGCTCGACCCGCTGACCAAACGCCTCGCCACCGGCCTCGCCGCCTTTCACCGCGATCTCGGCGAACGAATGAAGACGGTGACCGTCGTGGTGATGACTGAGTTTGGCCGGACCGTGCAGGAAAATTCCGCGTTCGGCACGGACCACGGGCGCGGCGGCGCGATGTTCGTTCTCGGCGGCGGGGTGCAGGGCGGACGCTTCCACGGCGAATGGAGGGGCCTCGAAAAACTCGAGCCGCGTGGACTCAGCACCAGCTACGAAGACCTGCCCGTGCTGAACAACTATCGCAACGTGCTGGCGCCGATCCTCACGCGCCACGGTGCGGGCGACAAGCTCGCCACGATCTTCCCGGATTTCACGCTCCAGCCGCTGGGGCTTTACGCGTAGGACGCGTTTGAAAAAGCACGCCGTCAGTCCGACCGGAGCGGAGCGAAGTGGAGGAATCTCTCGCATCCGCGGGCGGAGGCGGGGCGGAAGCATGAGCGCGCGCCGGGCTCCGCGCCACCGCTGCCCTCAGATGCGAGAGATTCCTCCGCTTCGCTCCGCTCCGGTCGGAATGACGGTTGGTCACCGCGTCGCCGGGCGCACCGCCGGTAGATGCGCAAAGCGGGTGCGCCAGTCCTCCGGCAGACGGACCGGTTTCCCGGCGGGCATCTGGATCACCGCGAGCATCTGGCGCGAGGTCGCGATGAGCGCGCCATCCGACGGACGGCGAATCTCGAAGGCCACCCAAAAGCGGAGCCGATCGACTCCTTCGAGGCGGCCGTGGATGACGAGGCGGTCGCCGAGAACGGCGGGTTTGCGGTAGTCGATTTCCGTCCGGACCACGACGGGGTAAAGCTGCGTCCGGGCCATTTCCACGAGTCCCATCCCGAGCTGTTCCGCGAGCAGGGTGCGCGCGATTTCGATGAAGCGCAGGTAGGCGATGTTGTGGACCACGGCGGCGCAATCCGTGTCGAAAAACATCACCTGCACTTCCGTGTCGATGGTCGGCGTCTCGGGGGCCGCATCCGCTGGGCTCGAAGTAGAATTCACGCGGCGACGTTCGGCGGCACCCGCGGCGCATTCAACGCTCAACTTGCGACCGGCGCTCGCATCCGTGGCGATAGTTCTTCACGATCCCACCCATGGAAAAGAAGCGCGTTCTCATCATCTCCACGAGCGCCGGCACCGGTCACGTCCGGGCGGCGGAAGCGCTGGAAAAGGAATTCGGGCGCGATGAACGGGTGGAGAAGGTGATTCACGCGGACGCTCTCAAGTTCACGAACAAGCTCTTCCGCGACTTCTATTCGACGCTCTACCTGAAGCTCGTGCGGAGCGCGCCGGAAGTGCTCGGCTGGGTCTATCGCGCGAGCGACGAACCGTGGAAGGGCGACGCGGTGCGCACGCAGCTCGACCGGCTGAACACCCAAAAGCTGATCGAGTTCATCCGGGAATTCGATCCGCATATCACCGTCTGCACGCACTTCATGCCCGCGGGGATCATCTCGCACCTGATGGAAAAGGGGCAGCTCCAGACGCACCTCTCGATCGTGGTGACCGACTTCGATTGCCACGCGATGTGGCTGTCGCGGCGGTTCCATCGTTATTTCGTAGCGATCGAGGAGACGAAGGCGCACCTCGAAGCGCTCGGGCTTCCCGCGGAGCGGATCACCGTTTCCGGCATCCCGATCGATCCCATTTTCGCCGAGCCGCTGGATCGCGCGGCGGTGCGGGTGCGCTACGGACTGGAGCCCGATCGCACGACACTGCTGCTCTCCGCGGGCGCGCTCGGAGTGGGTCCGACGGAGCTGATCGTCGAGCGCCTCAAGCAATTGAGGAATGACGCGCAGACGATCGTGATCTGCGGGCGGAGCGAGGAGGTGAAGGAGCGCGTCTTGAAGGCGGTCGGATCGTTTTCTGACCGGTTCATCGTGCTCGGATACACGGATCGCATGCATGAACTGGTCAAGATCAGCGATCTCTTCATCGGCAAGCCGGGCGGACTCACGACCTCGGAGGCGCTCGCATGCGGATTGCCCATGGCGGTGTTTTCGCCCATTCCCGGGCAGGAGGAGCGGAACACGGATCATCTGCTCGAAGAAGGCGCCGCGATCCGGTGCAACGAACTGACGACACTGCCCTTCAAGATCGACACCTTGCTCGATGATCCCGCGCGGCTGGAACGAATGCGGCGGGCAGCGCGCGCGCTCGGGCGCCCGCACGCGGCGCGAACGATCATGGACACGCTGCTCGACGATCGGTTGCCGCCGCTGGTGCTGGCGGCGGAACAACGCGACGCCATCGCGCAAGCAGCCGCACGCACGGCAAGCGGATGAAGACGTTCCTGTGGGGCGTCGCGACTTCCGCCTATCAGGCCGAAGGCGGATACAATGGGCCAGGCGAGCCGCAAACGAACTGGGCACGGGCGGAGGCGGAGGGTGATGTGGCGCCGCTCGGGCGGGCGGCGGAATTCTGGACGCGCTACGAGGAGGACTTCGCGCGCTGCCGCGAGATGGGTTTGAATGCCTTCCGGCTCGGGATCGAGTGGAGCCGGGTGCAGCCGCGCGAAAGCGGTTTCGATCGCGCGGCGCTCGATCACTACGCCGCGATGCTCGCCGCCTGCCAGGGCGCGGGGCTGGAGCCGGTGGTGACGCTGCATCATTTCGTCCATCCCGCGTGGCTCGGCAGCGATCCGTGGCTGGAGAGCGGGACGCCCGAGCGCTTTGCGGAATTTGTGCGCACCGCGGTGGCGCATGTGAACGAGCGGATCGCGCGGCCGATTCGCTGGTTCATCACGATCAACGAGCCGAACATGCTGGTGCTGAATTCGTATCTCGGCCGGCAATTCCCGGCGCGCGGCGGGATCGGCTTCGGCTCGATGGTCGCGGCTTACAATCAACTCCTGCGCGCGCATGTCCTCGCTTACAACGCGCTGCACGATCTCTACGCGGAGCGTGGCTGGGCGGCGCCGATGGTGAGTTTCAACAACTATTGCAGCGACCTTTATTGGTCGGATCAACTGCTGCTCGATCTCGTGTGCGCGCGGGAACGAGGCGTGGCGAAGGAAAATGTCGGCGGGCACATCCGCGCGCGGTCTCGGGCGTTCGAAGTGGCATTCGAAGCCGCGCGCATTCCGCTGCACAAGGATGTCGCGTATTACCTTGGTTCACTATTGAAGCGAGTCACCAACTGGCTGGGTTATCGCCGCTTCGACGCGCATCACTTCGCACCGCTGCTCGACACGATCTACGCCTCTCCGCGCGCGCGGCTGCTCGATTACATCGGGCTCGATTATTACGATCCGTTTGCGGCCCATGCCTTCCGCTTGCCGGTGCTTTGGGATCACGAATTCAAGAATCGCTCCTTCCGCACATGGGTGCTCGCGACGGTGACGAGCAAGTGGTGGGACTGGCGAGTCCTGCCGCGCGGGCTGCATTTCTTTTGCAGACACTACGCTGAGGATTTCGGCCGGCCGGTGCTCATCGCGGAGAATGGGATGGCGCTGCGTCGGCGCGGCGATCGGCGCCCGCCGCGGCGCGATCGCATGACCCGCAGCCAGTTCCTGCGGCTGCATGTGCATGAGGTGGCGAAGATCGTGAGGGAAGGGGTGCCGCTCATCGGCTACCTGCATTGGTCGCTCTTCGACAACTATGAGTGGGGCACCTACACGCCACGCTTTGGCCTCTACTCGATCGACTTCGCGCGCGGGACGGAGCGCAGCGTGATGGATCCCTCGGGCGATCGGCCGGCGGAGACCTATGCGGCGCTGATCCGGGAAGCGCGCGAGTGAATGGAAACCTTCAGTGCAGCCGGGCCTGCCAGAGCCAGCGCTGGGGCAGCGCGCCGTGGCTGAGGAGCCAGTCGTTGAATTGCTGGAGCGTCCAGCCTTCGCGGCCGGAGATCTGCGCGTGGAGGCGCTCGACTTCGAGCCGGCCGAGGAGGTAGCTGAGCGGCACGGTGGGGGCGCTGGTGTACCAGTTCACATCGCCGCGCGCGCGCGCGGCGGTGAAGCCGACTCCCTTTTCCAAACGCCGGCAGGCGGCGGCGTAGGTGAGCGTGCCATCGTGGAGGCCGCAGTCGATGACGACGCGATGGGCGCGCCAGAGGGCGTCGTGGAGCTGGATGAGGCGTGCTTCGGGAAGCGTGATCACCCCGAGATCGACGGCCATTTTTTCGCACCACAGCGTCCAGCCTTCGTACCCGATGGCGTGATGAAAGAGGCGCCGCAGGCGGCTCGGGTGCTGGTTCTGAATGACGAATTGGAGGTGGTGCCCGGGGTAGGCTTCGTGCGCGCAGGTGAAGTCGAGGCCGAAGTGTTGCGCGACCTCCGCGGCGCGTTTCGCAGGGTCGGCCTGCGTGAGGCTGAGATCGTTGACCCAGAAGATGCCGGTCTGGTCGCGCGCGAAGGGCGCCGGATCGTGATAGGCGGCGGTGGGAAAGTGGTGCCGGAGAAACTCGGGGACGGGCAGGACGCGGCAGCGCTCGCCTTGCGGAAAGGTGGCCATGCCGGCGCGGGCGAAGAGGTCGCGCACGGCCCCGGTGCGGCGCTGGTATTCCTCGAGCAAAGTCGGCGCCTCGGGACGCCAGCGAGCGGCGGCGGCGGCGAGAATTTGGGCGGTTTTCCGGCGGCCAAATTTGCGGGCTTCCGCGGCGAGTTCGGCCTCGAGTTGTGCGACGAGCGATTCACCGAGCGCGCGGACTTCCGGGAGTGAGTAGGGAAGCCCCGTCAATTCGCGGAGCAGGAACTCGAATCCAACGCGGCCGATCGAATAACCGCTCGCGGGACCGGGCGCCTTCCGCCCCACCGCGTCGCCGTAGCGCTCGAAGGCGGCGGTGGCCGCGGTGCAAAGCCGCCGGAACCGCGCCGGTTGCGGGGAGAGCGGCGCGAGCTGGCGGGCGAGGTCGTCGAAGAAGGATTTCGCGCCGGCGCAGCTCTGGCGCGCGAGCTTTGTCCAGAGCGGGACCGGAGCGCGCAGGCAGGCGGCCCCTTCAGCGAGAAAACGCGGGATCTTCGCGAGCCGGCTCTCGATCGCGGGGCGGATCTTCGGGAGCCGGTCGGCGTTGCGGATGAGCAGGAGGAGGATCGAGTCGAGCGCGGCGTCGCAGTGGACCTGGGGATTGGTGCGCCAGCGGGCGAGGGGGCCGTTCCAGTGGTGGGAGGTGCGGAGGTGCGAAAGGAAGGCGCGGCGGTCGAGCCAGTCATCGCCGGTGAAGGCGTGGTCGGGGAGGGCTTCGACGCCGGTCTGGGTCTCGGCGAGCAGCGCGGTGTAGCGCTGGTGCGTTGCCGCGTCGTTCGCGCCGAGTTCAGGATCGAACTTCGCGAGGCCCCGAGCGCTGGCGAGTTGCGGAAATAGGCGATGGGTCTCCGCGAGAAAGCCGTCGGCGAGCCGGCGGAACTGCCGCACCGCGGGATGGATCGGCGCGGCAGGCCGTTTACTCTTCGCCACTGGCGATCTGCTTATTGATCTCGCGGACGAGGTCGCGGATCTGCTTCACCTCAGCCGGTTCGATCGCGGTATCCACGGGCTTGGTAGTGATCGTTTTGATTTCCTTGAGGTTTGCCTCCAGCGTCTGGGCGAGCTTCGTTTTCTTGAAGTTGGGATTCAGCGTGTCCACGCGGTCGAGGAAGTAATCCATCAGCTCCGGCTGGATGAGCCGCCGCGCTTTTTCCGGGGTGTAATCTTCAGTGACGATGCCCGTGGTCATCTCCAGGCCGCGGAGCCAGCCCCCGAGCGCAACGAGATGAGCGAGTTCCTCGTCCTTGAGCCCGAGCATCGCCTTTTCCACATCGGCCTGGGCGCGGACCAGTTCGTTTTTCACCCCGTCCCAGTTCGCCCTGGCCGCCTTCTCTATGATGCTGCGGCTGTGTTTGGTGACGTGGTCGCCGACGCCGAGGCCTTTGGCGAGCTTCAGGAGCACCCGTCCCACAGGCTCGATGCGCGATTGCTTCTGAGCGGTGACGGCGAGGAAGCCGTCGGCGATGACGCCGCCCGAGGCGAGAGCGAGCTGGGAGCGATTCTGCGGCGGTGAGTCGGGGAGGTCGCGCCACACTTTATCGAAGGGGATGGCGCCGAGGGTGGCGAGCTCCTCGAAGACGAGGTCGATCGAGGGCGCGGTGAACTCGTTGACGCCGAGTTCCTCGCGGATGTGTTCCATGTCTTCGCTCTCCTTGGGCGCCTTTTCCTTCTTTTGGGAGAAGGCGGCGGAAGGGATCAGAAGGAGGAGGGCGAGAGCGCACCAGCGAGCCGAGGTCTGCATGGCTGGCGAATCTCCGGGAAAGCGAATGCGATTGCAGCAAAAAACGCGGCTTTTCTGCGGACCATTCTGATCCCTAAAAATGGGGGTCAATGGCCTCTGCGGCGGGGGTGATTTCCCGCTTGACCCGGAAAGTCGAACCGCCATGATTCCGCGCTTGTTCGCCGGAAATCGGCTAATTCTCTCTATGCAAGGAAGTCTGGGAAACACAATTTGGACATTTTGCTACTTCGTCGTCCTGTTCGGGCTCTCCCTCTACGGTCTGCATCGTTACGTCATCGTATATCTGTTCCTGAAGAATCGAAAAAACGCGCCGGTGCCAAAGGCGCAGTTTGAGAAACTGCCGCGGATCACGGTCCAGCTTCCCATCTACAACGAACTCTACGTGGTGGACCGCCTGCTG
The DNA here is from genome assembly GCA_031411395.1 of Chthoniobacteraceae bacterium. Lineage (GTDB taxonomy): Bacteria > Verrucomicrobiota > Verrucomicrobiia > Chthoniobacterales > Chthoniobacteraceae > Chthoniobacter. The sequence goes on from JANOAZ010000219.1 coordinate 14,594, forward strand.
AAGTCGGTGGCGGCCCTGGATTACCCGCGGGACTTGCTTCAGGTGCAGGTTCTGGATGATTCGACGGATGAGACCACCGAAATGGCGCGGACGCAGGTCGCTGAACTCAGGGCGCAGGGCCTGGACATCGAATTGGTGCATCGTACGGACCGGACGGGATTCAAGGCGGGCGCGCTGGAGCACGGCACGGTGACTTGCACGGGGGAGTTTCTGCTCATCCTCGATGCGGATTTCGTTCCCGCGCCGGACATGCTCCAGAAGACGATCCACTATTTCACGGACGAGAAGGTCGGGATGATTCAGACCCGCTGGGGCCACCTGAACCGAACGTATTCCCTGCTGACCCGCGTCCAGGCGATGTTCCTGGACGGGCATCTCCTGCTCGAACAAACCGCCCGCAGTCGCAGTGGACGGTTTTTTAATTTCAACGGGACGGCCGGCCTTTGGCGCCGCTCGTGCATCGCCGATGCCGGGGGCTGGCAGCACGATACGCTCACCGAGGATCTCGACCTGAGCTACCGGGCACAGCTCAAGGGCTGGCGCTTCGTCTTCCTCGCCGACCTGGTCACGCCGGCGGAGCTTCCGGTGGATATGAATGGCTTCAAGTCGCAGCAGCATCGCTGGACCAAAGGCTCGATCCAGACCTGCAAGAAGCTGCTGCCTTCCGTGTGGAAGAGCGACCTCCCGCTGCTGATCAAGTTCGAGGCGACCGCCCACCTCACTTCCAACTACGCCTACCTCCTGCTCTTCCTGCTCTGCGCGCTGATGCATCCGTCGGCGAACGGCGCCGACCACAACAAGTGGCGGATGTTCTTCGTCGATATCCCGATCTATCTCTCGGCATCGCTGCCGGCGACGGTCTTTTATATCTGCGCCCAGCGGGCGCTCTATCCGAAAGGCTGGATCAAGGAATTGCTCCTCATGCCCATGGTGCTGGCCCTCGGCGTCGGGCTTGCGATCAATAACGCGCGGGCGGTGATCGAGGCAATGCTCGGCCACCAGTCGGAGTTCACGCGCACGCCGAAGTACGGCATCCAGAGCAAGACGCAATCGTGGAAGAAGGCCCGCTACCTTCCGCTCAAGAGCGTGCTGCCCTTCGTCGAACTGGCCTTTGCCGGCTATTTCCTCTACCTGCTCCGCTTTGCGATCGAGAATGAGCAATGGCTGAATGCGGCCTTCCTGTCGCTTTTTGAAGTCGGATTCAGCTACGTGGCCCTCTGCTCGCTCGCGCAGTGGGTTCCCGCGTTGCGCTTCCCCGGGCGGGATACGGGATCCCCGCTTCCCGCGTAACGCCACGATCCCCCGCGAGGCGGAGGCGGCTTTGAGGAGGCGCACAAATTCGCCGCACGGGCATGGCACCGCGCCTGCTAACCAAGGCACATGCCAAACCCGAAGCGCTCTTTCACGACCCGCGTTCTCTCCGTCGCCTTTGCCGCGCTGACGACTTGCTTCTCCGCGGCGGCCCCGTTCGTCGTGATCAGCGTCCCGGACCAGCGGCTCGTGGTCATGGAGAACGGTCTCGCGCTCGCCCACTTCCCGGTCTCCACCTCGAAATTCGGCCTGGGTGATCGTCCCCGCAGCTACGCGACTCCGCTCGGCATGATGGAAGTCGCGGCGAAGATCGGCGACCGCGCGCCGCTCGGCACCGTTTTCAAAGGACGTCGGCCGACGGGTGAGATTCTCCGCCCCAACGCCCCGGGCCGCGACCCGATCGTGACCCGCATTCTGCACTTGCGCGGCCTCGACAATGGCAATGCCGGCGCCTTCGGCCGCGGCATCTATATTCATGGGACAGCGGAGGAATGGAGGATCGGACAACGGGCGAGCTACGGCTGTATTCGGATGCGTTCGCGCGACGTCGTCCGGCTCTTCGACTCGGTGGCCGTGGGAACGAAGATCACCGTGGTGAACTCGCCGATGTCGCGAGTGATTCGGCAGTTCGCGGCGAACTGAACCACTGCGGTGTGCAGGTTGCGCGTCCTTCGACGTGCCACGAAGCTATTGATGAAGCGCGTCTTCCCGCCTGCCGGTGGGGAGATCAAGCAATCATCAAGCGCCGTTTTCCAACGTTCGAAGTGCAAGGCTTTTTCACGAAGAAAATCTTTACCCGCGCGGCGGTTTTTTCTTTGAGACCACTATCCCTTGTGGTTTCATTGCGTCCCTCGCCCAACATAGTGTGGTTATTGGTTAACCATTCACAGGTTGTTGGGTGTGGGATCCCCACTTGTTCACCAACCGTTCACAGCCCGCATCCATGAAATTGAAATCGACCCGTCGCCCGTCCCGTGGCGTGAAAGTCGCCGACCGCAGTCGGCGCCCCGCAGAAGGTCTGAAGTTCGCTCGCGTCTTCAGTCAGAAAGCCATCGCTCCGTTTGACGAGATCGAGTGGGAGCTTCGCACGGCGGAGATCACCGACGACGCGGGTAAGGCGATCTTCAAGCAGGAGAACGTCGAGGTCCCGAAGTCGTGGAGTCCGCTCGCCACCAAGATCGCGGTTTCGAAATATTTCTACGGCGACATCGCGCACGGCACTGATCCGTACAAAGGCGGGCGCGAGCGTTCGGTGAAGCAACTCGTGCATCGCGTCACGCGGACGATCACGGACCGCGGCATCGCGGACGGTTATTTTGCGGACGCGGAAAGCGCCGAGACTTTCTACAACGAGCTGACCTGGCTGTGCGTGAACCAATACGGCGCGTTCAACTCGCCGGTCTGGTTCAACGTCGGGCTCTGGCACCAATACCGCGTGGGCGAAGGGCGGGGCGAGGGCAACTGGTTCTACGATCCCAAGGTCGGCCAGGCGCGCCGCGCGGCGACACAGTACGAATACCCGCAGGGCAGCGCCTGTTTCATCCAGAGCGTCGAGGACAACATGGAAGACATCATGCGGCTCGCGATGTCCGAGGCCATGCTCTTCAAATACGGCTCGGGCACCGGCAGCGATCTCTCTTCACTCCGATCCACGCGCGAAAAACTGAGCGGTGGCGGCAAGCCGAGTGGGCCGCTTTCGTTCCTCCGCATCTACGACCAGGTCGCGGCCACGGTGAAATCCGGCGGCAAGACGCGCCGGGCGGCAAAGATGAACACGCTCAAGGATTACCATCCCGACATCGAGGAATTCATCGAGGCCAAGACAAAGGAGGAGCGGAAGGCGTGGGCGCTGATCGAGCAGGGCTACGACGGCAGCTACAATGGCGACGCCTACGGTTCGATCATGTATCAGAACGAGAACCTGACCGTGCGGGCCAGCGACGAATTCATGAACGCCGCCATCGAGGGCCGCGAGTGGTGGACCAAGCGGGTCACCGACGGGCAGCGTTGCGAGAAGAAGGAAGCCCGCGCGCTGCTCCGCAAGATCGCCGAAGGCACGCACGTCTGCGGCGACCCGGGGATGCAGTTCGATACGACGATCCACAAGTGGCACACCTGCAAGGGCACCGGTCGCCAGAACAGCACCAACCCGTGCTCGGAATATCTCTTCCTAGACAACACCGCGTGCAACCTCGCCTCACTCAACCTGCTCAAATTCAAGAGCCCCGATGGATCGTTCGACGTCGAGCGCTTCAAGGCCGCGGTGCGCATCTACATCACCGCGCAGGAGATCATCGTCGATAACGCGAGCTACCCGATCAAGGAAATCGCGGAAAACTCCCACATCTTCCGCACCCTCGGCCTCGGCTACGCCAATCTCGGCGCGCTCATCATGAGCTACGGCCTCGGCTACGACACCGACGAAGGCCGTGCGCTCGCCGGTGCGATCACCGCGATCATGACCGGCCACGCCTACGAGCAGAGCGCCAAGCTCTCCAAGGCGATGGGGCCGTTCCCCGGTTATCGTGATTCCCGCGCCAGCGGCGTGAAGCAGACCGTCGATGGCTCGAACGAACGCTACATGCTCGACGTGATCGAACTCCACCGCGAACACGTCGCGGACATCCAGCCGAGCGAACGCTTCGGCTACCTCAAGGAAGAGGCGCAGAAGGTATGGAACAACGCCCTCGCCCTTGGAAAAAAGAACGGCTACCGCAACGCCCAAGTCACCGTGCTCGCGCCCACCGGCACGATCGGCTTCCTCATGGACTGCGACACCACCGGCATCGAGCCCGACATCGCGCTGGTGAAATACAAGCTCCTCGCTGGCGGCGGCATGCTCAAGATCGTCAACCAGACGGTGAAGCCCGCGCTCCACGACCTCGGATATGGGGCTGCGGAGATCGAGAAGATCATCGCCCACATCGACAAATTCGACACCATCGAAGACGTGCAGGACGAGCAGACTGGCGAGACCATCTACAGCGGCCTGAAACCCGAGGACATCCCCGTCTTCGACTGCGCCTTCAAGCCCCACCGCGGCACGCGCAGCCTGCATTACCGCGGCCACATCCGCATGATGGCCGCCGCGCAGCCCTTCCTCAGCGGCGCCATCTCCAAGACGGTGAACCTCCCCGAGGACGCCACCGTGGACGATATCGTCAACACCTACGTCGAAGGCTGGAAGCTCGGGCTCAAAGCGATCGCCATCTACCGCGACGGCTCCAAGCGCAGCGCCCCGCTCAACGTCAAAAAGACGAAAGACATGGGGGGCCACATGGACGCCGCGACTGATTCCCCGATCGCTGACTTCGACGCCGTGCTCAATGACAAGCTCGCCCTCGAATCCCGCATTGGTGAACTCGAAGGCGTCATCACCGAACTGCGCCGCAAGGCCGACGAACCCGTCCGCCGCCGCATGCCCGAGACGCGCGTCGCGATCAATCACAAGTTCGAAATCGCCGGCCACAAAGGCTACCTCACCGTCGGCATGTTTGAAGACGGCCAGCCCGGCGAGCTCTTCATCCAGATGAACAAAGAGGGCAGCACCATGGGCGGCCTCATGGACACCGTGGCCACACTCACCTCGATCGCCCTCCAGTACGGTGTGCCTCTCGAGAGCCTCGTGAAAAAGTTCGCGTATCAGCGCTTCGAGCCGTCCGGCTTCACCCGCAACCCGGACATTCGCAACGCGACCTCCATCACCGATTACATCTTCCGCTGGCTCGGATGCCAGTTCATCAAGGGTTACAAGGAAGCCACCTCGCCGAACCGGGGCCAGACCGAGCTTCCGATGAAGGAACTCGCTGCCATCGACCGCGCCTCCATCAACCGTCCCGTCTCCGATCTGCCGCGCGAAACGCCGAGCATCATCGACGTGATCACCCAAAAAACCGGGAACGAAGGCCAGCCGCACCTCAACGGCGCGCCCGAGACTCACGCCGACCGGGTGAAGGCCGCCATCGGCAACATGTTTATGGACATCACCTGCTCGAACTGCGGCTCGAGCAAAGTCATCCGTGCCGGCGCCTGCGGCTGCTGCACCGAGTGCGGCACCAGCCAGGGCTGCAGCTAGATTCCCCTGACATGAGCCAGCCCACCACCAAGGACGAACGTCCCCGCGACAAAGGCACCGGCCCGATCCTCGCGGACTGATCTCAGCGGCACAGGCCGCCCCAACCACGGAGACCCGGCTTTCGGACCATTACGGTTCGAAGCCGGGTTTTCTTTATGAGATCGGATTGAATGCACGGCAGCGCCATGCGTCTTGCAACCCGCGCCCGGCGCCCTTATGTCACACACCATGCCCTTCGAGTTCTCCGGCAAACGCGTCCTGATCTTCGTCGTCGCGTACAACGCGGAAAAGACCATCGAGAGCGTGCTCGACCGCATTCCCGTCGAGCTGCACACCGCGAACGTCGAGGTCCTCATCATCGACGATTCGTCGAAGGACGCGACCTTCAGCACCGGGCTGAGGCGCGAGGATACGACGAGTGACTTTAAGATCACGATCCTCCGCAACCCGGTAAATCAAGGTTACGGCGGCAACCAGAAGCTCGGCTACCGCTACGCGATCGACCAGGGCTTCGACATCGTGGCGCTCATCCACGGCGACGGACAGTATGCGCCGGAGAAGCTGCCGGTATTGCTCGAGCCATTTATTCGGGATGAAGCGGAGGCCGTCTTCGGCTCGCGGATGATCAACAAACAGGACGCGCTGAAAGGCGGCATGCCACTTTACAAATGGGTCGGGAATCAGGTGCTGACGACCTTCCAGAACCGGATGCTCGGCTCCAGCTTGAGCGAGTTTCATAGCGGTTACCGGCTCTATTCCACCAAGGCGCTGGCGCGGATTCCTTTCGAGAGAAACTCGAACGACTTCCACTTCGACACCGACATCATCGTGCAACTGCACTTTGCGGGATTCCGCATCGTCGAGATTCCCATCCCAACCTTCTACGGCGACGAAATCTGCCATGTGAACGGGCTCAAGTATGCGTGGGACATCTGCAAGACGATGTTCCGGGCGAAGTGCCACGAGATGAACCTGCTCTACGATCGGAAGTTCGACGTCGGGCAGGTCGAACTCACCTACGATCTCAAGCTGGGCTTTGCCTCGTCGCACACCGCCGCCATCGATGCAGTGAAGCCCGGCGCGCGCGTACTCGATATCGGCTGCGGACAAGGCTACGTCGCCGCGGAACTCGCGAAGCGGGCCGCCGAAGTCACCGGCATCGACCAGTACGTGCCCGCCACCGCACCCGCGCCGAACGTGAAACTCACCCGCTGGGATCTCGATGTGCAAGAGTTTCCGGTCCCGGTTTCGAGCTTCGACCAGATCTTCATGCTCGATGTCATCGAGCATCTCCATGACCCCGAGGTCTTCATGGAAACGCTGCGCTCCGCCACGGGCCGCACCCGCCCGGAGATCGTGCTGACCACGGCGAACATCGGCTTCTTTGTCACCCGCTTCGCGTTGCTCCTCGGTCAATTCAACTATGGCCGGAAAGGCATTCTCGACCGCACCCACACCCGCCTTTTCACCTTCCGCTCGCTCAAGGAGTTGTTCGATCAGACGGGCTACAAAGTCCTCGAAACCCGGGGAATTCCCGCGCCGTTTCCCAAGGCCGTCGGCGATAATGCGCTCGGTCGTTTCCTCGTCGGACTGAACCAGTTTTTCATCAAGCTGCTGCCCGGCCTCTTCAGCTACCAGATCTTCCTCCGCGCCCAAGCCTTGCCGACCGTCCCCGCACTTCTCACCGAGACGATCGATCGGAGCGACGAGATGAAGAAGGCCGCAGCGATCGCGGGATAGCCGCGGCAGAGTTCGAGACCGATGCCTTCCCGGCGGACCCACTTTCTGCCAGGGCGGAGGTCTTGACACTCCGCCAGGATCGACGAATGCCGTTCGTTCCTTTTTAGACTTTCTCCCTCCCCCCAAAAACAACCGAGATGATGCGCGCACCCCGCGATCCGAGGCTGCGCCCGCTGCGCGTTTCGCTCGCCCAGCTTTCTTCGGCCATCGTCATCGCCGCCGCGCTCTCCGCCGCTTCGCGCGGCGCTACCTTGACGTGGGATAGGGACGCGATGGGCGGGAACAATGCCGCCTCCGGCGCCGGCATCGGGGGCAGTGGCACATGGGATCATCTGACGGCTTCGAACTGGTGGAGCGGCCGCAGCGCAGTCACAAGTTGGAATAACGCCGGTCTCGACACCGCGGTCTTCGCCGGGGCGACGGGCACTGTGAATCTCGGGATGCCAATCACCGCGGGGAATCTCGTTTTCAATACTTCGGACTACGTGCTCACGGGCAGCGATCTCACGCTCGGCGCGAACGCGATCGTGAACCTTCATGACCGCACCGGCGCCGCGGTGAACGCGACCATCACATCCCGGTTGGCCGGCAATGGGATCACACTCAATGGCAATGGGGGCACGCTGACGCTGAATTACGCTGGTGCGACTCCGCTGGCCACGGGGGAAATCAAGATCCGCAGTGGGACGTTGCAGATGAAGAGCACGCAAACCGCGCTCCGGGCCACGACTCCGATCACGTTTGCCGGCAGCGGCGTCTTGCTGGTCGATAATTCCGGCGCGGTCGGCGCGACCACCTCCCAACTGGGCGCGCTGAGAAGCGCGGGAGGCGACGGGGTGGTGAACGTCAAGCGGACCGAAGCGCAGAATGTGCAACTCACGTTTGGGTCGCTCACCCGAGCGGCGGGAGCGACGGGGCTTTTTCAGGCGAACGGAAACTTCGGAGCCGGAAATCTCGCGAGCCTCAGCACGAACGCGAGAATCAGCGTGGTCGGCGTCGGCACCGGGTTCATGCCGGGATATTTTGCGAAATCGGAGGGCGGCTTCGCCGGCTTTGCTTTCAACGATGCGGGCGGGTTTGTGCGCGAGCTGGTTTACGACGGCGGCGATCCAGACGCGCTGACGATTTCCGGAATGGCGGCGCAGTTTCCTACGGACGCTCACCTGCGGGTGACCAGCACGCTCGGCGATCAGGCCGCCGCGACGATCCGGTCCCTGGCCATCACCGGCGCTTTTACGATCCCGCTGAATGGGCTGCTGACGATCGCAGCCGGCGGAAGCTCGGGGACGCTGGCGGATGTCGGGAGCATCCTCAAAGTCGGGGGCGGCACTGCGACGATCAGCGGCACGGGCATTTCCTCCGATCTCAATCGGGAGTTGATCATCCGCACGGATGCCGCGGCGGATACGCTGGTCATTTCCGCGCCGCTCAGCGCGGCGACCGGGGCGTTGACCAAGAGCGGCGATGGCAGGCTCATCCTCAGCAATGGCGCGAATGCATTCACGGGGACGACCTACGTCAACGGCGGGAAGTTGACCATCCAAGGACCTGGCGCGTTGGGAACCACCACCGCGCCGATCGTGCTCGCCGGGGGAACTTACGAGTTGCTCTCCGATACCGATGTCGCGACGTCCAAGAACGTGACCGTCACAGGCACCGGTGGAGTCGCTTTTGGAAGGGTCAGTGCCGGGGTGTCGAGCCTCCTGACTCTCGGCACTCTCACGATTGGCAATCAGGTCTTCACGGCCGATCCCATCAGCGGCTATGCCATTCGATTTGCCGGGACGACGACCTTCACCGACGCGCTTCCGGCGACGTTCAATGTGACCGGGACGCAGGCGTCCGGGACGGCTCGGGCGCTGACTCTGGCCGGTGCGGTGGCGAGCGGCGGATTTCCCGTCGGGTTGATCAAACGCGGCACCGGGACGCTCGAGCTGGGCAATGGCGGCAACACTTTCGGCGGGGCGGGCGCGATGATCGAATTGCAGCAAGGCGTACTCTCCATCGCCGCGAATGGCGCTCTGGGAGACCCGGCCAATTCCATCCTGCTCAATGCCGTCGAGACGACGGCTGGCCTGCTCGCCACAGCCTCGATGACCACGCCCCGCAACGTCGCGCTCGGGCAGGCCACCAATACGATCGAAGTCGTCTCGGGCGCCATCCTCCGACTCGATGGCCTGGTCACGAGCAACCTCGCGGCGGACCTGGTCAAGCGCGGCGCCGGCAAGCTGGTGCTCGCCAATCCGGGCAACACCTTCGGCGGCACAGGCAGTGTGATCGACGTGCAGGGTGGCATCCTCGGAAGTGCGACGAGCGAGGCGCTCGGCGGGGCGGCGAATACGGTGCGACTCGACGGCGGCTCATTTTCCGCGACCGGGACATTCCTCGCGCCGCAGATTTTCCGCCTCGCCCAAGCGACGAATACGATCGGCGTGTCGCAAGGAAATACGTTGACACTCGGCGCTGCCTTTGCGCTTCCCGTGGCCACGAATGGATTGGTGAAGAGCGATCTCGGGACGCTCGTTCTGACGGTGGCGCAGCCAGCCTGGACGGGCGCGATCATGATCGATGCCGGGGCGATTCGGGTGTCCGGATCGGTCGCGAATTTGCTCGGTGCCACGAGCGCCGGCACGACGATCAAGACCACCGGCGGCTTGGAGTTGACCGGCGGCGTGGTCGTCGCGGAACCGCTGACGCTCAACACTCCCGGCACGGCCCTGACGCCGGTCTCGACGTTGGCCGGTTCGAATCTGGGGGGCGTGTTGCGAACGGTGGTGGCGCCCGGCGTGAACAGCTATACCGGGGCGATCACGGTCAATGCCGCGGTGAACGACAACACCACCCGCAATATCGTGTTCGGAGCGGATGCCGGCACGACCTTCTCGCTGACCTCCTCCAGTTCGATCCATTTCAACAACGGTGGCGCGGGCGCGGGCCGCGTGGCGAACTTGATCCTGTCCGGCGAGAGCTCGAATGCCAACACCCTCGCCAGCGCGATCACCAAGACCGGCGGCGCGCTGTACCTGGTGAAGACCGGTTCGGGAAGCTGGATCCTTGCGCCCACCGTCGTACCGGCCATCGACGGAATGGTCGTGCGGAGCGGGACCTTGCAAGCCAGCGCGGGTTTCTCCACGCCTGGGCCGCCTCCCACGGCCTCATTGACTTTCACGGGCAGCAGCACGTTCCGGCACGACAATACGACTTCAATTTCCCCCGCAGGCCGCTCCCTCGGGACGCTGACCTTTTCCGCCGGGGACGGCATCGTCCGCAATGAGCGGTCGGTGAATATCAACTCCCCCCTCACCTTCTCCAGCCTCACGGCTCGCCAACCGGGCGCGACCGGGCTCTTTTGGGTGAACGGCAATACCGCCACGTTTGCCGGCAATGCGAAGATCGCGTTCACGGCCGGGGCCACGGCGAATACGTTTCTCGGCGCGGGTTATTTTGCGCAGGCCAATGCCACCACGACGGGCTTCGCCTGGTATGACGCAGCGAATTTCGTGCGGACGATCGCTTACCCAGGGGACAATGGGGCGACGATCACCGCAGGAAACCTGACCGCCGCCAAACACATGCAAACCACGGGCGCGGGGGCGGTCGCGCTCGCGGCCTCGACGGGCATTCTCTCCCTCAACATGGCCGGTTCGAACGTTCTGACGGTGGCCGCCGGCCAGATCCTCACCATCGATTCCGGAGCTGGCGCGGGTGGCATTTTGAAGACGGGCGCGGTCGCGGGGAGCATCGTGGGCGCTGGAACCGTGACGGCCGGTGGCGTCGGGAATGAACTCGTCGTTCGCACCGACTTGAGCACTGATTCCCTGACGATCTCAATCCCGATCACGAACACCGGAATCGTGACCAAGAGTGGAATGGGAACGCTGACCTTGAGCGGCACGCAGGGTTGGGCCGGCAAAACGGCCATCAACGGCGGAACCCTCCTTCTTCAGGGCACCGGAGCGCTCGGCGGCAACGCGACCGTCGCTTTGAATGGCGGGACGTTCAGCTTCCAGGCCGACGGGAATGGAACAGGTAGGCAGGAAACCATCGCCATTTCCAAAGACGTGACGCTGGATGGGGCGAATAGCGGCATCACCGTGAGCAAACAGGCTGCCGCGCAGGCCCTGAACAAGACGATTTCCTTCGGCAACCTTTCGCTCGGAAGTCAGGCGCTGCTCGTGACCGGGAACAACGGCTTCGGTGCGCGTTTTGACGGCACAACCTCTTTCACCGAGGCGCTGCCTTCCACAATCAATGTCGCCGGGTCGCAAGCTTCCAACGTGGTGCAGGGTCTCGCGCTGGTCGGGGTGGTCTCCAGCGTCAGCGGGGTGGGCCTGATCAAGACAGGCAGCGGAACGCTGGTCTTGGAAAATGCCGGGAACACGTTTGGAGGCGTCGGCGGCATCATCGACATCCAAAATGGGGATCTCGCCGCGGGTTCCGATGGTGCGCTGGGCAATGCAGGCAACAACGTGACGTTGAACGGATTCAGCGTGATCGACGGGTTCCGAGCGATCGGAACGTTTTCCACGAATCGCATCTTCTCCCTCAATCAGTCGATCAACCAGTTTGAGGTGACCCAAGGGAACCTGCTGACGCTGAATGCGAGTCTGAACTTCGACGGTGCTACCCCTGCCGCAAATTCCCTCCACAAGAACGGCCTCGGCGTGCTCGAACTCGGAGGCGACAGCGTAGCCACCTGGGCCGGCGCGATCACCATCAACGCCGGGGCGATTCGTCTGAAAACGGCGGCGGGCTTGGGCAACACGACGCATGTGGCGGGGCAACCCGTGGTGACGATCACCGACCCCGGGGCGGCGCTCCAATTGTCCGGCACGGGGACGAGTTACCATGCCTATCCGATCCGGCTTTCGAATGGAGGCATCGACACGGGCGGAGCGCTGGAGAACGTCTCCGGCGACAACCTCTGGACCGGGGCCATTTCACTTTCCGCCGACAGTACGGTCATCGGATCGAGCAGTGGCACGCTGCGGATCAGTGGCGGGATTGCTTCCTCGGATGCCACGGTGAGGAGCTTGGTCCTCGCGGGCGCGGGGAATCTCAGCCTCATCACCACGCCACTCGCGGGCACGATCGGCACAGTCACCAAGATCGGCTCGGGCACCGCGACGCTGGGCGTCGGCAGCACGGGCTGGACGGGCAAGCTCGTGGTTGACGCGGGCGTCTTTTTTCTGACGGGCGCGGAGACGAAAATAGGGGGGACCGGCACGATCGCGCTCACTCCCGGGGGCCGGCTGGTGGTCGATGACTCGGGCACTCCAGTCGCCAATCGGCTGTCGAGCCGGGCGATCACTTTTACCGGTGGTTCGCTGGATCTGATCGGGAGCAGCAACGGGAGTACATCGGAGACGCTGACGCCCGGCCCGGCGGTCTTCAGCCGTGGACTGAGCACGATCACCATCACCGCGGGGACCGGGCGGCAAGCGGTGCTCGCCTTCAACGCGGCGATCAACGATGTGGCGCCAACGCAGTTCACCGTCACGGGGCCGACGGCGGCGTCGGTGCTCTTCCGCGGGACGAATCTCGGTAACGCACTCGCGGCGAATGTGGCGCAGGTGATCAGTTCCACCGGAGGCTTCACATTCGACGGCCAAACCGGAACGCCAAATACCCCGGCCAAGGGCATCCTGCCCTGGGCGCTGGTCGATACGGACACGGCCAATGGCGTCGGCACCTCCTTTGCGACGGCAGACTCCGCGACCGCCGGTCTTCGCGCGCTGCGGTCCACGGAGATGAGGACAACGCTCGCCGCGTACTCGAATTTAAACCTGTCCGCGCCGCGCGCGCTGAACGGCACCATGATCTTCAACTCGGCCACGCTGCAAAATGCAGGCGGGCTGGCGATGGTGGGATTGCAGCAAGTGATTCTATTGAGCGGCGGCATTCTCGCCCTTCCGGGGAATGCGGGGATTTCCGGCGGCAGCCTCAGCGCGCCCGCGACAAATCCACCGCTCAACATCTGGACGCCGGGGGCGGCGACAAGTCTGGCTATCTCCAGTTCCCTGACCGGAGGCAATGGAGCGACGGTGGCGGGTCTGATCAAGGCCGGCGCGGGGCTCCTGATCCTCTCCGGACCGCAATCGGGCGCCTTCCCTGGGTTCAGCGCCAATTCCTTCAACTGCATGACCGTGGTCAACCAAGGAACGCTGCGGCTGGCCAGCGGGGGCAATACGCTCTTCCCGAATAACCAGGTCGAGCTCGGCCCGGGTGCGACGCTGGATCTCGCGGGCAACTCGCAGTGGGTGCAGGCGCTTTTCACCGACGGCGCAGTCGCGGGTGCCGGCGGAGTGGTGACGAGCAGCACGGGCGCCGGCACGCTGGTGGCCAACTACGATAACACCGCGCGCAACTGGGCGGGCTCGATCCAGGGACCTGTCGCTTTTTCGCGCAGCGGCCAGAATACGGCAACCTTCTACAGCGACCAGAACTACAGCGGCGTCACTCAGATCAACGGCGGGACCACGATCCTCCGCGACGACGCCGCCCTCTCGGGCACGTCCGCGGTGGACATCAGCTTCGCCACGCTGCTCCTCAACAATGGCAGCACTGGCACGATGGATTCGCCCGATCGGGTCAAGGACTCCGCACCCGTAATCCTGCGCGGCGCCGGACTGACGCTGGCCGGCCGGCCACAGACCGAGACGCGGGAGACGATGGGCGATCTCACCGTCGCGGCGGGCCTTTCCACGATCCTTGCCGATGCCAGCAGTGGGCTGGCGGCGACGGGCATCTTCTCGGCCGATCTCACCTTTGGCGATGGTGTCGGCGCCAGCCTCACCCGGGAAGCGGGCGGGGTGGTGTACTTCGCCGGACAGACGAATGCGGCCCCCCGCCCTCTCGGCCTGATCGGAAATGGGCCGCGGATCCTGTTCACGATCGCGCCGGCTCTGTCCAATAACCTCATCGGGCCATGGGCCATCGTGACCGGCCCCTCGTTTGCGCCGGAGTTCGCCAGCTACGTTCCCACGCTGGGAGTCGGCCCGCTGAGCGGCGCGGGGTTTGCCCCTTACGACGGTACGGCTTTGCCTGGGCTCGATCAGCCGACGCAAAACATCCGCCTGACCACCACGGGGACGCTGCCGGCGGGGGGATTGACGATCCATACCCTCAATCTAGTGGGAGCCGGGATTGGCGCGTTTCCTTCAGACACCACCATGCTGACGATCGCCGGTGGCGGACTGATTCATAGCGGCACGAGCGCCAGTATCGGCACGAGTCCGGTGGATACCCGGGGGCAGTTGACTGCGGGGACGACAGCCGCTCCGACCGAGCTCGTGATCTACAATGGAGCGAACACGCTGACCATCAATTCGAAGATTGTGGACAACGCGGCCACGGGCCGCGTGTCGCTGGTCATTTCGGGTAGCGGCACGGTCGCGCTGGCTGCCAAGAGCGATAACACCTACTCCGGCGGCACGACGGTGAACAACGGAGTCACCGTCAACACCGCCAGCGCCGCGGCAGGAGCGGTAGTCTTCCCCGCCGGGGGTCTCACTATCAACGCCGCGACGGTGACGACGACCCAGTCCGGTCAGGTCGCACCCACGAATGTGGTGACCCTCAATGGCTCTGCCACGCTCAATCTCGTGGGAAACAACACCCTGGCCGGCCTGGCTTTCAATAATGCGGGCGGAACCAGCAATCCGACGCTCAGCACTGGCGGCGTGCTGGCCTTGCCCGCGAGCAGTTCGGTGACCGCCACCTCCTCGAATGTCGCCACGACGTCTCAGATCACTGGCCGCCTCCTCCTGCCCGACGCGGTCAGCATCCCGTTTGCGGTGGACGCCGTGATGTTCAACGGCGTGTCGGTCGCCCCCACCCTTGCCTCGCTCGGCATCTCTGCCATCGGCAGCGGCACCGGGGGCATCACCAAGACCGGAAGCGGCATCCTCCAGCTCAATGCGCTAATGCTCTTTTCCGGACAGCTCGATGTTCAGGCCGGCGGCATCCAGTTTGGCAGCGCCGGCGGCGGCGGCGCACGCTTTGCCAATCTGAATCTGCGGACGGGCGCCTGGGTCAATCTGCTGACGGGCCCCGGATTCGTGGGTTCGCTCAGCGGTGAGGCCGGGAGCGTCATCACGAACAGCTCGACCAGCAGCCAGACGCTGACGGTTGGGTTCGATGGGACCGACACGGCTTTCGCCGGACGTTTCGCCCGCTTCGGCAACGGCATTCCGAACACGGCCAACATCACCAAGATCGGCACGGGCACGCTGACCCTAAGCGGCGCCGATAGTAGCTCGACGGCCATCTTCTCCCTCCAGGGCGGCACGGTGAAATATGCCGGAGCAGCCAGAACCACCTTCGGCACGAACAGGGTCCTCGCCGGTGCTGCGCTGACCCTGGATAATGCGGCGGCGAATACCAACAACCGCCTCGGGGGACAGGGTGAAAACCCAATCGCGCTGAGTATCTCGGGCGGCACGGTGAGACTCATCGGCAATGGCGCAGCGGACACGCTCGAGACGATCGATACCTTCACCGTCGGCAGCGGGGCCGGCGTGCTCGATCTCCAGGCAGATGCCGGTCGGAAGCTGGCGATCAGAATTACCGACACGTTCACCAAGGCGCAGCCTGGCGGGACGCTCTTCATCAAGAAACTGCC